>JALHNI010000027.1 GCA_022843605.1 Bryobacter sp.
CATGCGGCTCCAGGCAAAGTAGCCGCCAACGGCCACCAGCAACACTAAGATCGGAATGATCCGTTTCATCGCGCCTTTTCTCCCATGGTTTGTACCGCCTCTCGAATAGAACCCGCCGCCGCCGCCAGATCGATCCGCGCCAGATTGAACTGGTAAAGGGCTGTTAGGTGGTTGTCTCGGGCCCGGGCCAGGCGGGTCTGGGCGTCGGTCAGTTCCAGGCTGTTGGCCACGCCCGCCTCAAAGCGACGTTGCGCCTGCGCTAGCTCGTTCTCTGACAGTTCGAGACCCTGCCGTGCCGTCGCGATCTGATCCCGGGTGGAACGCAGATTGTTGAAGGCCAGACGCACTTCGAGTTGCACCTGCCTCGCCAGATCCGCCGCGCGCAGGCGTTCCTGACGTTGCACAATGCCACTTTCCGCGCGGCGTGCCTCACGCCGGCCGCCATCGAAGATCGGCACTCGCACACTGATTCCGATACTGCGCGTGGGCAGCATGTTGTCGCTCCCGTTGCCGATCACGCCGTAGTCGCCCGCGGCACCAATCGAAGGGAGCCGCTCCGCGCTGATGCTTCTCATCGTGAACGATGCCGCCATTTCCCGCTTTTGCTGAGCCTTCAGATCCTGCCGCGCCTCGAGCGCAGTGCGCAGCGCTTCATCGAGCGCCGGGGCCGGTTCTGACCCATCGTTCACGCGATCATTCAATTCGAGCTCTACGGCCAGATTGAGTCCCATGGCCCGAGCCAATTCCAAATGAGCCCGCTCCCGTGCATTCCGGGCGACCTGGAGTCGCTGCTCCTCGTTGGCCAACTGGACCTTCGCTCGCGTCACATCGATGCCCGTCCCGATTCCGGCGCTTTTCTGCGAATCGGCTAGTTTCACTAGCGCCTTGGCGAGTTCCACGTTCGCCGTTGCCGCATCGACGCCTGCTTCGCCCTCCAGCGCCAGCACGTACGCGCGTGCCACCTGCTGGACGGTGATGTTGGTGGCGTTGGCCGCCTCAAGCTCCGCCACCGTGATCATGGCCTTCGCGGCTTTGTACCGCTGAATGCTGGCGAGGTCGAGAATACTTTGTGACGCCGACGCTCGATAGTCAACCACCGTGAATGGTCCCGCAAAAGTTGGAAAGCTCAGGCCAGGGATAGTCGGGAACTGGATCCCGAACGCCTGTAGATTGCGAGTCTGGTTGGAGGCCCCAATCGAACCATCGACGTTGGGGAGAAACGCCGCCAATGCCTGACGTCGGCGGGCGTCGGCTTGGGAAACTCCTTCCTTCACCAACTGCAGCCGCAGATTGCCGTCCTTCGCCGTGGCCAGCGCCACGGCCTTCTGCAAGGTAAGCGGTAATACCTCCGCGGACAGGTTCCAACCCATCAGGCATAAAAACAACAGTCGCATCACTGCTCCTCGCCCGGTGCCAAAAATCCGGCTTTCGCGAAACTCTTGATCTGCGTCAGCACTTCCTGCATGTTCTGGCCGTCGCACAGGCCACCCGAAATCAGCCCGACCTTCCTTGAGGTTCCCATCGCATGGGCCAGCAAGCCGACGCTGAGGTACATGCGCCAAAAGACTTCCGTCTTCGAGAGATGCGGTAGGGTTCTTCCGAACGCGCGGTTGAACCGCGCGGCCACCGGCGCAATCTCCTCCGCGAAGAAACGGTCAACCACCGGATGCGGATCGGTGTAGATGCGCCCCATCATCTTGGTGACGGTTACCCCCTCCTCCGCCAGACGCTTTGCCTCCGTCACTACTGGCGCGTAGAACGCATCCAGCAGGGAATCGAGCGGCACTGGTTCGTCACCGTATTGCCGCTCCAAACCGTCGAGCATCGCGATCCGCTCTTCGTTAATCGGCCGCAGACGACGGACATAGACGGCACGGACCAGTTCGTCTTTGCTTTGGAAGTGGTAGTTGACCGCGGCCAGATTCACCTCGGCCAAGGCGGTAATCTGCCGCAGGCTGGTGGCATCGATGCCGAGATCGCAGAAGAGCCGTTCGGCGGCACCGAGGATCCGCTCTTTGGCCCCAAGATTGGGACGAACGATCGTATCATTCATACGTACGTTTGAATTATGCGGGCGAAAAAATCTCTTGTCAAGGGATCTAGTTAGAGGCTCATTTCTTAAACGTCTGCGATGGACCGTAGCAGTTGGATGACGGCTTCGGGATCATCCGAAGTGCCTTGAGCCAGCGTCTTGCCGCCGCCTCCTCGACCCCCCACCTGCCCGATTACCGTTTTGAATACCGCGCCTGCGTTCAAGCCGCTCTCAGGCGAAACCGCCAGCAGAATCGCCGTCCCCGCCACTCCGAGATACACCGCTGACCCGGACTGCGTAAACCCCTGCGCCTCGGCGCGCGCTTCGTCCACGAGTTCCGTCCACTGTGCGACATGAACGCGGCGTCCTGCCGCGTTGGGTTCGCTCTGCCGGAACGTGGCTGCTCCCCGTCCGATGGCGGCCTCGATCGTCAGCTTAGCCAAAGCCTTTTCAGCCACCGCCACGCGATTCTGCACGGCGGACACACTGGCCGGAACCTGATCCAACGCAACACTCAGTGTCCGAGCGGCAACTGACAGAGACTCGAAGTCGGCGCGTGCACGCGCCACGGCTCGCCCGCCGCACAGAAACTCAATCCGCAAGGACTGTCGCACCTTTTCGACTTTGCGCAATGTGACGATTCCGATCTGTCCGGTGCTTAAGACATGCGTACCACCGCAGGCGCTGCGGTCCAGACCGTCGATCGTGACCACCCGCAACGGACCGCTACGTTCCGAAGTCTTACGCAATCCAGCGGGCGATTCCTCCACTGAGACCGTGACTGGCCGGTTCGCGTGAATCTCCCGATTCGTCTCAGCCTCAATCTCCGCCAGCCGCCCGGCCGGAAGCTCTGCCGCGTCCACATCAATGGTTGCCGCCTCGTCGCCGAGGTGGAAGCTGACGGTGGAGATGCCGAAGCGTTCGGCAAGCACGGCGGAAAGCAGGTGCTGTCCGGTGTGGTGCTGCATGTGGTCGAACCGCCGGGGCCAGTCAATCGTCCCGAAGACGTCTACATCGCGCAAAGGTGCCGCCAGCCGATGGGCAACACGCTCGCCTTCATCCACCACTTCAACGACGGCAACATCGTTTAGGGTGCCGGTGTCTTGTGGCTGGCCCCCCGAGGCAGGGTAGAAGGCCGTGCGATCCAAATAAAGAGTGGTCGCTTGCTCATCGCAAGCGACCACTTTGGCTCTAAACTCCACTAGCGTGGAATCGGAATAGTAAAGGCGATCGGTCATTGGCCGCTGATGGCGATCCGCGCAATATTGCTTTGGAACGACTCAACACCCAAGGATATCGGAACACTGTTGCCAGTGGGGACCCCCTCGGGCACGATCACATTGATCTGGTACAGTCCCATGAATCCGGGCACCAGACCCGCAAAGAAGGGATCAGCGCTGAACAGGCTGAAGGGACCGGGTGTCCCGAAGATCACGACCGGGTTGGGCGAGACCACTGCCAACGGATCAGCCGGTGAGGCCACGCCGCTCGCTACCGGCGGATCTGTCGCTCCAAGGCCGATCGCATAGATGACGAGGACGTCGCCTGGTTTGGCGGGGGCCCCGCCGGGAACTCCCAGGCTAGTGGGCAGCGGGAATCCGCCCTGCGTCGCGTTCACGATAATGCCGTAGTCACCCGCAAAGTTGCTGAAGGTCATGATGCGCGGTACCCGGCGTTCAATCGTGACGCTGACGGTATTGCCGCGCTGGCCTGCCCGGTCCACCCGGATGGTTGCTTCGCCCACCGGTGTCTCGTACGGGATGAGGAAGTTCACCTGATTGTAGGAGACATAGTAGAGCGGGGCCGGCGTGTTGTTCACGAAGACTTGTACGCCGCTGATCGTCGTGGGATAGGGCGTGGACTCGGCGCCCGCGGGTGCGGTGCCCAGCGGGACAAACTGTTCGCCGAACACAGCCGTGGCGCCCCCCTGGGCTAGCGGCTCGTTGCGGGCATAGGTGCCGATATTCAGCACGCTGCCGACCGAAGAAAGCGGCGGACCCGCAGCGATCACCTCCAGGGTTGCCGGCACTCGCGTGGGGCCATTTGCCGCGTTCGAGTTCACGGTAATGACGCCGGTGTAGATTCCCAACGCCAGGGTTCCAGCGTCGGCATCGGCTTTGATCAATGCCGAATTTGTGGCCTCCGGCGTCAACGTCAGCCAAGCGCCACCGGTAGTGCCAGGCGCGAAGGTGGCGCCGGAAATCGCCAGTGTGCCTTGGCCGCGATTGCTCATCACCAGATACTGCGGCAGCTTGCCCGAGTGCGGGATGCGGAACTTCAGGTTGGTGGTGCTGGCCACGGCAATGGGCTGGGCTGTCACATTGAGGGTGACCGGCACCGTCCGGTTGTCTCCGGCAAAAGTAGAGCCGGAGGTGACGATGCTGCCTTGATAGGTCCCCACTGGAGTGGAGGCAATCTGCCGGCCCACCACTCGATAGGGGTAGCTGAACCGGAAGGTTCCGCTGCCATCGAGCGCGAGCGAAAGCCAGGATCCCCCGGTCGATGTGGTGACGGTGGATCGCAGTTCGCTGTTTGTCGTGAATGCCACTTCAGAGGTGCCACCTGTCGGAGGCAGGTAAAAGTCGACACGATCGGGTACACCGCCCCCGGCTTGAACGGTTACGGTGACCGATTGTGGAGCATCGATCGCATTGGGGTCGCGCACCGTCAGGGTGCCGGTGTAGGTGCCGCGCGCCAAGGTCGTGGTTTGAAAGCCAATGTTGATAGGCAGGCAGGTACCCACTAGCACGGTACAGGCACGGGATGCTCCCACGACGGCCGTCATCCAGGGGACGTCGGAAGTCAGCGCGAGGCTCAGGTTCCCCGTGCCCGCATTGCGGGCTTCAATGGTTTGCCCAGCCGCGACCGCGCCTTGCGCGAACGCTACCGGACCTACGGTCGTCGTCGACAGACGTAGCTTGGGTTGTGCCCAGATGCTCGCCGCCATCATTAAGAACAGGATTGAACTGTTCGTCAGCCGAGATGCAATTGCCACTCGCGTGCTCCCTTTTTCGAATGCCCAGACGTAGCCGACAGCCAACTCCTCAAAACGCCGTGACTTCCGCTACACCCATCCAGCCAAGGCGCTGATGCGGACCGGCCACGGAAAAAGGAGACTCGTCTCCACATCGAAAATCACAAAAGGATAGCGATGACGTAGGACCGGGCCGAATTGGCCTCAGGAATCCGACGCGGGATGGATTCCATACTCGTACGCTGCGAGTTCATGCTGGACGGTCTTGAGGGCTGATCATCATTCCCGGGGGAGGAATCATAAAGAGCGGAAGTGAGCCGTCAGGCAACAGCCGTAGTATACCAGTCCTCCCGTTTTTTCTGAACATCCCCCGCTTTGTTTACTCCTCAGTTAACAGTCGATGAGGAATGCGGCGCTCTCTTCCGTTTCAGCGCGCTTTAGATTGCGATACTCTGGAATCGAGGGTCATGTTCAGTACTATCCGCGAGCAGATGGAGACGATTTTCCGCGAGGATCCCGCGGCATCCAGCTATCTCGAGATCCTGCTCTGTTATCCCGGCTTGCACGCCGTCATGACCCACAAGCTCGCTCACCGGCTTTACCTGGCGAAACTCCGTCTACCGGCGCGCTGCCTCTCTCAACTGGCACGCTGGCTTACTGGGATCGAAATTCACCCTGGGGCCACCATCGGCCGGCGCCTGTTTATCGATCATGGCATGGGTGTGGTGATCGGCGAAACCGCGGTAATCGGCGACGATTGCCTGATTTACCAGCACGTCACTCTGGGCGGTACGGGCAAGGATAAAGGGAAGCGCCACCCCACCGTAGGCAACAATGTCGTCATCGGCGGCGGGGCCAAGGTTCTCGGCAACATCACCATCGGCGACCATTCGCGCATTGGTGCTGGCAGTGTCGTGATCCAGTCCGTGCCGGATCACTCTACCGTGGTCGGCATTCCGGGCCGTGTAGTCCGTCAGCGTGGCGCCGAGCCACAAGAGAAACTGGATCACTGTAAGATGCCCGATCCCGAGGGTCAGCTGATCACCCAACTCACGCGCCGCATTGAGGCGTTGGAAGACGAGATCAAGCAGATGCGGGAAGATTCGCAGCGCGTTGAACAGAGATGACGCTCGCCATCTTCGCTCTTACCCTCGTTTTCGCCGACACTCCGGCCCAGGACTTGCCCTACTACATCGCTCCCTGCACCAAAGAGGTTGCGGCCGATTCCGGATGCTTTCACGGTGACGATCAATTGGCCGTCTATGCACTGGATGCCTGGCAGCGCGCGGCGGCAGGCAAGCTGAATCTCCATCGGGTTTCTGAGCCGATGGAGGCGCGCATTCATGTCGTCTGGGCGTCGAAGTTTGGCGGTCTGTACGGCGAGGCCGAACCGGTGACGATCAACGGCCGGCCCGGTGTCAGGCTCGCGATCCGCCCTGTAGGCCGCAATGTCAATGATCCGCTGCTCCGCGACGTGATGGTCTATCTAACGGTGCTTCACGAAGCGGGGCATGGGCTCGGGCTTCGCCACACGCGCGAGTTCGCCGACATCATGTACAGTTTCCAGTTCGGCGGCGACCTGGCTGAGTATTTCCAGCGCTACCGCCGCAAGCTTTCCACTCGCGCCGATTTTCCGAAGCACTCCGCTATTGCAGAGGGTGACCTGCACCAGCTGAAGTCCATTCTGGGCGTGAAGTAGCCTTAACTGCCGCGGGCGGTTGCGTAGCGCAACGTTCGAGCGTCAGGGACGGCGAGGGCGTTGGCTGCCGGAAGAGGCGTCGCCCGGACGCGCGGAGTCAGCGGCGCGCCCTCAATCGCTTTTGCCTCCCGGATGAGTTCGGCCAAGTCCTGCTCGTGGGAGGCTTCGCGTGGGCTTCGAAGCCAGGTGGCCCAGTTGGTGGCGCCTGTCGCCGGAATACTGAATTCTTTCCGCCAGCGATCGAGATAGAGGCGAACCCGCGCCTCATATTGATGGCGCTTCACCGTGTAGATCGGTTGGTTCTCGCAGTGGGCGATGGCGCTGGAGTAGGCGTAGAGGTGCGCTTTCTGGCAGAGGCCGGCGGCGACGGGGTTCTGCTCAATGTAGAGCAGCGCTGCGCGGTACTGGCCTGGGGAGGCGATGTGTTTGGCGTGAAAGTGATGGCGCCAAAGGTGTCCGTCGGTGTGGCGGAGTCCGTTCATGTAGCGGGCATGGTAAGACTGCAGGTGCTGCATCAACCGCGAGATGCCGCGTTTGCGCTGGGGTTCGAAGAGGAAATGGACGTGATTGGACATCAAGCAGAAGGCATGGATACGGACCTTATAGCGCCGGGCCAAGGTATCGAGGCGATCGAGGTAGAGCGTCAGGTCGGCCTTGCTCGAGAAGACTTTCTGGCGTTGCGATCCTCGCTGATAGACGTGGTAAACCTGCCTGCACTTGAACGAGCGCAACCGCGGCGGAAGTTGGATCCGTTTCGCCATCCACCAATAAGTGGATTCTCGAGCGGAAAATTCTCAAGTTTATTTTCTCCAGACTCGCCCTTAAGGCCTCGAAAAAACGCAAATCTCCCCCAACCCCTTACCGTTGAAGCCTTTAGATATGAGTCCGACTAAATAATAAGTTCCCTATAATCAATAGCTTATAGGGAAAGCGCGGAGATGATGGCGTCAGCTCAACGCCAGTTGAACCACAGCATCGTCCCCCCGACCACCAACATCGCCAAAAACGACCCCGCCATCCGCCGCCCAAACGACCGATTCCCACCGCTGAACGCCAAACCCGTCTTAAACAACGCATTCATCAGTAACGCCAGAAAGATCGCCTTCCGCGCGCTCTCGCCATCAATCTTCCCCACGGCCTGAATCTCCGACGTCGACACCACAATCACGTCCACGTCAATCAGTCCACCAATCAGGCTAGTCAAGTACACCGCCGTCGTCCCGTAGATCGCCGCAGCCGCGCGCGACGCCACCAGCATCGCAGCGAAGATCAGACCGAATCGCAGCGCGGGCCGCAGGCGAAATGGATTCCGCAACGGGACCGTCGTTTCTGGTCCATCGTCTTTCCGGTCCGGCCTGATCGGCCACATGCTGATTGCCAACCCCACGACCGACATCGCCGCCAACGGCCACGCCATTGCCACCGCTAAGGGCCAATTCAAAGCCGCAACCAGGGCCAGCACGCGTGGAAACTGCACTGAGTTTGCCAAGGTTGCCGCCTGCCATAGCGAACCCAATCGGCTTGGATTCTCATACGCATGTTTGGCGAAGGCGCCGGTTGCCGCCGTGGTCGACGAGATCCCCCCCAGGAGTCCAGTCAGCCGCAAACTCCAGGTTCCGCCGATGAACTTCTCGAAGAAGTACCCCAGATACGAGATGCTCGAAACCAGGATGACGAAGACCCAAATCTTGCGTGGCTCAAACGCTCCGTAAGGCCCAAACCGTCCCTCCGGCAGCAACGGATAGATCACAAACACCACGCCGAGAAACTTGATGGTGTCGTTGAACTCGACGTCGGTGATCACCTCGCGAAAGAATCGGTGCAACTGCCCCTTCATTTCCAAAAGCGCCACGCCGATGACGGCCAGCGCCAAGGCAATCGGCTCCGCGCCCGGCAGATTCGGCACCGTGGTTAAGTGGGCCAGGAGGAAGGTGACGATCGCGGCGAGCCTTGTCGTCAGCCCTGAAGACTCCTCTGGACGCATTTGGAAGGCCGGCCACGCCAGGGCAATCACCGCAATTGCAACGACCGTCACCATTGGCTGATTCAATAATCCGCAGGCTGCGCCAATCATCGATACCAACAGGAAGTCCCGCAGGCCAGAGGCGTTTTGGGGAAGTGACGTCTCTCGCTGCGCGCCAAAGATTAGCCCGATCAACAGCGCCTCCGCGACTGACTTCCAGGCGTTCGGGCTGGGCGGCACCGGCGGCGTGGCCCCGCCAATCAGTGAGAGAAAATCCATGAGGCTCTCCTGATCATCGCAAAGGTCTCTGTTATCCTGCTGAAACGATGAGTTCGTTTACGATTGGGCTTGATCTCGGCGGGACGAATCTGCGCGCTGCCGCATTTTCCGCTGATGGCAACATGCTGGAGCAGATCTCCCGAACCACGGATGTCCACGCCGGTCGCGAAGCCATGCTCAACAATATGGTGGAGGCTATCAACATTCTTCGCGGCGCCTACGAGGACCGGCACTTGCTGGGCGTGGGCATCGGCGTTCCCGGCTTCATCCGGTTGCGCGAAGGTGTCGTGCTGGGCTCGAACAACCTCAAGCCCTTGGAGGACTTCCCTCTGCGCGACACCATTAGCGAAAGGCTCGGCACCGAAGTGATCCTGGAAAACGATGCCAATGCGGCGGCCCTCGGAGAGCAGTGGCAAGGCGCTGGCCGCGCCGTGAACGACCTGGTGATGTTTACTCTTGGTACGGGCATCGGAGGCGGCATCATTCACCATGGCCGCGTGCTCCACGGCGCCGAAGGAATGGCGGGCGAACTGGGTCACATTACGGTGGTCCCCGATGGCAATCCCTGTGATTGTGGCAATCGGGGCTGTCTCGAAAAGCATGCCTCGGCAACAGCCGTCGTTTCGCTCGCCAAGCTAATCCGCTTGGGCGATGACCTCACGGCTGTCCAAGTGGCACAGTTCGCCCGCGACGGCGATCCGCGGGCGATTCAGATTTTCGAGACCATGGGACGCGCCCTCGGCATCGCTCTGGCCACCGTCATCAATATGTTCAACTTTCCGCTTTACCTGCTGAGTGGCGGGCTGCTGCCGGCGTGGGACTTGTTCTCCCCCACGATGCTTGCCGAAGTCAAGCTTCGAAGTTTTACGTACCGCAACTCGCATACCCGCATCGAACAGGCCACGCTGGGCAACTTGGCTGGCCTCTTCGGCGCGGGTCACTTGCCGCATCTGCGGCGAGAGTAGGATCACCCGGTCACAAGATGGATGCCCAATCGAATCAATCGGTTGAGGTAGAACTCTGGGTTGAGTCTGCTACCTTAAGAGTGGCGAGACGGAATGGGTGGCCCCTACCATCTAAGTGCAACAGAATCAATCACTCCCCGGTTCGTTTCGTTAACCCTTCGGAAGTCTTTCCAGTAACTTCCGTGCTTCCTCCCGAGGACGATCGTCTGGAGTCAGTTTTGCCTTCAAATAGCGTTCCAGTAGGCGGCGAGCCTCGGCCGGATGCTGTCGCTGCTCCACGTAGGCAGCCGCTCTTTCGATCAGCAGCTTCGGACTCTCCGGATTCAACTTGGCCGCCCGGGCAAAAATCGCCTCAGCCTCTACCGGTCTGCCGCGCTTTGAAAAGAACTTGGCCAGGTCAATGAGCCGACCAATCTGTTGCGGAGCAAGGTCGGCGGCCCGACGTAGCTGGGCCTCGACCTGAACCCAGTCCTTCTGCTCTTCCGCCACCCGGGCCTGGGCAAAGTGCCGCTCCGCTGGATCAATCGCGGCCATTTTCTCGATCAGGGCGATTGCTTTGTCCTGACCACCGCCAAGGAAGCCCGGTGCCTGAAGATAGTACTCGAACAGATCGCTCAGCGCCTCGCCATTCTTTGGGTCCAATTGCACGGCTTTTTCAAAGTTCTGACGCGCCTTCGAGGCGTAGCCGGGAGCGGTTAGAAATGAGGATGTTTCCGCCCTCCGGCCAAAGGCGCGGCCGAGCCAAAGGTAGTACTCAGAGCTGTTGGGGACCAGTGAGATTGCTTGCTCAAATAGAGTGGCTGCCTGCTTGAAGTCGTTTTTCATGAAGTAGTTGCGGCCTCGCAACGAAGACACCGGACCGGACGCCGCCAGCCCCGTAAGGGCCTTCAACGATTCGTCGTATTGGGTCTGCTCGTAGAGCGCCTTTGCCCGCTCCCAGGCCGGTTCGGCCGCTATCGCGTTCCAGGCCAAGCCGCAGATCCAAAGCAGTCTCATGACCACTTTGATGGCCGCCGGACAGCGTCGGTTTCGAATTCTGGTAACCCGAACCGCCCCTGCTATCGTCGAATTCATTGTGCCGGTGTAGTATCCTGAGAAAGTTTGCGTTGTGGTCCTGGATCAGAGAGGTAGAAGCTCCATGTCGAAAATCATGTTGAAATTGACGGTTTTGGCCGGCCTGTTGGCCGGGCTCACTTGGGCCCAAACGGGCGCTATTGAAGGGACGGTCAAGGGTCCGGACGGGAAGCCGCTTCAGGGTGCGTGGATCAGAATTGAGCGCACCGACATCAAAGGCGAGTATTTGTGCGACACGAAGAAGAAGGGTGACTTCTTCCACGCGGGCCTGCCCCTCGGCACGTACAACGTCTATCTCTACACCAATGCCAAGAAGGTGAAGGGCAAACTTGAGGGCGGCGAAGTAATCGATCAGGTGAAAGGTGTGCGTACCCGCTTGGGCGATCCGGTTCCGGTTAATTTCGATATGGCCGAATACGCCGCTCGCCAAGCCGCACTGCAGAAAGCTGCCGAGAGCGGCAAGGTCACCGAAGAAGTGGCTCGCGACATGTCGCCCGAGCAGAAGGCTGCCCTCGATAAGGCCATGAAGGAACGCTCCGCCGCCATGGCGAAGAACAAAGAATTGAACGACTCGTTCAACGGTGGAATGGAAGCCCTAAAGGCCCAAAACTTCCCCGTAGCGGTTGAGCAGTTCACCAAGGCTTCCACGATGGATGCCAAGCAGCATGTGATCTGGGCTCAACTCGCAGAAAGCTATTCCGGTCTCGCCCGTTCTCAGAAGGGTCCGGAAGCCGACGCCTCGCTGGTAAAGACCTATGAGAGCTTTCAAAAGGCGATCGAATTGAAGCCCGATGATGCTTCTTACATCAACAACTACGCCTTGGCCTTGGCTCGCGGCAAGAAGTTCACCGAAGCGCAGCAGGAATTAGAGAAAGCCGCTTTGCTAGATCCGCCCAACGGCGGCAAGTACTTCTACAACCTGGGCGCTTTGTTGACGAACGCCAATCAGAGTGAAGCTGCCGGTGCCGCTTTCAAGCGCGCCATCGAGTCCGATCCTAACTACGCCGATGCTCAGTACCAGTACGGCATCTATCTCACCGGCAAGGCAGAAACGAAGGCCGACGGCTCGCTCGTTTTCCCCCCCGGCACGGCTGAGGCGTTCCAGAAGTATGTAGAACTGAAGCCCGATGGCTCCTTCGCGGAGTCCGCCAAGGGAATGCTGATGGCGATGGGACAGAAGGTGGAAACTACCTTCCAGAACCCGAACGCCAAGAAGTCTGCTCCCGCGGCTAAGCCGACACCGAAGAAGAAGTAGTTCGTTTCCCGTTCCCAAGGCGCCCGCGGAACGCTCCGCGGGCGCCTTTCGTATTTAGAGAGAGGAGTTCGCTATGATCCGCATGGTCGTGTTGTTCCTGGGCGGCATTATCGCGATTACGATACTGCGCGCCGTGATGGGGATGATTGGCAAGGCCATGGGAGACCTGGTCAGCCAACCCTCTGCCGGCAGTCCCGCGGCGGCGAGCAAAGGGGCACTCAAGAAGTGCGCCGTCTGCGGCGTGCATGCCCCACCGCACCTGACGCGGGGCGAATCGCACTACTGCTCCTCGGAGTGCGCCGCGAAGGCATAGAATAGCGTCATGCTTCGCCGCGACTTTCTTCCCCTTCTGGCTCTACCGGCCTTCGGCGCAAAGGCTCGCCTCCGGACCGCAATCTGTGCCTACTCCTTCCGCGAACCCCTACAAAAGGGCAGCATGAAGTACGAAGATCTGGTGCCCCTTGCGGTGGAGAACGAGGTCGACGGCCTGGACCTTACGGTCTATTGGTTCCCTTCGACTGAGAACTCATTTCTGCAGCCGCTCAAGCGGCTCGCCTACCGGCATGGTGTCGAGATCTATTCGATCTCCGTGCGGACCAACATGTGCCAGCCTACGCCGGAACTGCGCGACAAGGAACTGGCCGAAGTAAAGAAATGGATCGATGTTGCGGCCCGCCTTGGCGCCGGACACATTCGCGTCTTCGGCGGTACTGTGCCGAAGACGTCCACGGAAGATGAGGCCGCCAAGTGGGTGGTGGATGTACTCTCTCGCGCTTCCGCTTACGCGGCGGAACGCGGTGTCATTCTGGGTCTCGAGAATCACGGCGGCATTACCTCCCGTGCTTCCCGCATCGTAGAGATCGTCAAGAAAGTGGATTCGCCGTGGGTTGCGGTGAACCTCGATACCGGCAATTTCACGACGGACGCCTACGAACAAATCGCCGAAATCCTGCCCTTCGCCGCCAACGTGCAGTTCAAGACCGAGTTGCATGGCTTCGGCGCCAAGGCGGAGCCCGCCGATTGGGATCGCCTGACCAGTATGATCGCCAAGAGCGGCTATCGTGGCTATCTGGCCCTCGAGTACGAAGAGAAGGCTGATGCCTTCACGCACGTTCCGCCGCTGCTCAAGAAACTGAACGGCTTGGCCCGTAAATATTCGGTGTAAGTGCTTCACTTACTCGTTGTCGTTGCCATTTCTGTAAGTGGACGCGTCACCGATGCCCGCACCGGTGAGCCGTTGGCCGGTGCCGAAGTTCGCGGCGACGGGCAACCCGTCGCTACCGGTCGTGATGGCCGTTACCGGCTTTCCGCGGCAGAGGGCGTCAGCCTTAAGGCGACTCTTGTTGGGTACCGCCCCTTGGCCGTTACAGTTTCGGCGACCACGGTCGAAGTCGATTTTGCTCTGCATTCGGACACTCTGCGCCAGAATGCTTCGGTAACGGTGGCCGCCGCTCCCTTCGATGCCGTACCCACCGGAAGGTTCGACCTTGCCGGCAGCGAACTGCGGAACCTGGGCTCCGTGCTGGCTGACGATCCCTTCCGTGCGCTGCAAAGTCTCCCTGGGGTGGGCGCCTATAGCGATTTCCAGAGTCAGTTCACGGTACGTGGGGCGAGTTACAACCAAATTGGAATCTATTTGGACGGTATCTTACTTCATCAGCCGTTCCACGCCGTGCCTGGCGACAATACGAGCGCTTCGCTCGCGCTGTTGCAGGGGGAGTTACTTGAGAGCGCGTCACTGGAGGCCGGCCCGTTGTCGCCCCGTTACTCGGACCGCACCGCCGGCGCGGTTAATTTCCGGCTCCGCGACGGTGACGCCGACCGCCGCCACTTTCGGGTGAACTTGTCTGCGTCCAATGCGTCGTTTACCGCGGAGGGCCCGCTTGGGAGGCGCGTCACCTGGGTGGCGGGTCTGCGTAAGAGCTACCTGCAGTACATCATTAACCGTACCGCCGACGATCCCGGCCTCGCCTTTGGCTTCTGGGATGGTCAGGGTAAGTTGACGGCAAATGCCTCTCTCCGCCATCAGTTTTCCCTCACTTTGATCCGCGGGCATTCCGGTCTTGACCGCGAAGCCAGCCGTCCCCGCCTCGGTCTCAACTCAATTCTGCTGAGCGACTACGACTCTATGCTCACCATCGCCACTTGGCGGGCGGCTCCGGTGACCCGCTTGCTGGTGACACAGCGATTCGCCTGGTTATCCGAGGACTTCCGCAACGACAATCGTGATCGGCTTCCCCTTGGCGGCAGCCGCTACGGCGAGCGTGTTTGGAACGCCGATGTTGCCGCCAATTGGTCTCCGCGCCTCGTCACCGAGGGTGGTTGGAGTTGGCGTCGCGTGCAGGACGACGGCTCGGTGAACCAGATTCAGGCCACCGGCCTCCGTCCGCTTGAGCGTTACGCGGGTCATGCCCATCGCGCTGGCGCCTATCTGCAGCAAACGTGGTCGGCTGGCCGGGGCATCGAACTGCGCGCTGGCGGCCGGATCGACTCTCATTCCCTCTCGGGCCACGCCGTACCCACGCCCTTTGCGTCTGTCGCATGGCCGATGCCCGGAAAAGTTCGTCTGGCTCTCTCCTGGGGGCAGAGCGTCCAGTTCGGCGAGCTCCGTCAGTATCTATCGCCGCTGCCGCAAATGCTCCAGGCCCAGCGCGCTCAGCACGCCCAGATCACCGTAGAGCGCCCGCTCGGTGAACGCTCCCGGTTACGCTTGGAACTCTTTGAGCGGCGTGACCGCGACCTGTTGTTCCAGCCCCGTTTCGATGCGCGCCTGGCCGCGAACGGTAGCATCCTGTTGCCGGTGAATCCAGCCCCGTGGCTCAACTCGCTTCGCGGCCGCGCCCGCGGCTGGCAGGCGATGTGGCAGCGCCGGTCAGCGAACGGACTCACCGGCTGGCTCGCCTACACTTACTCCCGAACGGCGATGGACGAACGGGTTACCGGAACGAGCTTCATCGCTGACCACGATTTGCGCCACCAGGTACAGGCCTTTCTCAGCTACCGCCTGCGGCCCACCGTAAATGTGAGCGGTCGATTTGCCTATGCCACCGGCCTTCCGCTCGGAGGCTTTTTCGAACTGCGTAACGGCGAATACTTTCTCTCGCAACAGCGTAATCTGCTGCGCCTTCCCGCCTATCAGCGCACCGATTTACGCTTGAACAAGGCCTTCATCCGGAAGCGATTTCAAGCGACCCTGTTTGCCGAGGTGATCAATGTCACCAATCGCCGCAACCTGCGCGTCGACGATTCCCAAGGCTTTGACGCCCGCACCCAGCGAGCTCGCGTGGCGATTGAGCGGACCTTTCCGATTTTGCCCTCCGCCGGCGTGGTTTTCGACTTCTAGATCTCGATATAATCGATCCTCAACATGAAATATCGGTACCGGGCTCTCGGTTTTCTTTTCCTGCTCTCGATCATCACCTACGTTGATCGGGTTTGCATCAACCTCCTGGGTAAGGACATGCAGAACGAGCTTGGGATCACCCCTGATCGTTGGGGATGGATTATTGGCGCTTTTGCGCTTTCTTACGCCCTTTTTGAGATTCCTACCGGCGCCATGGCCGATCGCACCGGCCCGCGCAAGACGGCGGCCCGCATCGTCGTCTGGTGGTCCATCTTCACTAGCCTGACGGGCTTCGTCCAGAACTTCTGGCAGTTGATTACCTGCCGCTTCCTCTTCGGTGCTGGAGAGGCCGGCGCCTACCCCACCAGTTCTGCGGCCATTTCGCGCTGGTTCCCACTGAAAGAGCGAGCGCGCGCCACCGGTATCGTGTGGATGGGCAGCCGCGTTGGCGGCGCGATTTCGCCCTTCGTCGTGCTCACCATGGCCGAGACTCTTACGTGGCGTGGAACCTTTGGCGTCTTCGCGGTCTTCGGTGTCGTTTGGGTTTCGCTCTGGTACTGGTGGTTCCGCGATACGCCGAAGGAGATGGACGGCGTGAGCGCGCAGGAACTGGCCGAAATCGGTCCTCCGCCAGAGCCGCAGCCACACGGCCTTCCCTGGGGCATCGCTTTACGTGACAGCAACTTTTGGACGATCTTGCTGATGTATCACACCTATTGCTGGGGGTCGTTTTTCTATCTGGGCTGGCTGACCGACTATTTGCGCGAAGGCCGGGGCTACGATAACTCCGACCTGAAGGCGATCGCGTGGCTGCCCTTTGCCTGCGGTGCCTGCGGAAACCTGTTCGGCGGTTGGCTGAGCGACCGGTTGTGCAGCCGAATCGGCCTCAAGTGGGCGCGCTGCAGCATTGGTGCCGGCGGACTTTTCGTGGCCGGACTGCTGATGATGGCGACTCACTTCGCGCCTGGCAAATTGCTTCCCCTCGTGCTGCTGGCCCTGGGCTACGGGGCGATGGATGCCATGTTGCCTGTTGCGTGGGCCGTTTGTCTCGACATCGGCCGTAAGTATGGCGGATCGGTGAGCGGAACGATGAACATGGCGGGACAGCTCGGTTCATTTCTGTCCTCCATCGCCTTTGGCTACATCGTGAAGGGCTTAATGGGCGCCGGCTGGAACAAGTCTGACGCCTACAATTTCCCGCTGCTTCCTTTTTCGATCATGCTCCTGATCAGCGCGGCGCTGTTTCTGCGCGTCGATCCAAATCGCCAGTTGATTCCAGAGTCGGAGGCGCCTTCCGCCTTGAAGGCGGCTTAGGCGAATCGCGGAGCGCCAGCGCCAAAGGAATCAGAGCGTGAGCAGTATCGGGGTCAGGCGCGACGCTCTGGAACGCGACGTAGTCGTCACCGTTCAGCGGCACGCGGGTCTCCCAACCGGCCGGGTGCGGCTCTCCTTCCGAGGACCAAACCTGCCCATCGAGACGAAGGTGGACGCGGCCCAGGCCCAGTTTTTCGCTCGCCGTGTGCAAGTGGCTCCAGTAGTCGTCTGCGCTAGTCGCCGACGCCAAGCCGCTTTTCATCCGGTCGACGATGATCGCATCCCGTACGACCTGGCGGAACCGATTTCCGAGGAGCGCGCTCCGGGCGGCCCGGAATTCGGTGAAGCCAAGGTGGCTGACCGCGACCCAAACCAAGCCGCCGAAGGCGAGCACCAGGAATGCCGCGAGCTGTGGGCCGGACTGGCTGGCCCACAACGATACCAACCCCGCCACACCGCAGCCCAGGTAGCAAATCAAGGCTACGTGCCGAGGCCGTAGACCCCGTGCCAGGAGCCGGTGATGAATGTGACCGCGGTCGGCTCCAAAAATAGGTTGCATGCTCAGGAAGCGACGCCCGATTGCCAGCGCTACGTCGAGGAAGGGAAGGGTGAGGAGCACCATCGGCGCTACCATGCCGATGGCCGTCGCGGTCTTATAGCCCCAGATAAGGCCGAAGCAACCCAGAAGGAAGCCGATGGTCAGGCTGCCGGAATCGCCCAGAAAGATGGAGGCCGGCTCAAAGTTGTACCGGAGAAATCCGATCAGGCAGCCGGCTAGCGGTGCTGTCACCATCGCCAGCAGAATGTTGCCATTGAGCGAGGCTGCGACAAACATGGTCAGCGTCGCGAACAGGCTGACTCCAGCTGCGAGCCCATCGACGCCGTCAATCAGGTTGATGGCATTGGTGGTGCCGACAAGCCAAACCACCGTGAGCGGTAACGCCCACCAGGCATCGCCACCCAGCCGCACTCCGGCCGTGTAAACCGTCAACGCGGCGGCCACCTCGGCAACGATCTTGGTGAGGGGCCGCAATCCGCGCAGGTCGTCCACCAGCCCCATAAACAGAACCAGGCCCACCGCCGGGAGCAGCCGCAGGATCTGGTTCCAATGCGAGCGAGTCTCCAGGCTGACCGACAGGGGAAGCAGGGCGAAGATGGCGAGGCTGAGTGCGTAGGCGAGCATGATCGCGACTCCACCCAGCCGGGGAACGGCATTGGCGTGATGCTTGCGAGCATCAGGCTGATCCAACCAACCTCGCGTCAGGCATAGACCGCGAATGGCCGGCGTGAAGATCCAGGTAGCGATGGCCGAGAGGACCATTAAGAAGGCAAGCGAGTACAAACTTCCCTCCTTCTTCAGACTTCGGCCAATTGTTTGTTTCGTGCGGGCGTAACGGCGTCAACCTGTTCCACCAGTTGCCCCACCCGGGCCTCCAACTGAAACATCATCGACTGCAATTCAGAGAGTGACTGTGTTGATGGTCCGTCCAGAACCGGACTGGGCGTAGGCCGGTCCGCCTGACGCAATACGGCGCTGCGCGCAAAGTCGGAGATGCTGCGCGCCCCTTGGGCCACACACGCCTCTCTCAAGTAAACGAACTCTTCTTCGGTGAGGCGAAAGTTCACCAGACGATTTCTCGGCTTCAAAATGCTCATTGCGATCCTCCTGCTGTCATACTCAGCTTCCCGTCCAGTTTTCGAATCCAGGCGCGATCCATTTCGGTGGAAACTGACCGCTGCAGCAGTTCCACCGTCACGACGACGCGGCAGCCGCCCTTGTTCTCCAGCAACAGGCCCCGCAACCCTCGCATCGGCCCGGTGACTACCTCAACCGGATCTCCCCGCCGCAGAGGCTCGCAGCTTTCGACGCGCACCCCGGTCGTCACCACCAGGCGCAGGGCCGACATCTCGGCGTCATTTATTGGCGCGGCTTGCCGTCCGAACCCCACAATCTCCCGCACGCCCGGAGTCGTCATGATGGGCAAGCGACTCTCGCCATCAAATCTGCAAAAGACGTAGCCAGGGAACAGAGGAGTTTCGATGCGCTTAATGCGGTCGCTCCAGCGCCTTTCGGTTGAGATCGAAGGGAAGAAAGTTTCGTAGCTCTTTTGCGCCAATGCTGCCTCGACGATCCGCTCCGCCTGCGGCTTCACCACGATTGCGTACCAGTTCATGCCACTTCCTCAGGGAACGGCACAGGCTCTAGTGCCGTGCCACACCAATCATCGGAATGCTTGCGGAGTGGGATGATTCGGCCACTGCAGAATGGTGGGATAGCTAGAGTGAGCGTGGAGGTGTAGCCCATCCGCAGGCCGGGTGTACTTCCAGGCGTGATGTTTTCCGGGGGATGGTCACCTCATACTGGAAGGATCTCTACTTTCATGTCTCGTTCAAATCGATTTCCGGTTGCCGGAGCCGCGCTGTTGATCTACTTGACGCTGGTCTTGGTGCTGAGCGCTAAGCCGGTACCGATGCCGGTCTGGTATGAGCCTGCCGCGGGAGGAATCTACGTGAGCCGTCAAGGGCCGGTGCAACTGGCACTTCGGCCTGACCGGCTTTGCTGGACCTTTGGGGGACAGAACCCGGTGGAGGCAAGGTTTTCGGGGACCGCCTGGGGCCGACAGACGCGGTTGCAAGGAGAGCAGCCGATGGCCGCCCGGGCACAGTACCTGACGGCGGCGCGAATGGAGAAGAATGTGCCGCTATATGAGCGGGCGCGGTACCGGGATTTGTATCCGGGGGTCGATTTGGTATTTCACGGCGCGCAATCCAGGCCGGAGTTCGATTTCGAACTTGCGGCCGGCGTGGATGCGGCGCAAGTCCAACTGGATCTCCGTGGACACCGGGGACTCGCGATTGAAGCGGATGGATCGCTGACGATCGATTCGAAGGGGGGCCAGATTCACTGGCATCGGCCGGTCGTGATTCAAGATGGCCGGCGGGTGGAAGGCAAGTTCCGGCTCCTGGGCCGAAACGGCGTGGGTTTCGTGCTCGGCCCGCACGACCCGGCGCGGCCGGTGGTGATCGATCCCGTATTGAGCTATTCGACGTACTTTGGCGCGGCGGGCAACGATGCGGCGATGTCAGTAGCGACCGATGCGATGGGCAATGCCTATGTTTTCGGGTTGACGACCTCGCAAGAACTGCGGGTGAGCCGCAACGCCGCGCAGCCGGCATACGGCGGCCAGGCGAGCGGACTAAATGGCGGTGACACCTTTGTCGCAAAGTTTAGTCCTGCCGGTGCACTGCTGTTTGTCACCTATCTTGGCGGTAGCGGTGACGATGCGCCCGGAGGTATTGCTGTCGATTTGTCCGGCAATGTCTACCTGGCGGGCATGACGACATCTCGAAACTTTCCGGTGACGGCGAATGCTCCGCAGCGAACATACGCGGGCGCTGGCGCAGGCCAGCTGTTTCCCGCCGGTGACGCATTTGTGGCGAAGCTGAACGCCGACGGAAGCCAGATAGTCTATGCCACCTACCTGGGCGGGGCTTCCGACGATGAGGCGAATGCGATTGCAGTGGATGCGCAGGGCAATGCCTACGTAGCGGGCAGTACCGCTTCAAGTGCGTTTCCCACTACCGAAAACGCTTATCAAAAAACTTACAAGGGGAACATTGGCCAGCCGACTCTACCACGGTTTGGTACGCCGTTTCTTCGGCGAGGTGACGTCTTCCTGGTCAAGATCAATCCCGGCGGGACGCAGTTGACTTACTCGACGCTTCTGGGGGGCCAGCGAGAGGAAGCTCCGCGTTCGCTGGCGATTGATGCTCAGGGGAATGCCTATGTTGCCGGCTACACGCTGTCCACGGACTTTCCGGTCACGGTTGCGGCCTACCAACGGGAATCGCGCCGGTCTGATCTGTGGAACGAATTCTTCAATCTTGGTGACGGCTTTGTGACCAAGGTGAATCCCAGTGGAAGTGGACTAATCTATTCGACCTACCTGGGCGGCAGCGGTGATGACCTGATCAACGCGCTAACGATCGACTCAGCGGGGAACGCCTATGTTGCCGGACCGACGAGCTCGACGAACTTTCCTGTCACGGCCGGAGCGTTTTCCACGCGAAACCGGGGGCCAGTCGACGGAGCGTTCGAATCATTTGACGACGATCAGCTTTGGGGCGATGCCTTTGTTGCGAAATTGAGTGCCGACGGGGCTCGCCTTCTCCAAGCGACTTACTTCGGTGGCAGCGGCGACGATGTCCCGACCGGAATCGCTTTGGATCAATCCGGAAACATCATCATCGGCGGCATGACGCTGTCGCCAAATCTGCCTGTGACGGCTGACGCGGCGCAGGGGCAGATTGGCGGACGGGCGAGGCCGTTCGTTGGCCAGTCGATTGGTGACGGCTTTGTGGCGCAGCTGAACCCGGAGTTAACCAGCGTAATTTACGGCACCTATCTGGGAGGAACGCTGGATGACGCGATCGGTGGCTTGTCCCTGGACCGGTCAGGCAATCTATGGGTTGCCGGTACGACAGGTTCTCTGAATTTGCCCACGCGCGGCAACTCGACTCAGGCCAACTTCGGAGGGTCGAGCGCTTCGCAGTTTTTCCGTGGCGACGCTTTCCTGGCCCGGCTGGAAGGTTTTTCCCAGCCGGTGGGTCCTACTCTGTCGATCAGGTCGATTGCGAACGCGGCTAGTTATAGCGCTCGAATTGCACCGGGGATGTTGTTCGTGGCGTTCACCACGGCAGCCGGCCCGAAGGAACTCGTCGGCGCAGCGCTTACTCCCAGTGGGCTCTATGATACGGTTCGCTCGGAGACGCGCTTTCTGTTCGATGGCGTGGCGGCGCCATTGATTTACGTGCGCGAAGATCAATCGAGCGGTATTGTTCCTTATGCGGCCGCGGGTAAGGCGAGTGTGCAAGTCGTGGTGGAGTACAAAGGACAACGGTCTGCGCCGATTACGCTGCCGGTGAGTCCTGCTGCGCCGGGGCTCTTCTCGGTGAACCAAGCCGGCTCCGGGCCTGGCGCCATCTATAACCAGGATGGGACGCCAAATGCACCTGCGAATCCGGCCGCGAAGGGTTCGATCGTCGTGCTTTACGGAACCGGTGAGGGCCAGACATCGCCCGCCGGCGTGGATGGAAAGATCGCATCCGCGGAGTTTCCCAGGCCCAATCAAACGGTGGTGGCCACGGTGGCCGGACGCGATGCTTCGATTCTCTATGCCGGGGCGATTCCCGGTCAGGTGGCGGGCCTGTTTCAAGTGAACATCCAGTTGCCGCAGGATTTGGCGAGTGGTAGTCAACCTGTGCTTCTGACCGTGGGGGGCCTCGCCTCCCAGCCGAATCTGACAGTTGCTGTGCAGTAATCAGCGAAAGTCAACGGTGCGTCCAGTCAGGGTGAAGGGCAGGATGAAGCCCGCGTCGATTCCGGTAGCGTTAAAGCGGGTAAGTTCCGGCGCGGCAATCAGGAACACCAGATTGAGGGGCAATGTCGCTTCGGGTTCAGTGGCGGGAAAGTTAGCAAGCATACTCGGGGGAACGGAGAACTTACTGCTGCCGGGCGGAGCCGTGCAGAGACACGCGCCGAACGCGGTGGTGGAGTGGCGCACACTGACGGCGAGTAAGTACACTGGCGCGTCTTTTGGGCCATCGGACCATTGCAACTGCAGGCCTTCCCGGCGAGTAACTGAGTCGAGTCGAGCGAGGCTCCGCGAGCGCAACTCCCGAGGCACCTGAAATTCCGTTTCAAAGGCACCCAATGTTTCGGTACCGTCTGACTTGGCGCGATAGCGTCCGGGCGATAGAAACAGAGGCTGGACGGCTCGGGAGTAGTCCGGCCGCTCGCCACCGAGAAAGGCAAAGTAATCTCCGCTATCTACATTCCGAGGGATGGTTCTGGCTCCTGCCGGTCCCTGAAGAACGACTCCTGGGCCAGCGTTCAGTGCCGGACCCGGCAGGCGTGACTGGAGCATCTCGAGTAAGTTCTTGCGCGCGCCAAAGTCTTGCTGCGCCAACCCGTGGTAGGTAACACAGGTACCAGGAGGCGGCAGGACCACCAGGGGTTGGGGATTCGCCAAAGGAGAAAAGAAATGGAAGGCGGCTTCCTCGTCGGTGAACTGCACCTCGGCCTGTCCTGGAAAGCCGATGCGGAGACTGATCCGGGCAATCAGAAGCAATGCCAGGAGATTGCTGCCCTTGGTGTCCAGTGATGGCCAGAGCGTGAAGGACCGGCACGACTGACCGCGAGCGGAGACGGGGATGGTGACGGTGTTGCCGCTCAGTCCCTTTCGATAATGGAGGTGGACGGGGACGTAACAGCCGACCGGGACGGCCTCTGAGAGCGAGAAACTGACCGTCGAGTGCCCCTCTTCGTTCGGTGACCAGCGGGCTGCCACGTTGATCCCGCCAACGCTGAGTTGCGCGTCCTGAGCGCTTCCGGTTGCCTGGAGCATGACGGTGTCTCCCGGATGCGCGGGGTGCAGAAGATCGATGGATTCTGGACCTGTAGGCGTGAGTCGAGTGGCTCTGGCAGGACCCCAGCCTGAGCGATTCAGGGAGTAGAGGCCGCCGCTGGCGGCGGAAACGTGAAGCGCGTAGGGTCGGCTCTCACCGTCGTTGTTGGTGAGGGTGAGGTCCGCAGGACCTGGCGGTAAGTCGTACGGTACTTGAAAGATGGCGTGTCGAGGCGATGCTTCCAGGGCGGCTGGGGTCCACTCTCGCTCGCCCGATCGTAAGCGAATCTTATGGCTATCAGAGATTCGAAGACCATCGATCCGAACCCGGTTTCCCGGCGCGAGTGCACCGCCGGGGAGCGACGGTGGGATACGGCTCGCTTCGTTGCGGATACCTTCCTGCAGGATGGCGGGCGGCTGCGCGGTGACGGTAGCGATGGACCCGAGGAGTAAAAGAACAGTCTTTCCGAGCACGGCAGAATTTCAGCGTAGCATCGCCCCAGGATTCTCAAGAATCGAATGGGTGCCGATAAGCCTCATTGAAGCGACTGGCTTTGGTATCACCGATGTATTCTCTATTGCAGCAATCGACTTCCGTTTATCGCCCGCGATTTGCATCTGTCGGCGCGAGCATCTTAGCTCATGCGGGTGCAATCGCTTTGTTACTCGTACTGAGCGGGCCGATTTGGCGTGCGCCCATGGTGCGCTCCGTAACTCCCCTAGTCGCTCCTCCCCCGAAACCCTTGACCCTGGTGCGAAAGGCGCGAGTTTTAACTCGGCTGGCTGAGCGCCCGGCCATGACCCGGGAGACTCTGCTGCCGTCCTCGCCTACGGCGTTGAAACTACCTGAGATCACGAGGCGGAGCGTACAGATTGAAGAGCCCGCCGAGATGACTCCGGTTCCGGTGCCGATGTTGCCGGCGGCAGCCATGCCGGCGTTGGCCGTAAGGCCAGTGGTTCGGGTGGGGTTGCTGGAGACTCAGGCGGTTTCGCCCGTCGAGGCCCGGGCGGTGGCAACGAAGGTGGGCTTCGACGCGGGGAGCCAGGAGATCGGGAAGCGCCGAGCGCGGGGAACGGCGGGTGCCGGCTTCGGAGAGTCAGAAACAGCAACGCCGGTGAAGGCGATGCGCCGGACGGTGCGGGGCGGATTCGATGAAACAGAAGGGGCGCCACGAAAGCCGGCAATCGCGAAGGTGGACGCGCCGGAGTTTGAGGGTCTCGAGATTCTCGAAAAGCCGCAGCCGATTTACACCGAGGAGGGGCGTAGGTTGCGGATCGAAGGCACGGTACAACTGCGCGTGGTCTTCAGCGCGGCCGGTGAGATCCAGGTGGTGTCGGTGGTGAAGGGACTGGGCCATGGGCTCGATGAGGCTGCGGTGAGAGCGGCAACGGCCATTCGCTTTCGCCCGGCGCGCCGGGCGGGGCGTCCCGTGGACGCGCCGGCCATGATCCAGATTCGCTTTCAACTTGCATAAGGAAGGATGACTATGATGATCCGTTATTGCCTATTTCTATTTGGCACCCTCGCTTTCGCGCAAAGCGGCGTGAAGCAGGCCGAAGCCGTAAACCGTTTGCTTGATGAAGTGGTAAAGAACGAGCAGGAGTTTCTCGTTCGGATGCGCACGCTGAATCCGATTATTGAGACCTACTTACAAATGGATCCTGACGAAAGCAGCGAGGGTCCTTTGGATGACCAGTATTTTCTCGGGCGAGTGAGTCTGGACGAGGGAATTGGTTACGACTCTTTTCTTGATCAAGCAACTACCCGCCAGCGAGCGCACGGCAAGCAGATCGTCTTTAAGCCAGCCGGATTCGCGCAAATGATGATTGCCGATGCGACGAACTTCGACCGGCAGACTTACCGTTTCGAGTATGTGCGGCGCGAGTTTCTGGGCGAGGTGCGCTGCCTGGTGTTTGACGTTTCGCCTTTGGCGGAGAACGCGCCGGGGCGCTTCATCGGGCGGATTTGGGTGGAGGACCGCGAGCGAAGGATTGTGAGGCTGAACGGCAGCTTCACTCCGGCGAAGGTATCGCGGTGGAGTTCCAATGCGCAGTTATACTTCAATTTCGATAGTTGGCGCATTAATGTCTCTCCAGGACGCTGGGTACCGGCCTATGTCTATGTTGAGAACGCCAATCAGGCCGCGACGAAACAGCGCGTGCCGAGATTTAAAGCGCAAACGCGGTTCTGGGGCTACGACGTCGGTGTCGGAAGTAAGTTCAGCGAGCTCACGAGCATCCTGGTGGAATCAGAAACGGCGGTTGCCGATGCCGGTGGCACCAAGCAGAACTCGCCGCTGGAGAGTCAGCGGATGTGGGAGCGTCAGGCCGAAGAGAACGTGTTGGAGCGGTTGGACAAGGCAGGTTTGCTGGCGCCGAAGGGCGATGTCGACAAAGTGCTGAACGCGGTGGTGAATAACTTGCTGGCCACGAACGATCTGAACATCGATATCGAGTGCCGGGTATTAATGACGACTCCGCTCGAGACGTTTTCTGTCGGCCGGGCAATTGTGATCAGCCGTGGGTTGATCGATGTACTGCCGGATGAAGCGAGTTTGGCGATGGTGCTGGCGGGAGAGGTGGCGCACATTGCGTTGGGCCATCGGACAGAGACGCAATTTGCGTTCGCGAACCGGACGATGTTGACCGACGCGCAAGTGCTGAGTCGATTTCGCTTCCGGCGGCCCGAGGCGGAGGCCTATGCGGCGGGGAAGCGAGCGATCGAGTATCTCAAAAAGTCGCCCTATCAGGAGAAGTTGGGCAATGCCGGACTGTTTTTGAAGGCGCTCGCGGTGCGGGCGCCACGGTTGCCGGGTTTGATTCAGGCGAATCTGGGCAATCAGATGACGACGGGCGAGACCTTTGTCGGATTGAACGAACTGGCGCAGAAGGCTCCGGCTTTGGCGGAGGGGAGGATGGAACAGATTGCGGCCTTGCCCTTGGGCTCGCGAGTGAAAGCCGATCCGTGGTCGAACCAACTCACGCTGCTGAAAGCGCGGTCGGTGACGCTGTTGTCGGCACGGGAGAAGATGCCCTTTGAGGTGACGCCGTTTGTGCTGCACTTGACGCGGGCCGGCGCTCCCAAAAATTCGGGTTCGGCCGGCGAGTAGTTCTAGTATCCTTTCAGGATGCCTGATCGCGATTTCACGGGGTTTAAGGAGAAACTGGCGGAGAGTCCGATAGCGGAGACTCAAGGTGTGCTGCTTGCTGTGCTCCAGGCGATCGGCACGGGAAACTTCGCCGCTCTGCCACAGTATTTGACCGACGATGTCGAACTGCACATTCACGGCTTTCCTGCGTTGGATGGACGGTGGTT
This sequence comes from Bryobacter sp., assembly GCA_022843605.1. Taxonomy (GTDB): domain Bacteria; phylum Acidobacteriota; class Terriglobia; order Bryobacterales; family Bryobacteraceae; genus JALHNI01. The sequence continues at coordinate 26,622 of JALHNI010000027.1, forward strand.
GGGTTGTCCTGCTGTGGTGGCTGCGACTGCCTCAAACTATGCCAAGGTGACGGATCAGAAACCGCAGATTCGGGCGATGGTTGCCCAAGGGGAGGAGATCGCGTTGCGGTTTCACGAAACGGGCAGACTGGTGGAGTCGAATGACTCTTATGACTTGGACGTTGTGCTGTGGTGTACGTTCGTAGACGGCAAGATTCGGCGAATTGAAGAGTTCATCATTTCCCACTAAGCGCGAACGGCGTTCTTTCGGATGTAGCTTTCCACTGGGTCTGCCGCGGGGCCGATGTAGTGGAAGGGCTCGGCGAAGGCCAGCGAATGCGCGGCGCCGGTTTGGCGATCACGTTCAAGCACAAACTCACGAATGTAATTGCGATTGGCGGCAACGTCGTCATTGCCGAGTAACGGTAGCTTGAGGCCTTCCTTTGCCAGGCGGGCCTTTAATTGAGCACCTGCCTCACCGGCCGGACCTTGCGCTTTGTTTTGGAGTAGTACGTCGATTTTGCGCTCCACTTCGGCGCTGGTGTCCACGATGCGGTTGACGCGCTGCTGGAAGCGGGCAAAATAATACTTCTCCTGCACACTGTGCGGCTTCAGGCCGGCCGCGAAGTGTTCGGGATAGTCCTTGGTTCCGCCAGCCGTCCAACAGGCCGCTTCGATGCAATCCGAACTGACGTAGTGGTCGGGGTTTTCCTCGTAATGGCCCCAGGGATCGTAGGTGATGACCGTATCCACCTTGAGCAGGCGGAAGATGAAGACGAGGCGGCAGCGAAGTTCGGCGCGGGATACGGAGTCCATCCAATGGTTGTTGTAGTTCAGGTCGAAGATGCGCTGTAAACCCATGGCCTTGGCGACGGCCTGGTTGTCGCGCTCATTGGCGAGAACCGTTTCGCCCACGGAACCTGGCCCAGCCATATCGTCGTTGGTGATGCGAATCAGATGGCCGGTGTAGCCTTCGCGAATCAGTTTGGTGATGGTGCCGGCGGCGAAGATGGGCAAGTCGTCAGAATGCGGCTGAATGGCGGCAAGAACCTTGCCTTTGTGCGGCTGGCCCGCCTGGGATCGCTCGATGACGAGCCCGCCGTGCTCCTCTCGTGAGTAGACCTCGTTCGGTCCGCCTTGCATGGCGAAGGCTCCGGTGCTGGTGGCAAAAAAGGATCGTCGGCGCATTCCTCTTATCATGCATCTATGTGGAACCACTTGGCGCAGTTCAACCTGGCTCGGATTCAGGCGCCGCTGGACGATCCGAAGATGTTCGAGTATGTGCGGGCAATTCCGGTACTGAACCAATTGGGAGAGGAAAGCGCCGGGTTCGTATGGCGTTCCGGCGAGAGCGGCTTGGATCCAGCGGATCCGATGGTGTTACCGACGCTGTCGGTGTGGGAGGGCCCCGAGGCCTTACGGAGGTTTGTCTACCAGAGTGGCCATACGGAGATCATGAGGCGGCGAGACGAGTGGCTGTTGCCTTTGGGCAGGACGAGTCTGGTGCTTTGGTGGGTGCCCGCGGGGCATCGGCCGACGCTTGCGGAAGCGCAGGCTCGGCTCGCTCATCTGGCTGAGCATGGGCCGACGCCGGTGGCATTCTCGTTTGCGGCGCCGTTTGGCGCTCCAGCCGCGCCTGAAGGAGAAGAGGGTCCAGGGCCGGGCTGGACTTACGAAGGCCGGGTCTTTGGCTTGGTGGAGAATACGGACAACGGCGATAACCGGCCCGGCGTGAGCTTCCACTACCGGCAGGAGGGCAGTCGCGTCTGGGCGACTTACGAAGGTGGCGCCGTCCGTTTCGGATCGCTGGTGGCTCGCGTGGATTCGGCCGGCCGGCTCGACATGCGGTACCAGCATTGGGGACCCGCGGGCATTCGCACCGGGAAGTGTCGTTCTACGCCGGAGTGGCTGGAGGATGGACGGCTGCGATTGCATGAAGAGTGGCAGTGGACGAATGGCGATGGCACGGCTGGCCGAGGAGTGATTGAAGAGCGCGGTTGACGCGTGCCCCCGATCCGCGATTCAATTGGGCATGCACCGCCGCAACCTTCTTCGCGCGGCGGCCACGTTCGCCGCTGCATTCCAAAATAACGCCATTTCTCAGGCTCAAGCCGCCGCTCAGGGGACTTGGGGCCAACCCGCCGATACGGTCGCCCGTGATGAGGACTTCTGGCTGAATATCCGCCATGCCTTCACCGTAGATCGCAACATGATCAATCTGAACAATGGTGGCGTGAGCCCGTCGCCGAAGATCGTGATGGAGACTGAGAAACGCTATCTCGAGATCTCTAACATGGGTCCGGCCTATTACATGTGGCGGATTCTGGGGCCCGAATTGGAAGTCGTCCGGCGACGGCTGGCTCAGAGTTTTGGCTGCGATACGGAAGAGATTGCCATCACGCGCAATGCCAGCGAAGCACTCGAGACGGTGCAGTTGGGGATGAACTTGAAGTCGGGCGATGAAATTCTCACGACGAATCAGGACTATCCGCGTATGCTGACGACCTGGGGACAGCGGGCTCGTCGTGAGGGCTTGGTGCTCAAGCAGATTCCGTTCGCGGTACCTGTAGCGAAGATGGATGACCTGTACACCATGTTCGAACGGGCGATTACGCCAAAGACCAAGGTGATTCACATCTGCCACATCACCAACCGGACGGGACAGATATTTCCGGTGAAGAAGATTTGTCAGATGGCGCGGTCACGGGCATTGAGACGGTGATTGACGGCGCGCATGCCTTCGGACAATTTCCCTTTACGCGCGACGAACTCGATTGCGACTACTACGGCACGAGTCTGCATAAGTGGATTTTGGCGCCCATCGGTACGGGCATGCTGTACGTGCGTAAGAACAAGATCGACAAGATCTGGCCGCTGATGGCGGCGCCGGAATCGATGACGTCGAATATTCGAAAGTTTGAGGAGATCGGCACGCACCCGGCATCCCAACGCAATTCGATTACTGAGGCGGTGACTTTCCATGAGTCGATCGGTTCGGAGCGAAAGGCGGCCCGGTTCCGCTATCTTCGGAAGCGTTGGTCAAATCGTTTGCGTGAATTGCCCGGGGTGAAGTTACTGACGAGCGAGGATCCGGAACAGAGCTGCGCGATCGGCTTTGTCTCGGTAGGTGGTTTCGACGCGGCGGCGTTGTCGAACCACTTACTCGAGAAGCATCGGATTTTCACGGTACCGGTGACGACCGAAGGCGAGTATTCGGGCTTACGAATTACGCCGAACGTCTATACGACGCTCGAGGAGATCGATAGCTTTGCCAACGTGATGGAGAAGATCGTGAAGGCAAAAAAGCTGGTCTAGGTTACCTGGGCCGGTGCGTGGATCTCCTGGAGATTCCAGACGCGGATGGGGTCGCGGCGGCGGGAGGTGAAGGCCTCCACCGCGGCCTTGGCTCCACTGATCGTTGTGACGCAGGGTACGCGATGGGTGAGGGAGGCGCGGCGCAGAGCCTTTTCGTCGCTGAAGCTGACGGCGCTGGACGTCGTGTAGATGATCAATTGGACCTTGCCGGCTTTGAGTAAGTCGACCGCGTTGGGGCGGCCTTCGTTTACTTTGAAGACGACCTTGGGCTTGAGGCCGGCTGACTTCAGCACGGCCGCGGTGCCGCGGGTCGCCGCGAGTTCAAAGCCTAACTCCGCGAAGCGTTTGCCGATTTCGACCGCATCCTGCTTGTGGCGGTCGCTGACGCTCATGAAGATGCAGCCCGAGGAAGGTAGCGGCGTGCCGGCGCTCAATTGAGCCTTGGCAAAGGCCTCGCCAAAGTTGGCACCAACGCCCATCACTTCGCCGGTAGAACGCATTTCCGGCCCGAGAGCCGGGTCTACGCCGGGAAACTTCGCAAACGGGAACACCGGCGACTTCACGAAGAATTGCGGCACCGGCAGGACGCCAGATGTTTGTCCGTGAGTGAGATGGGCGAGTTCCTTGAGCTTCTTGCCGAGCATCAAGCCGACCGCCACCTTCGGCAGCGGAACGCCTGTGGCCTTGCTGACGTAGGGTACAGTGCGCGACGCGCGTGGGTTGACCTCGAGGACATAGACCGTGCCGTCCTTGATGGCGTACTGCACGTTCATCAGACCGATGACGCGCAGACCACGGGCCAGTTTCACGGTGTAATCTTCGATCTGTTGGCGCTCGCTGGCGCCGAGCGAGATGGGGGGCAGGACGCAAGAGCTATCTCCGGAGTGGATACCGGCCTCTTCGATGTGTTCCATGACGCCGGCGATGAGAACATCGTCGCCATCGGACAAGCAGTCGACGTCCACTTCGACGGCGTCTTCAAGGAAACGGTCAATCAGAATCGGGCGATCCTGCGAGAAGTGAACGGCTTCGCGCATGTACTTGCGCACCGTGTCTTCTTCATAAGCGATCACCATGGCGCGTCCGCCCAACACGTAGCTGGGCCGCACCAGTACGGGATAGCCAATCTCGCGGGCGGCGTCGACGGCTTGCTGTTCGCTGCGCGCGGTGCGATTAGCGGGGGAGGGAATGCCCAACTCGTCGAGCAGGGCGCCGAAGAGCTTGCGGTCTTCAGCCAAATCGATGTCTTCGGGCTGCGTGCCAATTACGGTGACGCCATGCGCTTTCAATGGAATTGAGAGGTTGAGCGGAGTTTGTCCACCGAACTGCACGATCGCGCCATCGGGTTTTTCCTTGTCCTGAATGTTCAGTACATCTTCGAGGGTGAGCGGTTCGAAGTACAGGCGATCGGAGGTATCGTAATCCGTTGATACGGTTTCCGGATTGCAGTTCACCATGATCGACTCGACGCCGAACTCCTGTAAGGCGTAAGAGGCATGGCAGCAGGCGTAGTCGAACTCGATGCCTTGCCCGATGCGGTTGGGGCCGGCGCCGAGGATCATGACTTTCTTACGGCTGGACGGCTCAGCTTCGCACTCGCTTTCGTAACTTGAGTACAAGTAAGGCGTGAAGCTTTCGAATTCCGCAGCGCAGGTGTCGACGCGGTTGTAAATGGCTTCAATGCCGAGCGACTTACGATACTCACGAACCCGATCAGGATCGGCGTTCACCTTGCGGGCGATGGTGACGTCGGAGATGCCGTTGCGTTTCGCCCGGCGTAACTCCGTCTTCGAGATATCTTCCAGCTTACGGCCCGCAAAGGACTTTTCTTCCGCTACGATTTCGGCGATCTGTCGCAAGAACCAGGGATCGATCTGCGTGAGTTCCTGCACATCCTCGACAGTACGGCCCTGCTCAAAGGCAAAGCGGATGTAACCGAGGCGTTCAGGAGTGGCCGTAATTAGGCGCGTGTTGATCAGGGCGGGATCGAAGACTTCAGCGGAGGCACTCTTGCCGGTTTCGAGCGAGCGGATCGCCTTGCCGAGCGATTGCTTAAAGGTGCGGCCCATGGCCATCACTTCGCCGACGCTTTTCATCTGGGTGCCGAGCGTGGACTCGGCGCCCGGAAACTTCTCGAACTGCCAACGGGGAATCTTGGTGACGACGTAATCGATGGTGGGTTCGAAGCAAGCGGGCGTCAGGCGGGTGATGTCGTTCTTGATCTCGTCCAATCGATAGCCAACTGCGAGCTTGGCGGCGATTTTGGCGATGGGGAAGCCGGTGGCCTTCGAAGCCAGTGCCGAACTGCGTGAGACGCGCGGGTTCATCTCGACGACGACCATGCGGCCGTCGGCGGGGTTGATGGCGAACTGGACATTGGAGCCGCCGGTGTCGACGCCAATTTCGCGGAGCACGGCGAGCGCGGCGTCGCGCAGCATCTGGTACTCGCGGTCGGTGAGGGTTTGGGCGGGCGCGACGGTGATGGAGTCGCCGGTGTGGACGCCCATGGGGTCAAAGTTTTCGATCGAGCAGACGATGATGCAGTTGTCGGCGAGATCGCGCATCACCTCGAGCTCGAACTCTTTCCAGCCGAGGACGCTCTCTTCGGCCAGCACTTCGCCGACCGGCGACAGTTCCAGGCCGCGGCCCAGAATTTCGTGCAAATCTTCCAGGTTGTAAGCGATGCCGCCGCCCGAGCCGCCCATGGTGAAGCTGGGCCGCAGAATCATCGGGAAGCCGATGCGTTCAGCGAAACGGATGCCGCCTTCAATGTCGGTGAGCAGCATGGAGGTCGGCGTGGCGAGCCCGATCTTGCGCATGGCGTCCTTGAAGAGCAGCCGGTCTTCGGCTTTCTTGATGGCGTCGATTTTGGCGCCAATCAACTCGACTCCGTACTGCTCCAGCACGCCGGCTTCGGCGAGCGCGACCGACAGGTTCAGCGCAGTTTGGCCGCCGACGGTGGAGAGCAAGGCATCGGGTCGCTCGCGGCGGATGACTTCCGTGGCGTACTCGACGGTGAGGGGTTCGACGTAGGTGCGGTCGGCGATCTCGGGGTCCGTCATGATGGTGGCGGGATTCGAGTTGATCAGCACCACTTCGTAGCCGTCGGCCTTCAGTACCTTGCAGGCCTGGGTGCCGGAATAGTCGAATTCGCAGGCCTGGCCGATGACGATGGGGCCGGAGCCGATGATCAGAATGCGTTTGAGGTCGTTGCGCCGGGGCATGCTAAGCCTTCTTCCATTCGCGCATCATGCGAGCGAAATCGTCAAAGAGATACTGGGAATCGTGCGGGCCGGGTGAGCCTTCAGGATGATACTGCACGCAGAATGCCGGGTAATCCCGGTGGCGGAAGCCTTCGAGTGTCTGGTCGTTCAAGTTGATGTGGGTGAGTTCAATCTGGTTCTGGTTGAGCGACTCGGGATCGACGGCGAACCCATGGTTTTGCACGGTGATTTCGACTTTGTTGGTTTGCCGATTCAGCACCGGATGATTGCCGCCACGATGGCCAAACTTGAGTTTGTAGGTCTTGCCGCCGAGGGCCAGTCCCATAATCTGATGTCCCAGACAGATGCCGAACATGGGCACTTTACCCATGAGGCTACTGATCTGCCGGGCCTGGAATTCGAGCGGCTCGGGATCGCCAGGGCCGTTGGAGAGAAAGACCCCATCCGGATTCATCGCGAGAACGTCTTCGGCCGAAGTGCCGGCGGGAACGACAGTGAGCTTTGCCCCAACGTGGGCCAGACAACGCAGAATGTTGCGTTTGATGCCGAAATCGTAGGCGACCACGTTGAACGTGGGTTCGGTGACGGGCTTGAGGAGTTCGGAGGGCGAGGCAGGTTGCATCGGCTCCGTCCATGGGTATTGCTGTTTGGTGCTGACGCGGGTGGCCAGGTCCAGGCCGGCCATCGACGGAATCAGTTTGGCGCGCGCGATAAGGTCCTTGGGATCGGCACCAGGCATCGTGGAGAGAATGCCGCGCAATGCGCCTTTGGTCCGCAGGCGACGCACCAAGGCGCGGGTATCGATCTCGGCGCTGGCCGGGATCTTGTGCCGTTTGAGGTAATCGTCGGCGTCCTGCTGAGACCGCCAATTGCTGGCGTCGCTCACTTCACGTACGAGCAACCCTTCGATGAACGGGCGCTTGGCTTCATCGTCGAGGTCGTTGGTGCCGTAGTTCCCGATTTGAGGATTGGTGAGACAAACGATCTGCCCGGCATAGGAGGGATCGGTAAAAATTTCCTGGTATCCCGTGAGAGAAGTATTGAAAACAACCTCTCCTTGACTCTCAGCGGGCGCACCAAAACCGAGGCCTTCGAAGATGGTTCCATCTTCCAGGGCGAGGATGGCTGTGTTCAACCGTAGCTCTCCTTATCGCGTAGGGGGGGATTTTTTCTAAGTTAGCACACTGAGTTCACGGCTGGGCCCAGGAGGCGATAAACTATGGATATTCCTTCCTCGATGGTCGTTGAAACACAAATAGTCACTTTTCCCTCCTTGGCCCTGGATTGCGGCGTCACTTTGTCGCCAGTCGATTGTGCCTACGAGACTTACGGCGAATTGAACGCGGCGCGGACGAACGCTATTCTGGTGTGCCACGCGTTTTCCGGCGACGCGCACGCGGCCGGTATCAGCAAGGAGGATGGCCGTCCGGGCTGGTGGGAAGACATGGTGGGGCCGGGCCTCGCCTTCGACACGGACAAGTATTTCGTGATTTGCGCGAACGTCCTGGGCGGCTGCCGCGGGACGACCGGGCCGGGCAGCATCAACCCGATCACCAAGGCGCCGTTCGCCATGACCTTTCCCGTGGTCACGATCAATGACATGGTGCGGCTACAAAAGCTGCTAATTGACCACCTGGGCATTACGCGGCTGTTGAGCGTCTCCGGTGGCTCAATGGGAGGCATGCAGACTCTGGCCTGGGCCGTCCTGTTCCCGGATGCGGTGGCCAGTGTGATCCCCATCGCGACAACGTCGCGCCACAGTGCACAGCAAATCGCCTTCAACGAGGTGGGCCGGCAGAGCATTATGAGCGATCCGGACTGGCTTGACGGTGGCTACTACGGCTTGAAGCCGCCCAAGCGCGGTCTGGCGGTGGCCCGCATGGTGGGTCACATCACGTACATGAGTGACGACTCGATGAAGGAAAAGTTCGGGCGGCGGCTACGTCAGCGGGCCGAACTCGGCTACGACTTCTCGGCGGAGTTCGAGGTGGAGAGCTACCTGCGGTACCGGGGCAGCCAGTTCGTCGACCGCTTTGACGCCAACTCATATCTCTACATCACCAAGGCCATGGACTATTTCGATCTGGCGGCCGGGCACGCTTCACTGGGTGCCGCCTTTGAGGCGACTCGGGCTCGTTTCCTGGTGATTAGTTTCACCTCCGATTGGCTGTATCCGACCTACCAGTCGTTGGAAATCGTGAGCGCCCTGCGCGGCCGTAACCGGGACGTCGCGTACTGCGAACTGCCCTCTACCTACGGCCACGATGCCTTCCTGCTGGAGGTGGAAGAGCAAACGGACCTAGTGCGCGGATTCCTGGATCGCACGTTCCGCAATGTGAGCCGGAAGGTGGCTTCATGAAGCGTCCTTTCGTACAAAACGTTCTGAGCCGGCTGGACTACAAGATCATCACGGCGATCATTCCGCCGGGGTCGCGGGTGCTCGACCTGGGTTGTGGCGATGGCGAACTGATCGCTTGGCTGATGGAGCACAAAGACGTCGATGCCCGGGGCGTGGAGTTGCTACCGGATCTGGTTCAGGCGGCCATCGCTCGCGGTGCGTCGGTGTACCAAGGCGACATCGAAACGAGCCTGAACGACTATCCCGATCAGGCCTTTGACTACGTGATCCTGAGCCAGACGCTGCAGCAGACACGACATCCGCTGCAGGTGCTGCGGAACATGTTGCGGGTGGGCAAGCGGGCCATCGTGGCCTTCCCGAACTTCGGCCACTACAGCGTACGGCTGGCGCATCTGTTCAGCGGCCGCGCGCCGCGGAACCGGCTGTTTCCGTATGACTGGTACGACTCGCCCAACTTGCACTTCCTGACGGTGGACGACTTCGAGACGCTGTGCGCCAAAGAAAACTGGCCCGTGGAGCGCACCATCTTTTTGGCGGGGCAGCGCGAGGTGGAGCGACTGCCTAACCTGATGGCGGAAGTCGCCGTCTTCGTGATTACGTCACGGTAACGGCTTCGGCGGCGGCCCATCCAGACAACACCGCGCCTTCGACGCGGGGCTCTGCGAAGGCGTCGCCGGCGAAAACGAGCGGCGGTCCGCCAGGTTCGCGATAGCAGCGCTCGGGGTGCAGTACGGTGGCCTTGGCGAACTTCCAGCGATGCAGATAGATGGCTTGGGCTTCCACGCCCGCGGCCTTCAGTAACTCGCCGACTGCGTTCGGATCATCCCAATGGTCCAGGCTGAAGGCACCGCCGGCGTGGATGGTGATCGCTGGTACCGCGGAGATACCCTTGCGCCGGTTGTCGGCGATGAAACTGATGGGGCCGGAATCGAAGGCTTGCCAGGAGGCGGGTCCCAGAATCGATACGGGCTTGGTGGGGATCGCCAGAACGGCGAGACAACGGTCATAAGCGACCTGACTCAAGACAGGATGCTCAGTGACCTGGAGTAGTTCGAGCGACTGCGGGACCGGGGCGGTGACAATTGCGGCGTCAAAGTCTTCCCCCATTACGCGCCAGCCGCGGCCCATCGCTTCAAGCTTGTCTACGCGAACGCCGGTATGAATGGCGAGGCCCTTAGCCCAAGCCCGGGCGAAGGCGTTCATGCCCTGGCTGCCGCAGTAGCGCGGGTGCGGATCGCCGTCCTCGTAGCCGCGGTGCCACACCTGCACGACATTGGAGTCAAGCAAGGGGCGAAGGCTGTCGGCGAAATTCGCGTCGCGGACGGTGAAAAACTGGGCACCCGAGTCGAGGAGACCTTCCTCACCAGCGCCGCTCGTGAGGCGCCGAGTCGCGAGGCGTCCTCCCGGACGTTGACCCTTATCGAAGAGCACCGCCGCCCAGCCTCTTTCGTTCAACTTTCGCGCCGCGGCGATACCGGCAATTCCCGCTCCAATGATTGCGCAACGCATCTTCTTTCAGCCTACATGCTCTAATGACGGCTATGCCTGAACCTCATCGGCGGCAAGCCACGCGCAATCGCATGGGGTGGACCTCCAACCAGTTGAACGCGCTGAGCCAGATGTTCGTTGATTTCTGTGGCCAGTCAAGTCGACCCGCGCTCGATATCGGCGCGGCCTACGGGGTGGCCTCGTTGGCTGCGCTAGCAAAGGGCGCGCGTGTGATCGCGAATGATCTGGACGCGGGGCATTTAGAGGAGCTGGCATCGGTTGCCGGTTCCGAGCCGCGCCTGCAACTGCTGCCCGGACGCTTTCCTGACTTCGATCTGCCACCGGCTAGCTTGAGCGCCGTGCATGCCTCCAACGTTCTGCACTTTCTCACTGGCGACGAACTTACCTTAGGGGCAACTAAGATCGCGCAGTGGCTAGCGCCGGGAGGAAAGTTGTTCGTTCATGCGGGGACACCTTACCAACAACCGTTTTCGCTCTTTATTCCCCAGTACGAGCAACGCGTGGCTGCGGGCGAATCCTGGCCGGGCTATGTCTCTGATACCAGGGAAGTTTCCACTCATCGCCGACTAGGGCAGATCCCCCGCTCAATCCACTTACTCGATGCTCAGGTCCTTAGGCGCGTCTTCGAGGACGCGGGACTGACTATGGAGAAAGTTTGGTACTACCGGCGACACGACTTGCCTCGCAGCATGCATCACGATGGGCGAGAGGGCGTGGCCTTCTTAGCCCTTCAGTCATCAGTAAGTACGCTGAAGTGAACGTTCCCTAGTACCCGTAATCCATTACCGGACTGAAGAATTAGTACGTTAGCATCACGATACAAACTAACGTACCAATCGCGTACTAAAGCGATTTTCTAGGGAATCCGAGGAGATCCTCTAATTATGGAAAGCGAATGTAAAGCGCAGGATAGTTACATGATTCGTTCTAAGGCGTTGTACCTATCACTGCTCGTGGGATTCACCGTGGCTCAGGCTAGTGCTTCGATCATTAACTTTACTGGTCAGGATCCGGCGCGGTCCTTTAGCTTTTGGATGCGGGCTACTTATCAGGCCGGTGACATGTTGACGAACGGCCAGTTGGCGACGTCGACGCAGACGATCAACGAGCAGGTGCCGGCCGGCGTGATGAACCTGATTGTTGATGGGCTTTACAATGTTGACGCTTTTTGTGTTGACTATTTTGTGCTGATCTCCAACGGAACGCACAACGTCAATCTGCTCGGGCAGGACAGCATCAACGGCGGTGGCCGGATCGAGTGGATGTTGCGGAACACGCTGCCGACCATCAATGCGCAAGCCGATGCGACGCTGAAACGGCAACAGGGCGCGGCACTACAACTGGCGATATGGGATATTGTCCACGACAATGGCGACGGCTTCGTTGCCGGACGCATCCAGCAAAGCACCAGCGGGTCGAATCCCACCAATTCGATTGTCCTGGCGCAGGCCAATGCCTTTCTGGCGGCGAGCAGTGGACAGACTCAACTGGGCGGTGTGGTCTATGTGAATGTGCTAGGCGCAAATGCAGTGCAACGGCTCATGAGCGACAACTATGCTGCGGGGGTGCCGGAACCATCCACCTGTGGCCTGACGCTAGGCGGATGTGCACTTGTCGCTTGGTTGCGGCGGAAGCGGGCTGCCAGGTAGTCGCAAAGAGAACGAATCAACAAGAAGAAGCCCCGTCTGAGTCGCTCAGGCGGGGCTTTCTTGTTACCGTTGTGAGTTCAGAAACAGCGAGGCCCGCCAGACGGATCTGACGGGCCTTGCTGTACTTCGTCTTTCGACTTAGTAGCGGTAGTGTTCGGGCTTGTACGGACCGTCTTTCGACACGCCGAGATATTCGGCCTGCGAATCGGTAAGCGTCGTTAGCTTGGCGCCGATCTTCTCGAGGTGCAGCCGGGCTACTTCCTCGTCGAGATGCTTGGGCAAGGTGTAGACGTCGACCTTGTAGACGTCCTTGTTCTTCCACAGATCGAGCTGAGCAAGGGTCTGGTTGGAGAAGGAGTTCGACATGACGAAGCTGGGGTGGCCGGTAGCGCAGCCCAAGTTCACCAAGCGGCCTTCAGCGAGGACATAGATCGAGTTGCCATTCGGGAACGTGTACATGTCCACCTGGGGCTTGATCTGCGTCCGGACCACACCGGGGAGGTTGTTCAACTTATCCATCTGGATTTCGTTGTCGAAGTGGCCAATGTTGCAGACGATAGCCTGATCCTTCATGTGTTGCATGTGCTCCACCGTGATCACATCGCAGTTACCCGTGGTGGTGACGTAGATGTCGGCGCGGCCCATGGTCTCTTCGATCGTCGTGATCTCGTAACCTTCCATCGCGGCCTGCAAGGCGTTGATGGGGTCGATTTCGGTGACGATGATGCGGCAACCCAAGCCCTTGAGGGAGGCAGCCGAACCCTTACCGACGTCGCCGTAGCCGCAGACCACCGCCACTTTGCCGGCGATCATCACGTCGGTGGCACGCTTGATGCCGTCCACCAGGCTCTCGCGGCAGCCGTAGAGGTTGTCGAACTTCGACTTGGTTACCGAGTCGTTCACGTTGATGGCCGGGACGAGCAGCTTGCCGGCCTGGTGCATCTTGTACAGGCGGTGAACGCCAGTGGTCGTCTCTTCGGAAACGCCCTTCCATTCCTTCACCATCTCGTGCCAGCGGGTCGGGTTCTCGGCGTAGACCTTCTTCAAGAGGTCCTTGATCACCTGCTCTTCATGGTTGCTGGAAGGGGTGTTCACCCAACCGTCGCCATTCTCGAGCTCATAGCCCTTGTGGATCAGCAACGTGACGTCGCCGCCATCGTCCACTACCATCTGCGGTCCCAGACCGCCGGGGTGCGAGACGGCTTCGTACGTGCACCACCAGTATTCCTCAAGGGACTCGCCCTTCCAGGCGAACACCGGCACGCCGGCGGCGGCAATGGCGGCCGCGGCATGGTCCTGCGTGGAGAAGATGTTGCAGCTGGCCCAGCGCACGTCGGCGCCGAGGTCCACCAGCGTTTCGATCAGCACGGCCGTCTGAATCGTCATGTGCAGCGATCCCGTAATGCGGACCCCAGCCAGCGGTTTCGACGCGGCGTACTTCTTCCGGATCGACATCAGACCGGGCATTTCATGCTCGGCGACGTTGATCTCCTTACGGCCCCAGTCGGCGAGGTTCATGTCGGCGACTTTAAAATCTGTGGCAACGTTGGTTAGTGTGTTTGTGCTCATGAAATTGATCTTATCTACAAATCAAGATATGTTGATAGGATAATCACGAGGGTTCCAAAAGTCAATGGGTTCGATAGTCAAATCTCTACGCGCTTTGTCTGATCCGCTCCGGTTAAGACTCGTACTACTTCTTAGGAAGGAAGAGCTATCCGTTGCCGAGATTCAGGAGGCGCTCGGCATGGGGCAGAGCCGGATCTCCACTCATCTGGCGCAGCTCAAGCAAGCCGGACTGGTGGAGGATCGCCGTTCGGGGAAAAACATTCTCTATCGTCTGGACCCTGAAGTTCACCCGCAACTGGTTGATTTGCTTGAAGAATCCTCACTCGAGATTCCCGAGACGGAGCAGGACGCGGCCGCGCTGGCCCTGATTCTGCGCAATCGCTTGGACAAGACCAGGGCCTACTTCGACGAACTCGCCGGACGATTTGGCAGACAGTATGTCCCAGGACGGTCCTGGAAAGCGCTGGCCGAATCGCTTTTGATGCTGCTGCCGCCAATGGTCATCGCCGACCTTGGGGCGGGGGAGGGCACCTTCACCCAACTCCTGGCGCGACGCGCCAAACAGGTGGTGGCCGTCGACGCCTCTCCCAAGATGGTGGAGTTTGCCAGCGATCTGGCGCGGAAAAACGGTCTCACGAACGTGGAGTTCCGGTTGGGCGACCTGGAGTCTCCGCCGATCGCTGAGTCTTCCTGCGATCTGGTCTTTCTGAGCCAGAGCCTGCACCATGCTCTGCATCCCGCCAAGGCGGTGGCGGCGGCATTCCGCATCCTGAAGCCGGGAGGGCGGGTGATCATTCTTGACCTCAAGCGTCACGCCTTCGAGGAGGCCCGCGAACTCTACGCGGACATCTGGCTGGGCTTCGCCGAGGTGGAACTGGATGGCTTTCTGCGTTCAGCCGGATTTGAGGGCATCCAGGTCTTTTCGGTGCACCGCGAGAAGGACCATCCCCACTTCGAGACGCTATTGGCTGTGGGTGAGAAGGCTTTTTCCGTGGGTGATTGTTAAGATGTAACGATGCGGTATTTTGTGCTTCTGCCTTTGTTGTCTGCTCTTCTCTTCTCCCAAGGAACGACTTCCCGGGTGGTGGGAACGGTCCAGGACCCCACGGGGTCGTCGGTCGTCGGAGCTAAGGTCAAGCTGACCAATGAAGCTACCGGAGTCGCCTTCGAAGGCCAGACTTCCGAGTCCGGCAACTACCAGTTCGAATCCGTGCAGATCGGGCTATACACGCTTGAGGTTGAGTCGGCTGGCTTTAAGAAGTTCGTTACCCGCAACAACCAGTTGACCGTGGGTTCGCCGATGACGGTGAACGTGTCCATGCAACTGGGCGCACTGGCCGATGCCGTTGAGGTTACCTCGGCCGCGGAACTGGTACAGACCAGCCAGAGCGGCAACCTCGGCCCCGTGGTAAATGAGCGCACGATGAAAGAGATGCCGATCGTGGCCACTCGCCGGCGAGATCCCACCAGCATTTTGAACGTGATTCCTGGTATGAGTTCCGGCCCCAACGGCAGCGGCGGCCATATGAACGGTGCCCGTGATCGCTCCTGGAACTTCACGCTCGACGGCATCGACATGAACGAAGTGAGCGCCGGCGGCGGCATCGGCAACAATCCGATCCGCGTCAACCCGGATTCAGTGGCCGAGATGAAGATCGTCACTTCGAATGCCTCAGCGGAGAGTGGCCGCAATAGCGGCGGCCAGGTGGCAATGGTGACGCGGTCGGGCGGCAATGATTTGCACGGCAATGCCTTCTGGTTCTACCGCACGCCCCGCTTGAACGCGAATCCCTGGCAGAACAACTTCAACCGTATCGGCAAAGAGCAGTTCGTGCAGAACATCTATGGAGGCAGCATCGGCGGTCCGATCAAGAAGAATCGTACGTTCTACTTTGCGAATTGGCAGGAACTACGGGCAATTCGCAACGTCACGTCGCAAGCGACGGTGCTCACGGCGGAGGCCCGGGCCGGCAATTTCCGGTATGTTCCCGGCGGACGGAACCTGCCCGCGGGCGTCGCTGGCGCCAGTGTCGATGCGGGCGGCAATCCGCTGGTCCCGGTGGCGAGCTACAACATCATTGCGAACGACCCACTTCGCGCCGGGTTCGATCCCACGGTGAAAGCCCTCATTGACCAGACGCCACTGCCCAATCGTTTCGATGCCGGTGACGGACTCAACACGGCAGGCTTCGTTTTTCGTCCCACTGAGACCGAGAAGCAGCGCGACCTCACCTTGAAGGTCGATCACCTGATCAACGACAAGAACACCGTTTTCGGCCGTGTGTATTGGGGCTATCAGAATACGCTTTGCGACGGCGTGAACGGCGGTCTGCCGCGGGTACCGGGCGCGCCTTGTCTGGTCGATACCATGCGCTTGCCGCGAAACTATGCGGTCAATTGGCGCAGCAATCTCAGTACCAATGTCACCAATGAGTTTGTCTCCGGTTGGAGCGAATACAACTTTGACTTCCCGAATCCGGTGCAGGATCTCACCAAGCCCACTTTCGAGTCGGCCTACACGATGCCGATCGCCTACACCTTCAGCAATGCCCGCAAGCTGAATACGCTGCAGTTTGTCGATAACCTGAGCTGGTTCAAGGGGAAACATGCTTTCAAGGCCGGTTTGAACTTCCGGCTCACGCAGCACCTCGACACGCGGTCGAGCGTCGGTGGGCAGAACTCGGGCCTAGTGGTGAATTTCGACCGCACCGTCAACGCTGTTGATCCCACGGCGTTCGGGCTTCCTGCGGCGATTCAGCAGGCCATCGACCGTCCCGCGCTTGAGACGATGATCAATACGCTGCTGGGCCGCGTCGGCCAGGCGCGGCAGGGTTTCGTGGCGGAGGGCAATCAGTTTGTCCGCGGCACGTTCAATTTTGATGCCCGCTACTACGAGTTCGATTTCTACTTCCAGGACACCTGGAAGGTGCGCAGGAATCTCACCATCGACTACGGCCTGCGCCTCGATGCGCGCAAAGCTCCCACCTCCGCGGGATCAACGCCGATTCTGGTGCCGAATGCGGTTCCCGTCGCGGGCGGTGCCCCCGCGAATAACTTGACCTGGCAGCCCGGCAAGCTCTGGAACAGCGACTGGAACAACTTCGGACCTTCGATCGGCATTGCCTGGGATCCCTTCGGCGACGGCAAAACCAGCCTTCGTGCCAATTACCGCATGGCCTATGACCGGGTGCCCTCCTTCCTGATCTCGAGCTTTGTGCTTCCCAATATGCCGGGTAGCACCCTCGGCGTCACCAACGTCGCCTACGGTGCGGGCGGCGGGCGGTTACGCGGACTTCCGGAGCTGTCCACCACCCGGACGCCCAGCGAACTCCGGACGCCGATTCCCTTTAGCGCCAACTCGAACACCGTGGTCGATCCCAACTTTGAAACGCCCCAGACCAACATGTGGAGCTTCGGCATTCAGCGCGAGCTCGCCAAGCGTACGGTGTTGGAAGTGAATTACATTGGCCGCCGCGCCCACAATTTATTAGGTGGCTACAACGCCAATCAGGCCTACCTTCAAAGCAATGGCTTCCTGGACGGCTTCCGGGCGGTTCAGGCGGGCGGCGAGAGCGCACTGTTTGACCGCATCTTCAGTGCCGATAGCCGTCGACGAGCCGGCGAAACCGGTGCCGGCATCGCCCGACGTCTTTATGCCACCAACTTCGCTCTCGGTAACGTAGGCGGTCTGGCGGCCACTTTGGCGGCGCAGCCGCAATCTGGCACCAATCTCCCTGACGCTTCGGGCCTGGGTCCGTTCTTCCTCTCGCCCTATCCGCAATTCCAGGGCGGACTCTTCGTCATCGATTCCAACGATTTTTCAACCTATCACTCACTGCAGACCAGCATCACAAAGCAATTCGCCCGCGGCGCGAGCTTTACGGCGAACTACGTGTGGGCAAAGAGCCTCGATTCGCGTAGCTTCGATCCGGTCTTTACTCTTGCGAGTTCGGGCAACGCCCAGTCGGCCGGCAGCACGCCGTTTGACATCAACAACCGCCGACTCAACTATGGTCTCTCCGACTTCGATCGCCGGCATTCGCTCTTCTCGAATTTCGTCTACGAACTGCCGTTCGGTAAGGGCCAGAAAGTGGGCGGCAATGCCGGCCCCTGGCTGAATCGCCTGATCGGTGGTTGGCAGGTGTCGGGGCTGTTCCGCTGGACGAGCGGCCGTCCGTTCTCCGTTTACTCCGGAGCCGCGACGTTCAACAGCGTCGTGCAGTCGTTCGCCAATTGCAACGGCTGTGACGGAACGATGGGCAATGTTCGCGACGAGAACGGCTTCAAGTGGTTCTTCGATCCATCGGAACGCGGCAAGTACTCCGCGCCCGCCGCCGGCGAGTTTGGCAACACCGGCCGCAACTCCGTGCGCGGCCCGATGTTCATCAACTTCGACACCAGCTTCGCGAAGAAGGTCTCCTTGACAGAACGCTTCAACCTGGAGATTCGCGCCGACGTCAGCAATCTCACCAACACGCCCTCGTTCAACGGCCCCACGGCGACCTTTACCAGCACCCTCTTCGGACGTATCGGCGCGGATCTGGCGAGCAGCGCCCGCCAGATCATGCTCGGCACGAAGATCAACTTTTAGGCCGTCAGCGGGCATCGCTCTCGAGGCCAATCGATTCGGCTGTAAAATTATCTATGCCTGTCTCCCGCCGATCCTTCCTGGCCAGTTCACTGGCCGCTGCAAGTCCGCTCCGAGCTGCTGCTACGGATGTTCACCAGCTCACGCTGCTCGGTGCGGCTGAGGCGTTGCGCACCAGGCAGACGACCTCCTTGGAATTGACCAAGGCGTGTCTTGATCGCATCGCCAAGTACGACCGCGGACTGAATTCTTTCATCACCGTGACCTCGGAGTTCGCGCTGGAAGCCGCCCGGAATGCGGACTCTGAACGAGCCGCGGGCCGAATCCGCGGACCCTTGCACGGTATTCCGATTGCCCTCAAAGACAATATCGATACCAAAGGCATTCGCACCACCGCCGCCAGCGCGCTTTTCGCTGACCGTGTTCCCACCGAGGATGCCGAGGTCTGGCGGCGCCTGCAGTCAGCCGGTGCCGTGTTACTCGGCAAACTCAATCTGCATGAGTTCGCCGCGGGCGGTACAAGCGCCGTTACGTTCTTCGGACCGGTTCGGAATCCCTACGCGCCGGACCGCAATTGCGGCGGATCGTCAGGCGGCTCCGCCGTGGCCATCGCGTCTGACTTTGCCTACGGTACGCTTGGCACCGACACCGGCGGCTCCATCCGTACGCCGGCCTCCTTCTGTGGGGTGGTCGGCTTCAAGCCGACTTACGGACGCGCCTCGATTCGCGGGATCATTCCCCTGGTCTGGTCCCTGGATCATGTAGGTCCCCTCACCAAGACGGTTGCCGATGCGGCCGTCCTGTTGCAGGCGATCGCCGGTTACGATGATCTCGATATTGACTGCGTTGATCGCCCGGTGCCCAATTACGCCAAAGCCATTGGCGCACCGACCAAGGCTTTGCGCCTGGGAGTGCCGCGCGCCAGCTTCTTCGACAAGTTGGACCCCGAGGTCGCTTCGGCGGTGGAGGTAGCGCTGGGCGTTCTCAGCCGGTTGGCGGCGGGCCAACAGAATGTCGTCCTGCCCGCAGTAGCTTACGGTCCGGGCGCCGGCGGTGCGGAAACGGCCGCTTATCACTTGCCTTACTACCCCAAGTCGCAGGGCGCTTACATGCCGGCGACGCGCAAAGGCCTGGCTCGCTCAGCGGCGATGCCTGCCACCACCTATGTCGAGTCCATGCGGGCGGTGCGTCTCCTGCGTCGCCAAGTGGTCAGAGCCTTTGATACGGTGGATCTCCTGGTCACGCCGACCACCAAGCTGAAGCCGTATCCGATCGCCGAAGCCATCCAGCGTGTCGAAACGGACAAGCCCTTGCCTCCAACACTGGCCAACACGAGCCAATTCAATATCTTTGGCCTGCCCACCATCTCGATTCCCTGCGGCCAGTTTGCCGACGGCGTTCCGATCGGTCTCCAAATCACCGGCGCGCCATGGGCGGAGGAGAAAGTGCTCGCCCTAGCCCATGCCTACGAGCAGGCGACCGACTGGCACAAGCGCCGACCTACCCTTGATTCCGCGTTGGCCCCTTACGAGGTGAAGACCACCCTCTAGCGGTCCTAGGGCCGAAGGATTTAACCTCCTGGCGTGCCCGACGTTCAAGTCCTTGAACCCGTTACGGTTAGCTTGGTTTTGTCCAGGTGTTGTAGAATCAGGCAGATTCGTCCTCTACCAGATGTTGGGGTGTCCACAGAATACCCACAGAATTCAGGGGTCCACCCGCTTGAGATTTACCCCGGATCGCATTAGTATTGGATCACCCCCCGAGAGTGAGAGTCCTAGGCGAGAAGTCGGCTCTCTTCCCCCGTATCCTGTTTAGTAGAGGGACTGCCCCTTGCTCAAAGTAAAACGCGTCGAAATCCAAGGCTTCAAATCCTTCTGTGATCGCACCGAGATGAAGTTCCTCGGTCACGGCATTGCCGCGATCGTCGGACCCAATGGCTGCGGCAAGTCCAACTTGTCGGATGCCATTAATTGGGTGTTGGGCGAACAGTCGGCGAAAAGCCTACGCGGCGCCCGCATGGAAGACGTCATTTTCGCCGGCACGCGCGACCGCAAGCCGATGGGTATGGCCGCGGTCACGCTCACGCTGGTCGATCCTGAATACTATAGCGACGACGTCAAAGTCGACACCGCGCCCACGGATATCACATCCGTGAATGGCGTGAACGGAACGAACGGCAATGGCCACCACGTCGATCAGCCCCTGCGCATCACCAAGCCTAAGGAAATCACCGTCACCCGCCGCCTGTTCCGCAACGGCGAGAGCGAGTATCTGGTGGACGGCAAGCAGGCCCGTCTGCGCGACATTCAAGACATCTTCATGGGCACGGGCCTGGGTCCGGAATCGTACGCGATCATCGAGCAGGGCCGCATCGGGCAGATTCTATCCACCAAGCCGGCTGACCGGCGTTCAGTCATCGAAGAAGCGGCCGGCATCACACGTTTCAAAACGAAGCGCCGTTTGGCCGAGTCCAAGCTGGAGAGTGCCAAGCAGAACCTGAACCGCGTCTTCGACATTCTGGAGGAAGTCTCCCGCCAGGTGAACTCCCTCAAGCGGCAGGCGGCCAAAGCCCAGCGCTATGCCGAGTTGCGCACTGAGATGGTGACATCCCTGCGGCTCGCGCTTTCCGGCAAGTTCCGTCTGCTGGAGCGTAGCGCCGCCAAGACCGCGATTGACCTGAATGTCGCCGGCACGGAGCTCACCGAGCTGTCGAAGGAGGTTGCCGAGAAGGAACAGTCCGAATCCGGACTTTACGAAGCGGCGATCGAGACCGAAGCAAAACTCACCGCTGCCCGGCAGACGCTGGGTGAACTGAAGCTGGAGGCGGAACGCACCCGGGGTAAGCTGTCGAGCCAGAAGCAGCAGGTCGACACGATGGAGAAGCGCCTGAACGACGGCGAAGGCGAGTCCGCCTCGATCGAACAGCGGTTGGCCTCCATCGGCCTTGAAGTGGAAGCGCAGTTGGCGATTGTGGCCGAGATCACGCTGGCGGCGGAAACCGCCCGCGCCCGCCTCGCCGAAGCGACGCAAGAAAAGCAGCAACTGCAGGCCGACCTTTCGAATCAGGAACGTTCGCTTGAAGGCTCCCGCCAACTCGTCCTGAAGATGCTGGGCGAAGCCTCAACGCTCAAGAATCAACTGGCGCAGATCGACACACATTTGGCCGGGATGACGCGCGATACCGAGCGTCTAGCGCGTGACGAAAAGTCAGCGACGGGCGAACTCGAACGTCTCGAGGTCATCAAGACCGAGATCTCCACCAAGTTGTCGACGCGGCAGATGCAGCTGCAGTCGCTGGGCGATCAGCGCAAGGAAGTGGAGGCCGCGCTGGCTGACCACAAGCAGCAGTCGGCCGAAGCGCGTAAGCAGCTCGAAGAGGCCCGGCAGGAGGCGTCTCGCCTCAAGGCCCGCCGCGACTCGCTCGAAGAGATCATCTCGCACCGTTCGTACACCACGGAGAGCGTGAAGCGTCTCTTCAAGGCGATCGACAAGGGGCAGGCCAGCGATTTGAAGCCGGTGGGCGTGCTCGCGGACTTCGTCGAAGTGGATACCCAATTCGAAAAGGCCACCGAAGAATTCCTGCATGAGGAACTCGAGTACGTCGTGGTGAAGACGTGGCCCGAAGCCCAGCAGGGTGTCGACCTGATGCGTGGCGACCTCGATGGACGCGCCACCTTCCTGGTGCACCCGAATCCGGAAAAGGACTTCCACCGCGGGGCTGTCGCCATGCCCTCCGTCGGTCCGGAGACCGGGATAATTGCGCGTTTGAGCGACGTCCTGCGCCTCACCAACGGACTCACCCACGCGCCGGCTGACCTGCTGCCCCGGCTCTCGCGCTGTTTCCTCACCGAGAATCGCGAGGCGGCGCAGCGATTGGCCCTGCAGTACCCCGATATCTACTTTCTCTTGCCTGACGGCGTTTGCTATCACGGCTACGCGGTGAGTGGCGGCAAGAAGAGTTCCAGCGGTCCGCTGGCCCTGAAGCGCGAACTGCGCGAGGTCACCTTGCAGTGCGAGAATCGCGAACGCACGCTGATGGAGACCCAGGTGCGGGTGCAGCGTTTGGACGCCCAGATTCAGAAGCTTTCTGAACAACTCGAGCATGTCCGCGTCGCGCAGCAGCAGGAAGAAAAAGAGACGCTGGCGCTCGGCCATGAGCACCGCAAGCTGGCCGAAGAGCACGCCCGCTCGTCGCAGAAGCTGTCGGTGGCCCGGCTTGATCTGGACCGTCTCACCCGCGAACGTGAACGCGCCGTTGCCCAGAAGTCTGCGCTTGAGGATCAACTGCAGGCGAAAGAAGCACAGCGTGCGGAGCTGGAACAGTCCCTTGCCCACGCTCGCGAGGAACTCACCGGCTTGCAGGCCCAATTGCAGCGCGCCAACGACGAGCACTCCGGCTTGCGCGCCGAATTGGCCGGCCTTGAAGAGCGTCAGCGCTCGGCGAATTTCGCCAAGGCTCGTTTCGATCAGCAATTGCAGGAATTGAACGCTCGCCAGCAGCGCCTCTCCGGTGAATTGGAGCGACTCGGCGTGGAGCGCGCCCGTTTGCTCGCCGACAACATCGAGCTCGACAACCACGCCGCCAGTTTCACTCAGCGCATCACGGAAGTGGAAGCCAGCGTGGCCGAACTGCATCAGCTTGAGACCGAGCAGCGCAGTGAGTTCGACCAGTTGAGCGAAGGCCTGAAAGTGCTGCGTACCGCTGCAGCCGAAGCACAGGAAAAACGCCAGCAGATTGAAGTGGAACTCGTGCAGAAGCGCAGCGAACTCCGTTTCCTGGAGGAGACTGCCCGCAAGGAACTTAGCACCTCGCTTGAGGAACTCTCCTCCGAGATGGAGACTGAGCCCGACGAAATCGCCTTGCTGGAAGCCGAAGAGAAGTATCAGGAAGTTCGCGGCCGCATCGAAGCGATGGGCCCCGTGAATCCGCAAGCTTTGGAGGAGTACGACGAAGCGCAGCAGCGCTATGACTTCCTCAATACCCAGCGGCAGGACCTGCTGGATTCCATTCGCGATACCGAAAAGACCATTCAGGAGATCGACGTCGAGTCGCGCAAGCGCTTTGTCGAAGCCTTCGAGGCAATCAACACCAACTTCCGCCACATGTTCGGCGTGTTGTTCAACGGCGGCATCGGCGAGATGCGGTTAACCGATCAGGATCAATCACACGAGTCCGGCATCGACATCGTCGCGCAACCGCCGGGGAAAAAGCTTCAGAACGTCTTATTGCTCTCGGGCGGCGAGCGCGCGATGACGGCCATGGCCCTGCTGATGGCTGTCTTCAAGTACCAGCCGAGCCCGTTCTGTATCCTGGACGAGGTGGACGCGCCGCTCGACGAGCCGAACATCATTCGCCTGACGAAGTTGCTGAAGGAGATGTCGGACCAGACGCAGTTCATCGTCATCACCCACGCCAAGCGCACCATGGAAGCGGCTGCGGTGCTCTACGGCGTCACCATGCAGGAACCTGGTGTCTCAAAGCTCGTATCGGTTCGCTTCGGCGCTCCGGCCGGCTCGCCTCCACCTCCGGTGAGGGCCGTCCCGGCGGCGATGGCTCCCGCGAACTGAGCGCGACGAACCTCCAAAAAGAAAAGGCGGTGAGCGTTTGCTCACCGCCTTTTTCTGTCCGAGTGGGTATAAAAGCTAGGCGGACAAGGTTTGCGTATCGAACACCAGGGCCAAGGCATGGATCACCGCGCCCAGACGCACGGCCGCCGCGATGGCCTCTTTGGAAACGCCCTTCTCGCGCAGAACGCGCTCGTGCGAAGTGACGCACATGGAGCAATTGTTGATCGCCGAAACCACCGTGCAATACAGTTCAAAGTCCACCGGATCGCCGCCATGGGTGCGGATGCCGTTCATCCGCAAACGCGCGGGAATGGTCGAGTAGGTGTTGTCCTGAAACATGTGTGTGAACCGGTAATAGATATTGTTCATGCCCATGATCGCCGCCGCAGTCTTCGCCGCATTTTGCGTCTCAGGCGTAGCGAACTTGGCCGCTTCCGCGTGCAGAATCGTCGTGAGACCAGGGTGGCGAGCCCCCATCGCCGCGGCAATCACCGTGCCCCACACCTGCTGCTCCGTAAGCTCTGTCTGTTTCACCAGGCTCGTGAGGTTGAGCTTGAGGTCTTTTGCGTAGTCAGGAATGGATTCAAGTAAGGCTTCGTAGGTCATAATCGGTCTTTCGGGAGGGAGGACAGGCCTTTGACAGGCCTGTCCTCTTGAATCAACTAAAGGGTCGCTTCGCCCTTCTTCCAGTTGCAGGGGCAGAGTTCGTCAGTCTGCAATGCGTCGAGCACGCGGAGCACTTCATCAACGTTCCGGCCAACAGAGAGGTCGTTGACACAGACCCAGCGAATCGTGCCCTGCGGGTCGACGATGAACGTCGCGCGCTGGCAAACGCCCGCATTCGGATCGATGATGCCGAGTTCTTTCGACAACTCGTGCTTAATGTCTGAAAGCATCGGGAAGGGAAGATTGCGCAAATCGTCGTGGTGCGTCCGCCATGCCAGGTGGACGAATTCCGAGTCTGTGCTGCCGCCCAGTACCTGGGCATCGCGATCATTGAAGTCGCCGTTCGCCTTTCCGAAAGCGGCAATCTCGGTGGGGCACACGAAGGTGAAGTCCTTCGGCCAGAAAAAGTAGACTTTCCACTTTCCCGGATAGCTCTCGTCCGAGATGCCCTCGAACGCTTTGTCTTTGTCGAGGCTGACGGTCGCCTTCAAGTTAAACTTCGGAAACGGTTGACCAACTCCCAGCATGTATGGGTAACTCCTGTGTAGATTGCGCGGCGTTTCGGCCACGCTGAGATAACTCTTGCGTTGAGCGGTTGAGGGCGAAATTCGCGCTCCGACCCAACCTTCCAATGCTATCTCTTTCGATGCCGGACCCTAACGGAAGGCTTCGCCGGAATTACGAAACGTCGCCGGGTCCGTCGCCAAGTGGGGCTGAAGCTCTCAATTAAACCCATAAGAATCTATGCTTTGGCATCTACGGCCAGCCAGAATCGCCTGAGGCTATCGCTAGGATCGGGCAAAGCGATAGTATGTCTCTGATGCGCTACCTCCTGCTTTCATTTGCCGTGCTGCTGCTTCCCGCTCAGGAGTATCCGCTGGGCCCCGATCATGAACGCCATGCCGGCGTGCCGGCCGGCCAAGTGACTAAGTACACGCTTACCGGCAAAGTCTACCCCGGCACCACGCGCGACTACTGGGTCTACGTGCCGGCTCAGTATCAAGCCTCGAAGCCGGCCGCGGTTCTGGTGGTGCAGGATGGGGGCGGATGGATCAATGAAACCGGCCGCTTCCGCGCGCCGATCGTGATGGACAATCTGATTCATCGTGGCGAGATTCCGGTGACGATCGGCATCTTTGTGAACCCTGGTGTGCTGCCCGCGCTCACACCCGACGCCCAGGATCGCTTCCACCGCAGCTTTGAGTACGATGCCATGACGGATCGCTACGCGCGTTTTCTGGCCGATGACCTCCTGCCGTCTGTTGCCGCCAAGTACAACATCTCCAAGGATCCTAATGACCGGGCCATTGCCGGGTCCTCCTCCGGTGCCAGCGCAGCCTTGATTGCCGCCTTTCACCGGCCCGATCAGTTCAGCCGCGTCATCAGCTACATCGGCAGCTTCACAAACCTCCGAGGAGCGCAGACGCTGAGCAGTTTGTTTCGCAAGGCCGAACCCAAGGCTCTGCGCATCTTCCTGCAGGACGGCCGCAACGATCAGAGTATTTATGCCGGAAGCTGGTTCCGCGCCAACGAGGACATGCAGTCCGCCTTGGCTTACGCCGGCTATGACCACACCTGGGTGGTCGGCAACGAAGCCCACAACGGGATCCATGGCTCCGCGATTCTTCCCGACGCCCTCCGCTGGATTTGGCGCGACCATCCAAAGCCCATCGCCAAGGGCAAACGCCCCATTGAGCAGTTCGTCGATGCGTCTCAAGGCTGGCAGTTGCTGAGCCAGGGCCATACCTTTGCTGAAGGACCCACAGTGGATCGTGTGGGCAACGTTTTCTTCACCGATGCCCGGGGAAACAAGCTCTGGAAGATCGCCGTGGATGGCAAGGTCTCGCTGTTTAAGGACAAGGCCGGCTTCGTCTCCGGCCTCGATTTCGGCCCCGATGGCAAACTCTACGCCTGCCGCCGTGAGCCCAAACAGATTGTCGCCTTTGACCCGGACGGGACCGAGACCGTGATCGCCGACGGCGCCGACGCCAATGACCTCGCCGTCACCGCGAAAGGCGAAATCTACTATTCAGATCCCATCGCCAAGCGTGTTTGGTTCATCGACGCCCAGCGCAACAAACGCGTCGTGCATGAGGGCATTCAATTCCCCAATGGCCTCACACTGTCCCCGGATCAAAGCCTGCTGATGGTGGCCGACTCCGCTGACCGCTGGGTCTGGAGCTTCCAACGCGCGGCCGACGGCTCGCTCCGTTTTGGTGAACCCTTCCACCGGCTGGAACTGGTCGACCAGACGCCTCGCTCCAACGCTGACGGTCTTACTATCGACACCGAGAGCTTCTTGTATGTCACTTCCAACTTCGGCTTGCAGATCGTCGATCCCGCCGGCCGGGTGAATGCCATTCTCGCCAAGCCACAGCCGGGCTCTTTGTCCAATGTCGCCTTCGGTGGTCCAGAACTCAATTATCTCTATGTCACCGCGGGGGACAAGGTCTTCCGCCGCTTGGCGAAACGCAAGGGCGTTAACGCCTGGACCGTCATCAAGCCGCCTCGTCCACGCCTCTAGGATCTCTATGACCCGACGCTCATTTCTTGTCTCCACATCGTTACTGTCCGCTGCTCAAGCCAGTAAGAAGCCGAATATTGTCTTTATCCTGATCGATGACTATGGCTGGGCTGACACCGGCTATAACGGCAGCCGCTTCTACGAAACGCCGCATTTGGACCGGCTGGCCTCCGCGTCAATGAAGTTCACCAACGGCTATTCCGCGCATCCGGTCTGCTCGCCGACGCGAGCCGCCATCATGACGGGGAAGCACCCGGCAAGGCTGCGGCTTACTGCTCACCTCCAGGGCGCGCATCGGCTGCCCTTTTCCAAGGTCTTGCCTCCGCCCGTGCGTTTGCAACTGCCGCTCGAAGAGCGAACGATCGCCGAGGCCCTGCGCGACCAAGGCTATCGCACGGCTTGCGTCGGTAAGTGGCATCTGGGGCCGGAAGGTTTTCTGCCCGCCCAACAAGGCTTCGACGTCGTTCACGGCGGTGATACCGCCGGTTCCACCTCCAGCTTTTTCTATCCCAAATGGAAGCCGAAGATCCCCCTGGAAGGCGCAGAAGGCGACTATCTGACGGATCGCCTCACCAGCCTGGCCGTCGACTTCATTCGCGATCATCGACAGCAGCCTTTCTTCCTGTATCTGGCCCACTTCGCGGTTCATACTCCGATTGAAGGCAAGCCCCACTTGGTCACCAAGTATCAGGCGAAGAGTAATCCAAAGGAGCCTCAGAACTACGCCGAGTACGCGGCGATGATCGAAAGCATGGATGAAAGCGTCGGTCGCGTGCTACAAGCTTTGGACGAACTGAAGCTCGCCGACAACACCATCGTCATCTTCACTTCGGATAACGGCGGTGTCTCGTCCCGTGAATGGAAGAACACTCAGGTAACTTCGAACCTGCCTCTACGCGCGGGAAAAGGGCACGTTTACGAAGGCGGCATCCGGGTGCCCTTATTGGTGAGTTATCCGGGCGTCACGAAGGCCGGCAGCGTCTGCGATACTCCGGTCTCCAGTATCGATTTTGCGCCGACCCTGGCCGAGATCACCGGTGCCCGCATGCCCGTCGCCGACGGCCGCTCGATTCTGCCGCTGCTGAGCGGACAAAAGCTGGATCGGCAGGATCTCTACTGGTACTACCCGCACTACAGCCCGCAACTCGGCCGTCCCGCAGCCGCGCTGCG
>JALHNI010000028.1 GCA_022843605.1 Bryobacter sp.
ATTTCTACCGGCTGCGCCCCTACGAGCACGGTGAAAGCGCCAGGCGCGTCGACTGGAAATCTACCGCGCACACCGGGTCACTTCAGGTGCGGGAGTTTACCCAGACCCAGGAGCCGCTGGTCCAGTTGACGCTTGATTTGGAGCGCAACGGCCCCGACTTCGATGACTGGTTCGAAAACGCCGTTGAGGGCTGTGCCTACCTCGCCTGGAGCCTGAATCAACGGGGCGCGAACATCCGTTTGCGCACTCAACGTGTGGATTTGCGCACTCCGGAGGACGGCGACGTTTATACTATCCTCAGGTATCTGGCGCTCGTGGAGCCCCTCGCTCCCGGATCTCCCGATGCTGGCCAGGCCCACTCCACCGATGATGCACCACCTCTTGAAGTCACTTTTCGCCGGGACAATCCTGTCCACGCTAACGCTGCTGGCACAAACACCGCCGCCTGAACCTGAACGGGTGAAGACGGAGATCACCGTCCTGGGCAGCGTGAAGGCGGAGGCGCCGGCGTCGATGACGATTCTCGGAGCCCCGGAGGTCCAGGCCATTCCAGGCGTCAACCTGGATGACCGGCTACGCCAAGTGCCGGGATTTTCGCTTTTCCGCCGTTCCTCCGGACTGACGGCCAACCCGACCACGCAGGGGATCTCGCTACGCGGACTCGGCTCCACCGGAGCCAGCCGCACCCTCGTCCTGTGGGACGGTGTGCCGTTGAACGACCCGTTTGGCGGCTGGGTCTATTGGACCCGCGTCGCGCCGGAATCGGTAAACCAGATTGAGGTGACGCGCGGCGCCAGTACCTCCGTCTTCGGTGACCGCGCCATGTCCGGTTCCATCGCGCTCTTTTCCAAGCCTATCGATGCCCGCCACTACTATGCCGGCATTGAAGGTGGCAATCGCGGGCAGGTGATGCCCTCGGCCGGATACTGGGACCGGATTGGCAACTGGGGCTTTGGCGCTCAGGCACGTGCCTTCCGCTTCGATGGCTACTACATCGTCCCGGACACGATTCGCGGCCGCATTGATACGCCCGCCAATGTTGAGTTCGTCACCGGCGATACGCGGGTCGACTATACGCGCGGCGCTCATCGCATCGGCATGAAGTTCGACGTCCTTGCCGAGAACCGGGCGAACGGCACGGTGATTCAGACGAATTCCACCTCCATTGGTAGCCTCGCCGGAAACTACTCCCGGGAGTGGAGCCGTGATTCCCTGGCCGTTACCGGCTTTTACATGCGGCAGGAGTATCGCGCTGGATTCTCGGCCATCGGAGCCGGCCGCAACGTCGAAACTCTCACCTTCCGGCAGAGCGTGCCCGCGGAAGCCGGCGGCGGCTCGGTGGTCTTCCGGCACACTTCGTCCGCTTTTCAGGGTGTCTTTGGCGCGGACATGAATCGCGTCAACGGCGTCAGTTACGACTTTCTCAATCCCACGGGCCTGCGCACCGGCGGCGGCACGATCAACCAGCGTGGCTTCTTCGGCCAAACCGATTTCCGTTACAAGGATCTACGGCTCTTTGCGGGTGCGCGTGAACAGCTTACTGGCCTTTCGAATCGAAGTCAGTTTTTCTCGCCAAGCGCGGGTTTTACTTACGGGCGCGGGCAATGGCGGACGCGAGGCTCCGTTTATCGGGCGCTGCGTTCTCCCACCTTGAATGAGCTGTATCGCGAATTCCGAGCGGGCAACGCGGTTACCCGGGCGAACGAGGGGCTGCGACCGGAAACCGTGTTTAGCGCGGAGGTCGGCGCTGACTGGGTGGGCGAACGCTCCCGAGCCGGTCTCACGTTTTTCCGTACCGACTTGAGCGAGATCATCACCAACGTCACCCTGAGTTCTACGCCCGCGTTGATCACCCGCCAGCGCCAGAACGCCGGATCGGCGTTGAGCCGCGGCATCGAACTCGACCTTCGCCACCAGTTCGGCGCTTTTCGGTGGGACGGCTCCTACCTTTTCGTCGATTCGCGCTTCTCCACGGGGCTTCTTCTGCCGCAAGTGGCAAAGCACCAGGGCTCCAGCCAGTTAACCTGGAATTGGCGCCGAACGTCAGCCACGGCCAGTATCCGTTCGGCGTCGCTGCAGTTTGAGGACGACCGTAACACTCAACTACTGCCCGGCTACGCCGCCGTCCAAGGTGTCCTGCGCCAGCAGGTCAATAATCAGTTGGCCGTGCACTTGGCGGTCGAAAACGTTCTTGATCGCATCTACCTAACCGGCTTTACGCCGGCCGCCCAAATCGGTCCGCCGCGTTTGTGGCGTGTGGGCTTGCGTTGGGAAAAATAGGTCACGGACTACACTAAGAGAGAGAACCATGTCAGAACTTCGCAAACTTGGAAATAGCGACCTCAACCTCACCGCCATTGGCGTGGGTGCCTGGGCCATTGGCGGCGGCGGCTGGGCCTTTGCCTGGGGCGCGCAGGACGACAACGATTCCGTGGCCGCCATTCAAGCCATGATTAACGGCGGCGTCAACTGGATTGACACCGCGCCGGTCTACGGCTTCGGCCATTCCGAAGAAGTGGTGGGCCGGGCCATCCAAGGCCTGAGCCAGAAGCCATACATTTTCACTAAGTGCGCACGGCGCTGGAATGACAAGGGCGAGATCGTCAAGGTGATCAAGCATGACTCCGTGATCGAGGAGTGCGAGAACAGCCTGAAGCGCCTCGGCGTCGACGTCATCGACCTCTATCAGATGCACTGGCCGGAACCCGACGAAGATATCGAAGAGGGCTGGGGCGCCATGGCCGAACTGCAGAAGCAAGGCAAAGTGCGCTGGATCGGCGTTTCGAACTACAGCGTGGCGCAACTCAAACGTGCGCAAGCGATCGCGCCGATTACCTCGTTGCAACCGCCCTATTCGATGATCTCGCCGGAGATTGCCAGCGAGATTCTGCCGTATTGCCATAGCCAGAACATCGGCACCCTGGTTTATTCGCCGATGAAGGCCGGTCTGCTCACCGGTGCGATGACCAAGGAACGGGCCGAGAACCTTCCCGCTGACGACTGGCGTCGTCGTAACCCGGCCTTCCAGGAACCGAACCTATCTCGGAACCTCGAACTCGTGGAAGTATTGCGCGGGATTGCGGACTCGCACGGACGTACTCCGGGCGAAGTGGCCGTGGCCTGGACGCTGCACAATCCGGCGGTGTCCGCGGCTATTGTGGGCGTGCGCAGCGCCAAGCAAGTGGATGGCGTCATCGGGGCGCTCGACTTCCGGTTGTCCGATCAGGAATACTCGCTCATTGAGCAGTATCGAATGACGAACGGCTTCTGATGCTTTCTTCGTTGTTGCTGTTGGCGCTGTCGGCCGATTTCGACCTGGTGATTCGCAATGCCCGCGTCGTGGATGGCACGGGCAACCCTTGGTATCGCGCCGATGTCGGTGTGAAAGAGGGCCGTGTTGCGGCGATCGGAGCGCTGGCGGCGAAGTCCGCTATGCGGACGGTGGACGCCGCGGGCAAGGTGCTTGCCCCTGGCTTTATTGACGTCCACACGCACGTCGAGGGCGGCATCGATAACAACCCTCGCGCCGATAACTTTCTCCGCGACGGCGTCACGACGGTCATCACCGGCAATTGCGGTAGTTCCGAACTCGACTTATCGGTCTGGTTCAAGAAACTCGATCAGGCCGGACTCGCCGTTAATGTCGCATCGCTGATCGGCCACAACACCGTACGCATTTCCGTGATGGGCCGCGGCAAAGAGGTTGCGTCGCCGGAGCAACTGAGCCGCATGGAAGGACTGATGCGGAAAGCGATGAGCGACGGCGCCGTCGGCTTTTCTACGGGCCTGGAGTATGTGCCCGGCACCTACGGCGATCCGTCGGAGATCGTTCGCCTGGCGAAGGTGGTCGCCGGTTTCCAGGGTGTCTATTCATCACATATGCGCGACGAAGGCGCGCGCGTGCTTGACGCGATGAACGAGATCATCAACGTCGGTCGGGAGTCCGGCATTCGCGTCCAGATTTCGCACTTGAAGCAGGATACGAAGAAGCATTGGGGCGCCAGCGGGAAGATGATCTCCTTGCTAGACACGAGCCGCGCCGCTGGCATCGACGTTACCGTCGATCAATATCCTTACACGCGGTCCAGCACCAGCCTCAGCATTCGCGTGCCGGCTTGGGCGCAGGCCGGTGGACGTACCGCGCTGGCCGAAAGAATTCGGGCACCGCAGACTCGCGCCCAGATTAAGCGTGAAATGCTCGAAATGTTGCGGGGCCGGGGACTGACTGATTACTCCTACGCGACCATCGCCAGTTACTCTGCGCACAAGGACTGGGAAGGCAAGACCATCACTGAAGTGAACCGCCTCCGCGGTGGCGCCGCCAACGCGGAAGCCGAGGCGGACACCGTCCTCGATATCCTCGTCGAAGCCGATCCGTCGATGGTTTATCACGTGATGAGCGACGACGATGTCGATCGAATCCTCCGCTACCCCTTTACGGCGGTCGCGAGCGACGGAGGCGTCCGCGAACTCGGGTCCGGGAATCCCCATCCGCGCAGTTATGGCACTAATGCTCGCGTCCTGGGCACGTACGTTCGCGAGCGCGGCGTAATTCCGCTCGAAGATGCCATCCGCCGCATGACTTCGCTACCCGCGCGTACTTTTGGCTTCCGGGATCGAGGCCTTCTGCAGGCGGGCATGGCTGCCGACCTGGTCCTGTTCGATCCGACGCGTATCAAAGATCTCTCCACTTTCGCGGCTCCGCACGCCTATAGCGAGGGCTTCGAACTCATTCTGGTGAATGGCGTTCCCGTGCTCGAACGCGATCAACTCACCAATCAGCGGCCTGGCCGCACTCTTCGTCATCACGTCTCCGAATGATTCAATTACAAAACGCCGGCAAGCGCTACGCGCACAAAGTTCTTTTCGAAAGCCTCGACTGGATGATCACCTCCCAGGACCGTATCGGCCTGGTGGGCGCCAACGGCACCGGCAAATCCACGCTGCTAAAGATTATTGGCGGCCTCGAAACGCTCGATCAGGGTGAACTGAACTTACAAAAGGGTATCCGCATCGGCTATCTGCCGCAGGACGGCCTTTCGATGACCGGCCGCACGGTTTTCGAAGAATGCATGTCCGTGTTTGACAAGTTGCGCGATCTCGAACAAGAGCAGGAGCAGTTACTGCACCGCATGTCCGACGTCGATCCCATGAGCGCGGAGTATGCCGAAATCGCCGAGCGCTTCGAAAGCATCGATAGCATCTTTCGCCACTCTGGCGGATATTCTCTTGATTCGCAGGTGGGCGCGGTGCTCACCGGCCTGGGCTTCAGCAAAGAGGATTGGTCCCGCCGCACCGAGGAGTTCTCAGGCGGCTGGCAAATGCGCATCGCGCTCGGCAAGTTACTTCTCGAGAAGCCGAATATTCTCTTGCTCGACGAACCGACCAATCACCTGGACCTTGAGGCCCGAAACTGGCTCGAAGAGTATCTGGGAAATTACCCGAATGCCTTCGTCCTGATTTCGCACGATCGCTTCTTCCTGGACGCCACGATCAAGCGCATCGCGGAGATCTGGAATAAGCGCGTGACGATCTATGTCGGCAATTACTCGAAGTACACCACGCTTAAAGAGGAACGCCTGATTCAGTTGAAGGCGGCCTACCGGAACCAGAAAGAGCGGATCGAGCAGCTAGAATCCTTCATCAACCGCTTCCGTGCCCAGGCGACCAAGGCCAAGCAGGTGCAGAGCCGCATCAAGGAACTCGAGAAGATCGAGCGAATTGAGATTCCCGACGAAGAGCAGGCGATTCACTTCTCCTTCCCACAGCCTAAATCCAGCGGCCGGGTGGTGGTGGAGGTGAAAGATGTCGCCAAACGTTATGGCGAAAAGTCGGTCTTCTCTGGTGCGCGGTTCAACATCGAACGCGGCGACCGCATCGCGTTGGTCGGAGTGAATGGGGCGGGGAAGTCGACGATGATCCGGCTGCTGTCGGGCGTTGAAGAGCCGTCCGAAGGCACGCTCACCTTCGGTCACAATGTCGAAGTGGACTACTTTGCGCAGGATCAATACAAGGCGCTCAACCCGGAGTCGCGCTTGCTCGACGACTTACAGGAGGCCGCCCCGCGCAAGACGATGACC
The DNA here is from genome assembly GCA_022843605.1 of Bryobacter sp. Taxonomy (GTDB): domain Bacteria; phylum Acidobacteriota; class Terriglobia; order Bryobacterales; family Bryobacteraceae; genus JALHNI01. The sequence continues at coordinate 6,081 of JALHNI010000028.1, forward strand.
GAGCTTCGGTCGTTGTTGGGCTGTTTTCTTTTCTCCGAGGACGACGTCTTCAAACGGATCCAGGTGCTCTCCGGTGGTGAACGCAACCGCTATGCGCTCGCCAAGATGCTGCTTCAACCGTCGAACTTCATTCTTCTCGACGAACCGACGAATCACCTTGACATGCGCGCCAAGGACGTCTTGCTTGAGTCGTTGCGCGAGTATACCGGCACTGTCGTCTTCGTCTCTCACGATCGTTACTTCATTGACCAGTTGGCCACCAGCGTCATTGAGATCGGCGGTGGCGAGGTGGTCGTGTTTCCGGGTAACTACGAGGATTATCTCTGGCGTAAGCAACGCGACTCGAGCGTGGCAACGGCGGTGCCGGTTGCCGAGACCGTCTTTGCTCCCGCCGTCGGCGTCGCCGTGGAGAACAAGGCGCGGCTCAACCCGCAGGCCCTCAAGAAGCTGGAGAATCGAGCGTCCTCTTTGGAGCAGAAGATCGGCGCGCTTGAAGATGAGATCGCTGATTTCGAACGCCAACTGGCCAATTTCGTCAGCGTGGAAGAGACGCAGCGCATCAGCAATGAACTCAAAGCGCGCCGCGAAAAGCTCGCTCCACTTGAGGCAGAATGGGCCGACCTAGCCGAATCAATCGAAGCGTCGCGTTGACGCGGAATTACGCCAGAATTCCCTTAACGACCTCGCCGCTGATCCCCGTCAGCCGTACGTCGAGCCCCTGATACTTCACTGTGAGGCGCAAATGGTTTATGCCGAGTAAGTGCAACATAGTGGCGTGGAAGTCATGGACGCTCACCGGTTGGTCCACTGCCTCGTAACCTAACTCGTCGGTGGCGCCGTAAGTAATCCCCGGCTTGATGCCGCCTCCGGCGAGCAGATAGCTGAAACCCTTGATGTGGTGATCGCGCCCGTCGCCACCTTGGGACATCGGTGTGCGGCCGAACTCACCGCCCCAAACGACGAGTGTGTCGTCGAGCATGCCGCGTTGCTTCAGATCGCTGATCAGGGCGGCCGTGGCTTGGTCCACCTCGGCGGCCTTGAGCTCTACGCCCTTCTTCAAGCCGCCATGATGGTCCCAATCCCGATGATAGAGCTGAATGAAACGAACGCCGCGCTCGGCCAGTCGCCGGGCAAGCAGGCAGTTCGAGGCAAACGATCCGTCGCCGGGCTTGGCTCCGTAGGCTTCCATCACGCTGGCCGGTTCGCTGCCGAAATCCATCAAGCCGGGCACACTTGTTTGCATGCGATACGCCATCTCGTATTGTGCGATGCGAGTCTGCACTTCAGGGTCACCCAGGGCCTGTTGTTCCAGCCGCTGCAGCGCCGTGATGGCGTGAATTGAATCCTGCTGCATCCGGGCATTGATGCCCGGCGGATTCTCGAGATAGAGCACCGGATCGCCGATCGATTGAAACTTAACGCCCTGATACTTCGAAGGCAGCATTCCGGCCGACCATTGGCGCGCTGCGATCGGCTGCGCCTGCCCCCCTTTGCCGTTCGAGACAAGCACGACGAAACCCGGTAAGTCCGCCGACTCCGTCCCCAGCCCGTAGACCGACCATGAGCCCATCGACGGACGCCCCGCGAGAATCGAACCCGTGTTCATCAGGGTATGTGCAGGATCGTGATTGATCTGTTCTGTCCACATCGAACGAATCAGGCATGCATCGTCCATGATGCTGCCCATCTTGGGGAGCAGGGAAGAGATTTCGGTGCCGGACTTGCCGTAACGCTGAAACGGATGCTGCGGCCCGAAGCACAGCAGGGCCTTGCCTTGTAACTGCGCAATCTGCTGGCCCTTGGTGAAACTCTCCGGCATGCCTTGGCCGTGCATCGCGGCGAGCTTAGGCTTGTGGTCAAAGACCTCCAGGTGCGATGGCCCGCCAGCCTGGTAGAGAAAGATCACGCGCTTGGCCTTGGCTTTGTGGTGCGCAGTATTGGTAGCCAGCAGCGATTGCAGCGCGGTCAGTCCGAAGCCGGCGGCGGTCCGGCCGAGAAAGGCGCGACGGTGGAGTGGAGTCATCACTAATTCCTTGTCAGCTAGTTCCGGGTTACTGTTCCGTGTAAGTTCAGGATGGCGCGGGCCAGCGTCATCAGGGAGGCGAGTTCCTGCTCGTCCGCGGCGATTTGGGGCGTTTCACCGGCGCGGAGTAAGTCGGCGGCCGTGGCGGGCGTCAGTTGCGCCCGCGTCTTTGTGTCAAGACCTCGCAGCACTTCAATCTCCGCTTGCGTCGCCGGACGGCCCAGTAGACTTGTATAAGCCAAATTGATTCGTCCCGCAAACGTCTTCTCGGCGTACATGCGCTGCGCCAAAGCCTTTGCCGCCTCCACGAAGATGGGGTCGTTGAGCAGAACCAGCGCTTGCAGCGGCGTGTTGGAACTCACCCGATTCACGGTGCACTCCTCTCGCGACGGCGCATCGAAGGTCATCAGGCTGGGATGCAGGAAAGTTCGCTGCCAGTGGACATAGACTCCGCGCCGATACTGCCGTGGACCCTGGGTTGCTGAATAGTCTCGAATCGGGTAGTTGAGTGCCGCCAGATACCCATCCGGTTGAGGCGGACGAATGCTGGGTCCACCGAACTCCTCATGCAGCAGTCCCGAGGCGGCCAGGGCGATATCGCGCACTGTCTCCGCCTCCACCCGGTAGCGGCTCTGACGCGCATAGAGCCGGTTCTCCGGATCTTGCTGCAGCATGGCGGGCGTGGGCACAGAGCTGCGACGGTAGGCTTTACTGGTGACGATCAGACGAATGAGGCGCTTGACGTTCCAGTCGCTCTGGAACTCAGCGGCGAGATAGTCGAGTAACTCGGGATGCGTGGGCCATTCGCCCTGCGATCCCAGGTCATCCAGGACCTTCGAGATACCGGTGCCGAAGAATTGGCGCCAGGTCCGGTTGGCAAAGACCCGTGCCGTAAGAGGGTTCTCTTTCGAGACGATCCAGTTCGCCAGATCCAGCCGCGACGCGCGGCCCTGCACCGGCAACTTCCCCAGAAATTCCGGGATCGCCGGTTCCACGACGGCTCCGCTTTCGTCCATCCAGTTTCCGCGTGGCAGAATGCGAGTGACTTCCGGCTTACCGCTCTCAGTCACGACCACCTTGGCGATGGCCGAAAGTAGTAAGTCGCGTTCGAGCTTGGCACGGAACAAGTCTAAGTTGCCGGTAAGGAAGGCCGCTTCCCGTTCGGCGACCTCGGGTGGCAACTTGGGAACCTTCGTGCCGATGGGAATCGGCTCGGCTATCGGCTCGGTGGACAACGCGAGGCGAAAGCGGCCAGCGGTTGCGCGGCGCCAAGCCGAATCATGATGGATGCGCACCACTAGCTCTCTCGTCCCGCTTACTGGTTTCGCGAAGCGCAAGGACAGCATCGCCGCGCGCGGATCGCCGTAAGTGTTTACGCCCCATCCCGTTTGCTTCTGCCCATCGATCGCTCCACCGGCGGGCAGGTCCTTCGTGGAGAATATGGTGTTCGTCGCCGCCACCGAAAACTCCAGCCGTTGGCCATCGGCCAGAGCCTCAACCTCAGTGATCACCAGGCGGTCAGAGCCACGAGCGAAGTTCGCGCCCGGAAGGCTCTCGTCTGAGTAGACTTCCAGGCCTAAGTGCGTCCAGTCCTTGCCGCTCGCATTGAGCGTAATTTCATAGGTGGAGTGATCCGGATTGGCTCCGGCGGCAATCACTAATCCCTCCTTGTCTGACTGCAAAGTCGCGCCGCCGCTCGCTTTTTGCTGGACCGGGGTCTGGACCACCCAATGCGGCTCGCGGGCCTGATAAGCCGGAGGGGCGGGAACTGCGGCGATGACTTTGTCGAGTTCCGCCAGCCTTGCTTCCTGCGTCGGCGTCGGCAGGAGTAACTGCCGGCCCCACGATTCTTTGCCGCGATCCGGCACTAAGCCCGTCTCCTGGATGTCGGCGAAGAAGGCTTTCATCGCGTAGAAGTCTTTGGCCAAGTAAGGATCGAACTTATGGTTGTGACACTCCGCGCAGCCGAGGGTGCCACCGAGCCACACGGCAGAGACTGTTCGAACGCGATCCGCCGCGTACTTGGCGAGATACTCTTTGGGCTGAATGCCGCCTTCGGCCGATGTTCGCGTCAGCCGGTGCAGGGCGGTTGCCGTGCGTTGTTCGCGGGTCGGATTCGGGAGTAGGTCGCCGGCGATCTGCTCACGTGTGAAGGCATCGAAGGGCTTGTTCTGGTGGAACGCGTTCAGCACATAGTCGCGATACGGCCACGCCGGAAAGGCATTGTCGCCATGAAAGCCGCAGGTGTCGGCGTAGCGAACGGCGTCCAGCCAAAGCATCGTCTGCTTCTCGGCAAAGGCCTTTGAGTCCAGGAGACGATCGACCAGTCGATCATAATCGCCGGACTGCTCAAAGGCCGTAATCTCGGCGGGCGTGGGTGGCAGTCCAGTGAGGTCGAGCGTCACGCGACGGATCAGCGTACGGCGGTCCGCGGGCGGCGCCGAAGTGAGGCCGGCCTGCTGTACCCGGGCATTGATGAAGCCGTCGATTGACCCGGGCCGCCTTTCGAGTGGTTGATACGCCCAGTGGCCCTCGTACGGAGCGCCTTCAGCCACCCATTGCCTCAGCAGTGATTTCTGGCCGCTCGTCAGCACCTTGTGGGCTGCTTCGGGCGGCATGATGCGCGGCCCATCGGCGAAGATGCGCTGGATCACCAGCGAGGCGGTTGGGTTGCCGGGAACGATGGGCGCGCCGCTCCGCCGGGCCTGAAGGGCATCCTCGCGGCGGTCCAGCCGGAGGCCGGCCATCCGCGAACTTTGGTCCGGCCCGTGGCAACGGAAGCAGGTGTCGGAAAGGATCGGCCGGATGTCACGATTGAAGCTAACCGCACCGGACAACTGGCTGCCGACGAGAAGGTAAAGGCCCAGGAACCGCATCGCCTCCATCATATGACGAATGAAATTCTTCGATTCCCCTCAGTTCCGTGACACCACCGCTCTGTGGGCGGTGGTGCACAATGAAAGAAGTGTCCACTCCTTCCCCCGCAGGTTCTCCCCATGTTCCGATTGTCGAGGTGCGGGCGCTGAAACGCCGCATCGCCACTGGCGCCCATACCGTCGAAATCCTCAAGGGGCTCGACTTTACTGTGCCGCGCGGACAGTTTGTCGCGATCATGGGTGCTTCCGGTAGCGGCAAGAGTACGCTGTTGGGCCTGCTGGCCGGCCTGGATACGCCTTCTGAGGGCGCCATTGTGCTGGATGGCGTCGACATCACGAACCTGGAGGAGGACCGGTTGGCCCAGGTGCGCGGACGCAAGATTGGCTTCGTCTTTCAGAGCTACCAACTGATCCCGACGTTGACGGCCGAAGAGAACGTTTTGCTGCCGCACGAACTCGCCGGCGGTGACCGTCAGGGCGCCACGCGCGCCCGGGAACTGCTGGAGCGCGTCGGGCTCGGCGCCCGCATGCACCACTATCCCGTGCAACTCTCCGGCGGCGAGCAACAACGTGTCGCGCTGGCCCGCGCCTTCATGACGCGTCCCCCGATCCTGATGGCCGACGAACCCACCGGTAATCTCGATACCGTCAACGGTCGCCAGATTCTTGACCTCCTCCTCGAAATGAATCAGGTGGAAAAGACGACCCTCATTCTGGTCACGCACGATCACGAGTTGGCCGGCTATGCCGACCGGGTCATCACCCTGCGCGACGGTCTGATCGTCTCTGACGTCCTGAAGGCTGCGGCATGACGCCCCACCTCTCCTGGAAGACCGCCGGCAAGATTGCCTGGCGCGAAGGGCGCGCCTCCAGCGTGAAGTTCTTCTTTGTCATTCTCGCCGTTGCGGCGGGGGTTGGCGCCTTAACCGGCGTACGGGGCTTTGCGGCTTCGTTCCGGCAGTTGCTACTGAAGGAAGCGCGCACCCTGATGGCCGCCGACGTGTCGGTGCGTCAGTTCATCCTCCCCAATACGGAGCAGCAGGCGGTGCTCGCCAATCTCACCGGCCGTGGGATTGCGCGCACCTGGATTACGGAAACCCTCACCATGGCCGCCACGGAGCGCGCTCCCGACCCGCTGCTGGTCTCAGTGAAGGCCGTCGAACCGACAGAGTATCCGTTCTATGGGCAGGTCGTCCTGAAGCCGGCCGGACCTCTCGCCGCCGCGCTGACCGCTGATCAAGTCGCCGTCAGTGAGGACCTGCTGCTCCGGATGCAGATGCAGGTGGGCGACACCATCAAAGTTGGGGGCATCGACTTCCGGGTCGCGGCCATCGTCGACAAGGAACCGGATCGCATGGCCGGAAGTCTGAATGTCGGCCCGCGCCTGATGATGTCCCGCGCCGGGCTGGATCGCACGAATCTGTTGCGCTTCGGCAGCCGCGCTTCGCAGCGCCTGCTGTTTAAGCTTCCGCGGTCGCCCCAAGGCACTGTCGATAGCAAGTACGTCGAGTCGATCCGCACCGAGTTGAAGGCCACCTTCCCGGAGGCCATGGTCATCGATTTTCGCGAGACGCACCCGCTCATCACGCGCGGTCTCACCCGTTCCACCACCTTCCTCAGTCTGGTTAGTCTCATCGCGCTGATCGTCGGCGCCATCGGGGTCGCCATGGCGATCCATTCGCATGTCCAGCAGCGCCTGGACTCCATCGCCATCATGAAGTGCCTGGGAGCTGGCAGCACGCAAGTGATGCGCATCTACCTGATTCAAACCCTGGCGCTCGGGCTGCTGGGCGGCCTTGCCGGTGTCGCGCTGGGCGCCCTGATTCAGAGCGCCTTCCCGCTATTGATTGCGCGCTACTTCCAGATTGCCCCCGACTTCCGCATCGACCCCGGCAGTGTCGCCCAGGGCATGTTGATCGGCCTCTTGTCGACGCTGCTCTTCACCGCTGTGCCGCTCCTGGCCGTGCGCCACATCCGCCCCATCCTGATCCTGCGGCGCGACATGAGTGAGACGCGCCTCCCTTGGCGCGAACGTCTCCGCCGCCAATGGCCGGCGCTCGTCGCCGGTCTGATGATTTTGCTGGGCATGGCGGGCATCGCGGGGTGGCTCTCCGAGGGCAACCTGCGGGATTCGGCCCGTCTCGGTGCCTTTTTCGTCGGTGGGCTTGCCATCAGCATTGGCGTCCTGACCGGGGCGGCCTCATTGCTGCTGTGGGCCCTGCGCCGCGTTCAAAGGCACATTCCGTTCTGGTTCCCCTCGGCGCTCCGCCATGGCATGGCGAACCTCTACCGTCCCGGCAATCAGGCCAGTGCTGTGCTGGTGGCATTGGGCGTCGGCGTGATGTTCACCCTCACGGTCTACCTCGTGCAGCAACAGATGATCGGCCAATTGGCGGCCAGCGCACCGCCCGGTATGCCGAACGTCTTCCTGATCGATATCCAGGAGACGCAGAAGGATGGGCTCGTCAGGCTCCTGAAATCGCAGGCCGGCGTGCTGAAGGAACCGGAGATCGTTCCGGCGGTGGCAGTCCGGCTGAAGTCCGTCAATGGCACCAACGTCGATCAACTCAACCTGAAGGGGTTTGACCGTCGCTTTCTCCAGACACGCACCGTCACCTGGTACGAAACACGGCCGGATTTTGTCGAAATGATCAGCGGCGGTTGGCTGGCCGGTCCCAATGATGTCCTGCTGAATGAGGACGCGGCCAAAGCCCTCAAAGCCTCTCCCGGCACCGCGCTGCATTTCGAAGCCTATGGGCGCACAATGCAGGCGCGTGTCGCCGGAACCTTCAAGATCGAGCAGGTGCGGATGGGCTCCGGCGTCGAGTTCATCTTTCCCCGCCAACAACTGGCCGGCCTGCCGCTAAACTACTTCGGCGGCGTCCGGGTAAAGACCAGCCAGGTTTCAGCCTTGCAGCGCGCGAGCTACCGCCAATTTCCCACGATCAGCGTGATAAATGTCGCGGATGTTCTCGATATTATTCAAGAAGTAGTTGATCAAATTGCCGTAGTCGTCCGCTTTATTTCAGGTTTCGCCATCCTGGCGGGGATCATCATCCTGGCTTCTTCGGTGGCGGGAACGCGATTCCGGCGCATTCGCGAAGTCGCGATCCTCAAGACCCTGGGCGGCACGCGGCGCAGAATCGCGGCGATCTTCTCGGTGGAGTTTCTTGTGCTTGGGGCACTCGCCGGCCTGCTTGGTGGGCTTCTGGCGAGCGGCTTCGCTCAAGTCCTGCTGGTGCGCTTCTTTGAAGCCGACCCTATGCCCCGTGTCGGCCCAATTCTGGTGGCCGTCGCCGCCACCGCCTTCATCGCCAATATCGCCGGATGGCTCGCGAGTTCCCGGATTCTGGCGCAGCGTCCGTTGCGAATATTGCGGGACGAATAGCGACCGATTTATCGATATAATTACGGGTTGATGCCGACCACGCCCGCGCCCGGCGCGGCCCAGCGAACCGTCGCGTTCGGGGCCTCCTGGAGCCGATCTACGCGCTTGCTCACCGTGGTCTTTCTAGGCTCGTGCATCGCCATCATGGGCGTTAGCTACTCTGGCCCACCGCTGTCCTGGCTATTCGTGGCAACCACGATCGCCGTGGCGGCGACCATTGCGGGGGCCTATTGCTTTGCACCCACCGGCTATCAGTTGGACGACGACTCGGTTCTTATCCGGCGTCGCGTGGGGCCGAAAGTGGTCCGGCTCACGGCCATTCGCGGCGCCCGGTTGATGGAGCCCGAGGAACTTTCGGGCAGCATCCCGCGTTGGCCGGCGGTGGGCGGAATCTTTGGCTTCTTCGGTACCTTTGAGACGCCGGCCCTGGGTAAGCATCGCTGGTATGCGGCCCGGGACGAAGATTTGGTCCTGCTGCAGACCACCAGCGGACCCCTGGTCCTCTCGCCCGACGAGCCGGACACGTTCGTCCGCGAAGTAAATCAACGCTTGCGCTCCGCTCCCCGCATCTAAGTGGGAAGCTGAACATATGTCTGATGCGATTCTGGTAGTTTCCTTTGGCGGGCCGGACGGCCCGGATGACGTCATGCCATTCCTCGAGAATGTCCTGCGCGGTCGCAATGTGCCCCGCGAGCGCATGTTGGAGGTGGCCGAGCACTACCATCACTTCGACGGCCGCAGCCCGATCAATGAGCAGAACCGCGAATTGATCGCCGCCTTGCGCGCCTTGCTGGACCGCGAAGGGCCCAACCTTCCCATCTACTGGGGCAACCGCAACTGGCACCCCATGCTGCCCGACACCTTCGCCCGCATGAAAGAGGACGGCGTCACTCGCGCCATCTGTTTTGTTACCTCGGCATATAGTTCTTACTCGGGTTGCCGTCAATATCGGGAAAATTTGGCCGCTGCCCAGCAGGCAGCCGGCACGGAGATTGAGACGCTGAAACTGCGCGTTTTCTACAATCATCCGGGCTTTATCGAGCCGATGGTTGAATCCACGGCTGCCGCCCTGCAGGCGGCGCCCGGCGCCGCGCTTCTCTTCACGGCGCATAGCGTTCCCCTGTCGATGGCCGAGAGCTCAGACTACGTCAAGCAACTCAGCGAGGCTTCGCGTTTGGTGGCGGAAGGCGTCGGTCAGTCGGATTACCGTTTGGTCTATCAAAGCCGCAGCGGTCCGCCTACGCAACCGTGGCTGGAACCGGACATCTGCCTTGCCATCGAAGAGGCTGCGGCCGCAGGTGCGCGTCATGTCGTCGTGGTGCCGGTAGGCTTCATCTCCGATCATCTCGAAGTGCTGTACGACCTCGACACCGAGGCCAAACAGAAGGCGGCTGACCTGGGGATTGGCTTCACTCGTGTGGCCAGTGTCGGTGTCGATCCGCGCTTCATCGCCATGATTCGTGAACTCGTGCTGGAGCGCCTGGATCGCGCACAGCCGAAGCGCGCGTGCGGCCTGTACGGCCCCAACCACGATGTTTGTCCAGTGAATTGCTGTCCCGCCCCGGTCCGCCCGCCTGCCGCCGGCGGCAGGCCCCAAAATGCAGAAGGCGGACCCAGGCCTACCGCCTGAGTCCGCCTTCTAGCCCTTCAGCCTGACCTAGCGCCGGAAGCCCCGGCCCTTCATCATCGGTCGAGTATCGCCTTCGCCCGGCTCCGGCATGCTCAGCAAGCCCGTCATCCGCGCCTGGCGCACCGCATCCTGCAACGCCGCAGCTTCTTCCAAGCCCTTCAGCTTGGCCTTCTGCGGATCGGTCAGCACAGCCAGCGACTTCTCCCGGATCTGCGTTTGGGCGGCCCGGGTCTCTTCGCGAGTCTGCTTCATCTCGGTCATCAGCCGGCCCACGATATTGGGGTCCGGGTTCGATTTGCTCATCTCGGCGCGGAGATCACGCGCCTTCTGCGCGTTCTCTTTCATGTTCGGCTTAGCCTGTTCCATTGCATCGGTGCGAACCTGGCGCAACGTGCTCACTTGCGTGTCGGTGAGGCCAAGGTAGGTCTTCAGCGCTTCGATCTGGCCAACTCCACCGCGATGGGCGCCTGGACCTCCGGGACCGCCCGGCCCCGCGAAATTTCGGCGTGGTCCTTGCGCCACCGCGAGCGTTGCCAAGCCCAAAGTCGCGGCAAGCGCAGCAATCCAGAATCGTTTCGTCATGGACGTTCTCCTAGCTTTCGTTCAGGGGCCGGTCGTCTTCTCCCGATCCTTTCGGGTGCCGCCCTCTCTACATGGTTAAACGCGCCTTCAACGCAAAAGTTGTTTAAGAAATGTAATCGTCCGGCTTGAGAACCTGCCGCCAATCGAGGTTCTGGGCCACTACGAACAACGTTTGACCCTTCACCGGACGCGCGCTCAGGTGCAGCATCATGATGAAGCCCGAGCGCGGCGCTAGAATGTCGCGGCCCGGCGTTGAATGGTCCGCAAAGTCATGCAGACGCCCCACCAGTTGGCCTTGCTCCACTGCTTCGCCCGGTTCGACAATCGGTTCCCAAACGCCATCGCATGGCGTCGGAACGTAAGCATCCAAATGTGGCGCGCTGATTAAACGAACCGCAGGCGATCCTTCCGGCCGCACCCTGACGATCTCGCCCGGCAAAAGCCCATAATGCCGCAGGACGTTCTTGGTGCCCTCGTAGGCATGGCGGACGCCCAATCGATCAGTCGCGGCGCCTGCGCCGAACTCACTGCCGATCGTTACCTTGCCTTCCGCCTCGGCCTCATCCGTTAAGAGTCCATGTGCCATAGCCGACGAATAGATCATGACGAAACCCGTGTCGAACAACTGCGAGACCTTTGCTGTCTCGGCTTGCTGTGCCGCGTCCGGAATGGGGTGAAACGATGTGCAGTGTGGAAACGCACCTTCCATGCCGCCCGAGTGAATATCGATGACGACCCGTCCCAACGGAAAGACGCGCGTCTTGACGAAGTGCGCGATGCGTGACGAAATGGTGCCCCGGGCATGGCCAGGAAAAGCCCGGTTCATGTTCACGCCGTCCAGCGGAGAGGTGCGCGAGTTCGCCTGGCAGGCGCTTTCACTCAGCCTGGGCATCAGAATCACGCGGCCAGTCATTTCGGCAGGATCGAGGTCGGTCGCTAGGCGCTTCACCCCGACTTGTCCTTCGTACTCATTGCCGTGCGTGCCGCCGAAACAAATCACACCGTCCTTGTTTTGGCCGCGCAGTCCGTTAATGACGGTCAGCGGAACGAGCGAAAAGCCCCAAGTCCCGTCCAGGGGCATCGCCAATTGATAGTGATGCTTGCCGGGTTTGGCGAAATCGATGTCGTCGTAGTTGTAGATCAGCGTGGGCATTCCTGCCCAGCTTATCGCTAGAAGTCGGACCGCATGCGCAATAGGCTCAGGAATTCATCCCGGGTCGACTTGCTGGTCCGGAATTCGCCCAGCATGGCGCTGGTCGTTGTGCTGGAGCATTGCTTCTCCACGCCGCGCATCATCATGCAGAAGTGCTTGCCTTCGGCAATCACGCCGACGCCGCGAGCGCCCAATACCTCTTGCAGTGTTTCAGCAATCTGATGCGTCAAGCGCTCCTGCACCTGCAGACGCCGCGCGAACATGTCCACGATACGCGGAATCTTGCTGAGGCCGATGATCTTCTTGTCCGGCAGGTACGCCACGTGAACGCGGCCGTTGAAGGGCAGCATGTGGTGTTCGCAGAGACTGAAGTACTCAATGTCGCGGACGATCACCATCTCGTCCACTTCCGCTTCGAAGAGCGCGCCGTTGACGATCTTGTTCAGGTTGGCGGAGTAGCCGCGCGTGAGATAGCGCAGTGCCTTCGCGGCGCGGTCCGGCGTTTTCACCAGGCCTTCGCGCTGCGGACTCTCCCCCAGTTGCTCAAGGATGCCGTGAACGTGCGAAGCGATGGGGTCGGCGGCTTCGGTCGCCAGATGGACGCCGTTCGTCGGGTTCGTTTTTAACTGGGTCGGGATCATACTGGTTCCTTCGTTACTTCAAAAATATTGTTCCGGGTCTCCCAAACACGCACCCTGGCGAGAGCCGGCAGCGTTTCTGGCCAATGGGCATGCAAGCGTTTGTAGATCGCTTCGGAGACCACTTCGGTGGTGGGCACCACGCCCGCCAATTCGTTTACCTCTTCATTCAGATTCCGGTGGTCATAGCGCGAGACTATTTCCTTGACGACGAATTCGTCCAGAAGCGGCGGTGCGGTGACTCTACCGCTGATCGGGTCCACCGGACCCTCTACCGTCACCTCCAGCACATAGTTGTGACCGTGCCCATAGGGGTTATTGCACTTGCCATAGGTCTCATCGTTTTCGGCATCGGTGAGCGCGGGCGAATTCAAACGATGAGCGGCGGAGAACCGGTAACGCCGCGTCAATCTCATACCGGCTCCCCGGTGTACTCCACGTACAGGTCGTCCGTTTCGAAAAGGCGTACCAAATGCAACTTCGCCGAGCCGCTGAAGTGCGGGGCAAGTCTCCGCCAGATTTCGAGTGCCATGTTCTCGGCGGTCGGCACCACCTTTTCGAACGCCGGCACCTCGTAGTTCAAGTGCCGATGGTCGAAAGGCCCAACGACTTCCTGGTTCAGAATCTCTTTCACCCGCTTCAAGTCGACGATCATTCCCGTTACCGGATCCGGCTCACCGGCAATCGTCACTTCCAACACAAAGTTGTGTCCATGGCCCTGCGGATTGGCCGCTGCGCCGTAAAGCGAGTGATTCTCCTCGGCCGAGCGTCCGGGCAGGGCACAGATGTGCGACGACGAGAATTCGATGCGGCGAGTGATTTTCATTTGCCTTCCTTCCGTTAGATGATCAAAATCCCCGCGGCGATACCGTAAAATAGTAACTGGGACCACCACCATGAAACCTGACCTTCGTCCGCCGCTCGCTCTGATCCTCATCCTGTTGACCGGGTTGGGTTTTGTGATCTACGACACGCTGCGTGACAAAGTCACTCAGGTGGGCGACACCGCCCCAGATTTTGAAGTCACGACCGAAAGTGGCAAGAAACTCACTCGGTCCGATTTCGGCGGCAAGCTGCTGATGCTCAACTTCTGGGCGACGTGGTGCCCGCCCTGCATCGAAGAGACGCCGCGTCTCAACGTGCTGCAGGAAGAGTTGGCCAAGGATGGCGTCGTCGTGCTGGGCATCAGCGTCGACAAGAATGAAAAGCCCTATAAGAAATTCCTTGAGCGCATGCGGGTGAAGTTTGCCACCTCGCGCGACGCAGAAGCGCGAATCAGCGCCAGCTACGGCACCTTCCGTTTCCCTGAAACCTACATCATCAACTCGGCCGGCAAGGTGCTGGCCAAGTATGAAGGTGAACCGGCCAGCACCTGGCTCGATCCCAAGGTTCTCGAACAGATCCGGGCCATGCGCTAAATCTATGATCGCTGCCAACGTTCGCCAGGAAATTCACAATCTTCTCGGTCCCCGCGGCTACCTGGACCAGGGGCCGGACCTCAGTCTTTACGAGTACGATGGCAGCATCGACAAAGCCAAGCCCGACATCGTCGTCTTTCCGAAGTCGACGGAGCAGGTGGCGGCGATCGTCAAACTGGCTGCCAGGAATCAGCTTGCCATCGTCGGACGCGGTGCGGGTACCGGCCTCTCGGGCGGCGTCATTCCGCGGGCCGGCGGCATCATGATCTCGTTCGCCCGCATGAACCGCATCCTCGAGATCGACCTGCCGAACGAGCGTATGCTGGTGGAGCCTGGCGTGGTTAACTTGGACGTCACCCTCGCCGTCCAACGAGACGGCTATTACTTCGCGCCGGACCCTTCCAGCCAGCGCGCCTGCACCATCGGCGGCAATGTAGCCGAGAACGCCGGCGGGCCTCACACGTTGGTCTACGGCGTTACCACCAACCACGTGCTGGGCCTCGAAGTGGTGCTGCCCGATGGCACCGTCATCGAAATCGGTGGCCCGGAAACTGACCTTCCCGGCTATGACTTGACTGGCCTCCTCACCGGCAGTGAAGGCACCATGGTGCTGGTCACGAAGGCTTGGCTCCGATTGATGCGCACCGCCGAAACCGTCAAGACGATGCTGGCCATCTACGAGACCACCGATGCTGCCGCCGACACGGTTGCCGAGATCACGGCGAAGCAGATTACTCCCGCCGCTCTTGAAATGCTGGATGGCCCCATGCTGCGCATGGTGGAGGAAGCGACCCACGCTGGCTATCCGATGGACGCCCAAGCCGTGCTGCTGATTGAGCTTGAAGGCCTCATCGAGTCGGTGGAGAGCCAACTGGAGCCTATCCGTGCGACTTGCCTTGCCTGCGGTGCGCGCGAAGTCCGCTTGGCCAAGTCAGCCGAGGAACGCGACCTGCTATGGAAGGGCCGCAAGAACGCCTTCGGCGCCATTGGCCGGGTCAGCCCGTTCTACTACGTCCAGGATGGCGTCGTTCCCCGCACCCAGATTGCGCCCACCCTCCGCCGCATTGGCGAAATCAGCCGCGAACACGGCGTCCAGATCAGCAACATCTTTCACGCCGGAGACGGCAACATGCACCCGATCATTCTCTTCGACGCTCGCAAGCCGGGCGACGTTCAGAAGGCGGTGGCCGCCGGTGAAGCGATCCTCGACTATTGCATCCAAGTCGGAGGCTCCATCACGGGTGAACATGGCGTCGGCATGGAAAAGATGGAGTTGATGACCAAACTGTTCAGCGACGATACGCTCAACATGATCGCCAGCTTCAAGAGTCTTTTCGATCCGCAATGCCGCCTGAATCCCGGCAAACTATTGCCGACCGGCAAAGGCTGCATGGAGATTCATCATGCACATGCCACACCGGCGGCGACGTACTAAAGACTTTGTGGAAGGGAAGAAGCTGTTGGAGGCGCCGACCAGGATCGAACTGGTGAATAACGGTTTTGCAGACCGCTGCCTTACCACTTGGCTACGGCGCCCAATGGCTTCTCTATCTCCAAGATAGCGCCATTTCGGGGGGGGCGTCAAACACTACGAAACAGTTGCGCGATATGCCGGCCCAGTACTTCCAGTGAGCATTCGGTTTCCGCATACCGGAGCGCGGCAATTCCCATTTCGCGTCGTGCCACCGGGTGCTCGGCCAGATAGGCGATCCCCTGGGTGAGCGCCTCGTGTTCGCCGGGGCCTCCTGGCACCTTCCAAACGATCCCCGCCGGCAAATGGCTCACTTCCTCGCCTTGCGTCACCAAGGTGGGTTTGGCCGCGGCCATCAAGCGCGCCAACACCCCTGAGGACTCGCCCGCCGACGGATAGCGCAAATTCACTCCCACATCCACGGCCGCGATCAGCAATTCGAACATCGCTTCGGGAACCGCTCCCACCCGGATGAAGCCCTGCGGCTCGAGAGACTCCCGTAGCGCCGCCGAACCCCATTCGCCCTGCACCAGGAGCGCAGCCGCCCCTGGCTTTTGCAGCCGCATCGCACGCGCGATCGCCGGTATGCGCTTTGACTCCCGCAGATGCCCGAACACGCCAAACAAGCATGCCCCCGGAGGGACTCCGTGGCTCGCCCGCCAAGCCAGGATCTGCTGTGCCGGGGGCGTCCCCTTGCCTTCGATGAAGTGCGGCACGACCTCTACCCTGACGGCACCGTGTTCCCGTGCCAGTCGCGCCGCTGCCGGATTGTGCACGATCACCAGTTCCGCCGCCTCCATCGCGCGCTTCAGCATTGGGTAGGCAAAGTATTCCGGTGCGCTTCCGGAATGGGATCGCCGCTCCCAAAGGTCGTGGGCCAACTGCCGACTCCACTCGCCGTAGTTGTAGACAAATTCATCGGCGTACTCGGTCCTCGAAAGGCTCCCGAGCATGAAGTGGTGCAGCACGGCATCATGCAGGATGACGATGCGTTTGGGGTCCTGGCGGGCAAGCAGTCGGCGGTAAATCGGCAGATGCAGTTGGTTGTTGCCCAGGTGAAACACGCTGACCCCGTCTACAGCGGGCAGGGCACCGCGAAGCGTGCGGGCGTAGTCAGCGACGCCTGAGTTGCCGCTGGGGGCCAGCCAGATCACAGCGCGGTACGCTTCACCCGCTTGCCAAAAATCGCCGTGCCGACGCGGATCATGGTGGAGCCCTCCTCGATCGCGACCTCGAAATCGTGGGACATCCCCATCGAAAGTTCCTTCAAACCATGCTGGTCGGCCAACTCTCGCAAACGCCTGAAGTACGGCCGGGCCACCTCCGGATCCTCTGACCAGGGGGGCATCGTCATCAATCCGCGAAGCCGCAGATTCCCACACTTGCGGACGCCGTCGATGAGTTGCGCCAGCTCTTCGGGTGCCGCGCCGAACTTGGAACCTTCCTCTGAAAGCTTCACTTCCAGAAAGATATCAAGCGGATGAGGACCTTCATTTAAGCGCTGCGCGAGTTTTACTGAGTCAACTGTCTGAATACAATGAAAGAGATCGGCCGCTTTTTTCGCCTTGTTTGACTGTAAATGCCCGATCAAGTGAAAGGTCGATCCGGGTAACTCATTTACTTCCGGCCATTTACCTTCGAATTCTTGAACGTAATTCTCGCCGAATTCCCGTGCTCCGGCCTGATAGGCTTCGATCAGGCAGCTTGCCGGGAAGACCTTACTCACCGAGATCAGGGTGATCGCGGAACGGGAGCGGCCCGTCCGGTCGCAAACAGCCTGAATCTTTTTTTCAAGATTTGTGAGATTTTCGGCGATGCTCAAACGACTATTCTACGGAACCTGATGCCGAACTTACCATTGGCCGAAGAATTGTTTGCGTTGCTGGGTGAACTCAAGCGTCCCACCCTGCATGAGCCCGGCCAGGAGCCCTTCGAACTTCTGCGGGATTCCTATACACTCACGGACCGGGGCGGGACGGTGATGCTCCACGCCTGGCAGGACGAACGCAGCGTCGCCCATGCGATCACTTCCTGTGACCGGCTGGGCAGAGGCCGGCTGAAGCTCGAATGCCGTGGACTTTTTGGGAAGTCCCGGACGCTGGAGATCGTCGACGGCGATTCTGGACTCCAGCGGCATCGTCGAGTCACAGCAGTGCGCACGGTCTATCTGGAACAACTAAGACGGTCCCTGGCGCGCCGCTTCCCCGGCTGGACCGTGGTTGAGATTACGACTGGCGCCGACCTGCAGCGGACGCTATCCCCTGCGTATCCCCGGGCACTGGTTCGGCGTGGCAACACTTCGTGGGCCGTCATACTGGCCACTCCCGTCTCCGACGTCGACGCCGTCCTCAGCTTCGGCCTGATCTGGCATGACCATTGCCGGCAGCGGGAGAAGCGGACCGTTGTCGAAGGCCTGGCTCTGTTCGTCCCCATCGACCAGCACCTCACCACCGCCCTGCGCCTGCGCTACCTGGACCGTGCCCGTTTTGAGCCGACTCTCTACTGCTACGACGCGGAGGGCCTTGAGGATCCAGTTGACCTGCTCGACAACGGCAATCTCCAGCGGGCCCTGGACGCACCGTGGACCGAGGCGAAGCCCCGTCTGTCGCCGGGACCCGAACGGAGGCTGGAAGACCAGGTGCGGCAGGGGATCGAGCTCATTAACCCGGACCTGATTCAGCCCGTCTATGGCCAGGTTCCCGCCTTCGCGGCTAACGATCGCGACCTGATTGACCTGCTGGCGGCCGAGCGCAGTGGCCGCCTGGCAGTGATCGAACTGAAGGCGAGCGAGGACATCCACTTGCCCCTGCAAGCCCTTGACTACTGGATGCGGGTGGACTGGCATGTGCGGCGGGACGAATTCACCGCTCGCGGCTATTTTCCCGGACAGGCTTTGACCCGCACCAGCCCGCGATTGTACTTTGTTGCACCCGCACTTCACCTTCATCCGTCCAATGCCACAGTGCTACGCTATTTCTCGCCGGTCATCGACTACGAGATAGTGGGTGTAGCCCATCCGCGGCGCGGCGCGCTGGCCGTCGCGTTTCGGCGTGGAAGCAGGAGTGAAGATGAACTTTTTCGGGCAAGTGCGGCAGGCGGTGACGAATCTGAACCCGGCCTCAGTGCGGGAGTCGGCAGAGAAGCCATTCCGCATTGGTTTGTTCGCCGCCGATGAGGCTTTCTATCATGCTTTTGAGCGCTTCGTCCTGCCGGCCACCCTGTCCGTCGACAAGCGCCGGACTTCGGCCCGTTCTGTTTTCCGCGCCTCAAAACATCAGGGACCTTTCGATCTCGAGATCTATGAGCCGGGTATTGCGCGCAGTGAGCATGGGTACTACTTCGTCGCAACCAATCCGGACCAGTTTGTAAAGTCGGTTCTCGACGAGCGAGAGGACCTCGCGCTGCCCCTGGCGCGCCACTTTCCACCCTTTCGCACCGAGTACGCTCGGCGCACCATTCATCTGGTGTCGCGCGACAATGCTCTTTTCTCGGTTGCCACGGCGGTACCGAATATCGCGCCGCTATTGGGCCTGGGCTGGGCGATTGGCGAATTCGCCTCCGATACAGCCGTGCTCACGGCGAATCAGGTGCGTCTCGCCTTCCTGCTGGCGGCGGCCAGCGATCGCCCGGTGGGCTACAACGAACAGCGTGGTGAGATCGCGTCCATCGTCGCGGGGGCCTTTGGCTGGCGGGCCATCGCCCGCGAGTTGATCGGCAAGATTCCCCTTGGCGGCGGACTCATCCCCAAGGCCGCAGTGGCTTACGCGGGCACCTACGTGATGGGCCAGAGCTTTGAGCGTCTGTACCGCTCCGGGTACGCCTACTCGCGCCAGGAACGCAAAACCGCCTATGTCGATGCCTACGACAAAGGCAAAGCCATTGTGAGCGCGGTGCTCGAACGGCTGCGCCCCGGTCACGCTTAGCTCTTGAGGCGGAGGAAACATTTTCTTCTCCTCATGTTTTATTCTTGAAGCGTTCATGTTGTTGTAAACACAGGGTGAGATTTTGGGGGCGTGTTACAGCCTCCCCAGCGTTCACATGTCCAGTTTCACTGGCAGTCGCCTGAAGCGTTCCGGCCCTTTCGTACCGCGGTATCGCTTCATGGACATACTCTCCATTCTCATGAGAGCCTCGGCTTCATTCCCCAGATATGCGGTCCTCTGCCATTGGTGGGCCACCTGATTGAGCGGCATGCTTCGCGCTATCGGGAGAAGAATGCCGGACGCCATTTGGATTTCACGCGCGCCTGGTGGACGCCACCGCTGGCACCGGCACCTGCCTTCGAGTTGGAGCGCGGCCAGATAGAGCAGGAGCTGGACCGGGCAGCGCTGGTCTCGTTGACCGACCACGATTCGATCGCCGCGCCCATGCAGTTGCGGGTTCTGCAGCCCTACCGGCGTCTGCCGATTTCGGTGGAATGGACCATCCCTTATGGGGGCACCTTCTTCCACCTGGGGATTCACCAGATGCCGGCGGCCGTCGCTAGCGATTGGATGCGGGCGATGGACGCCTTTACCGCGAAATCCGGAGCCGAGGCGGAGTTGCCGGATCTGCTGGCTTGGTTTCACGCCTCGCCCCAAACCCTCATCGTTTTGAACCACCCGCTCTGGGATGAAAAAGGCGTCGGCCTTGAAAAGCACTGGTTTGCGCTGGGCCGCTTACTGGGAAACTGCGGACGCTTCTTTCATGCCTTTGAACTGAACGGTCTGCGACCCTGGAGTGAGAACCGCCGGGTTACTGACTTGGCACACGGTCTCGGTTTCCCGGTGATCTCCGGCGGCGACCGTCATGGCCGCGAACCGAATGCCTGCCTGAATCTCACCAACGCTACGACCTTTGACCAGTTTGTGGATGAAGTTCGTGACGGCCAAAGCCAGGTTCTGTTCATGCCGCAGTACCAGCAGGGCCACACCTACCGGATTCTTCGCAATATTGCAGACGTTCTTTCCGATGATCCGGAACACGCGCTGGGCTGGCGTACCTGGAGCGACCGGGTCTTCTACGAGGCGCTCGACGGCCAAGTGCGCTCGGTCCGCGATCTGTGGGGCGCGCGGGAGCCTTGGGTGATTCGTGGCTTCATTGGCGGCGTGAATCTGACCCGCCATCCGCAGGTGCATCGCGTCGTGAAACGGGTTTGGGGCTCGCCGCAGACGGTTTAGTTGAACTACGAAACGAAGCCAATTGTGCAGTTTTCCTTTTGTGCTGATGAAGTTACGGGTGGTGGTGGCCAAAAGGCCACCCGGTCGCTTCGCTCCCGGCTGGAGGGCCGTGATGGCTTCACCTATAGGGTCGCACGCGGGGGCAAGTCTGGAGGCCGACTTAGGGTGGCAGAAGCCTGGTAAGTGACTGAACGAACGAGGGTTGCGACATATTCTTTCGAGCGGTGACTGAGTCCCGGCTACTTGGGGAGCCCAACGGCGGGGCGGGGGCGCCAGGCGGCGTTTGGTTTCCACGCGGGTCTCCCGGGGGCCTGCGCGGTGCGATAGCCGACCTCGAGCAGGACTTGCAGGTCTTCGACTGCGCCACTTAAGTCCCAATCGGGTTTGGGCACGTCGGACTCCTGGTGATAGTCGCTGGCGATGTACTCGGCGCGCTTGCGGGCACCAAAGTCGACCGGGCGGTCGCGGTAGTCGATTCCGGGAGCCGTCTCCAGCGAGGGGACGCCGAGGCGGGCGAATTCGAAATGGTCGCTGCGGAAGTAGAAGCCCTGTTCGGGAAAGGTGTCGCCGGTAAGCACGCGGCCTTGGCGCTTGACGGCTTCGGCGGTGAGGTCGTCGAGGGTGGAGTTTCCCAGGCCCACAATGCTGAAGTCGCGGGTACGGCCCCAGCCCCAGTTGCTGAAGTAGTCGAGGTTGATGTTGGCGATCGTTTTGGCGAGCGGATAGAGCGGCTGCTCGACGTAGTACTTGGCGCCCAGGAGGCCTTTTTCCTCGGCTGTCGGCCAGAGGAACAGTATTGTGCGGCGCGGTGCCTTGGGTAAAGCGCGAAAGGCGCGGGCGAGTTCCAGCACTCCGGCCGTCCCGGCGGCGTTGTCGCTAGCGCCGTGGAAGATAACTTTTCCTTCCTGGCCGTGATGATCCCAATGCGCGCTGTAGACGACCAGTTCGCCGGCCACCAGGGGGTCGCTGCCCGGAAGTTTGGCCACGACATTGGGCGAATCGATTCTCCGCACGGTGTTGGCGATCTGAAAGGATGCCTTGGCCTGTAGGTTCACAGCGCGGAAGCCGGCTTTTGCGGCCGCCGCTCGCAGCGCGTCGAAATCGTGGCCCGCGAAGACCTCTTTCGCACGCTCGAGCGAGAGCAGGGCCTGGGCCTTCACCCGCTTTCGCTCGTCGGGACCACGCAGGATCATATTTTCGCGGCTGTAGTTCTGGAACAGACTGGTCCCGGACTGAGTGGAGTACAGGATGACAACCGCTGCGGCACCGCGGGCGAAGGCGCGATCCAACTTGGTTCCGGTGCGTCCGTGTTCGGTGAGAGCGCGGCCTTGAAAGAGCTTGTCGTCCAGCTTAGTAGGGTCCGCCATGTCCGGCACCGGCGGATCACCGCTCAGGATAATGACCACTTTGCCGCGGACGTCCGTGCCCGCGTAGTCGTCCCAGCGATGCTCTGGCGCGACCACGCCATGGCCGGCGAAGACGATGCCGACCGGAGCCACGGCAACATGCGCATCGGGCAGCACCGACCAGGCCACATAGTCGCGGCCGGGTTCGAAGGAGATTGCCTTGCCGGCGGCTTCAATCTGCAACTTACCCGAAGACCGGATCCCCCAAAGCGGCACATTCTGCACGAAGGTTCCGTTAGGGTTGCCCGGCTCCAGCTTGAGTAGGCGGCATTGGTTGACCAGATAGTCCACCGTTCGCGCGTCACCGATCGTGCCGGGCAGCCGCCCACCGTACGGATCGGATGCCAAAACCTGGATGTGCGCCAGGATGCGCTCCGGTGTGATTCGAGCCGCGACAGGTTCGAGTTCCGGCAGCACAGCGGCAAAGGCAAGGACGGCAAGACTGATGGGCATGCTTTCGCGTTGAGTTTACCAAACTGCCCGCGGCAGCCGCGTTTGGACACTACTCGAAAACGAAGCGGTAACCCGGGTCGAGCGTCATTTCTTCCGGTTCGCTCAGGATCAACAGGTCACGCACAAGATATGGGTTGGTGCGGCCCTTGAACCGGTTTCGAATGACCTCAAAGCCGTGCTCAATGCCGGCTGCTTCGTCGATGTCGACATCCGCCGCCATCCGTCCGGTTGCCGTTTCCCGCATTAAGGAGATCTGTAAGTTGGCGTGATCATCCCGACTCTTGAAGCTGGCGCGACGCTCATAGCCAGGAAGGGGTTTGTGCAGTAAGCCGGGCGCGGATTTGAACTTCTTACTCTCGGAGAGAAAGGCCTCAATGCCCGAGTCAATCGTGGTGAAGCACCGATCCTGCCGGAGTACCAGCAGAGTTTGACCTTCCAGGAAACGAAAGGCCCCACCCGAGGTTGCATGCCGTGCCTTCGTAATCAGGTTCAGCATGGCAGCTTTGCGCAGCGGACCCATGGCACTGTAGAGTGCTGCCCCGTTCAGGCCGACTAAGTCCCGATCTTCATCTTCCAGCGCGATGGGGGCGGCATGCTCCAAGTAAGCTTGGTGCCTGACTGGCAAACGCTCAAAGGTTGGCGCAGTGATGTCCTTCACCTTGCCCGGATTCACCGCCATTCGGATCCGGTTATCCGGCGACTGATTCATCTGGTTCTCCATAATCATCTGGAAGAACGAGTAAGTCTTGAACCTAGTCGAGCTGACGGACACACGATACAGCGTTCCGGGTCCTGCCAGACACTCAATCTGCTGCACGGTGAGTTCAGTCGCACCGTTGAGGTCCAGGTTGCCCGTGGACATGGAAAACCCGCCCGCGGAACCCGGATTCGGTTGAAATGTAACATTTACCTTGCCGCTGAGTGGCTGATTCAATACATCGGAGAGCGGTAACTTCAGCGAAGCCTGAGCCATGAGTTTCCTCCGTAACAATAAGCGATTCGACCGGATCAGGATATCATCCGTTGCCTGCGTGTGACAGAATGCAGCAATGAAGATTGCCGAGGGCATTCATTCGCTTACCCAGGAGAAGGGCGGCCATGTGCATGCGTTTCTGCTGGATGATGGAGAAGGGTTGACGCTGATCGACTCACTCTTCGACACCGACGCAAAGTTGATTTTGGATGAGATTCGGGCCATGGGCCGAGAACCAAAGGATTTGCGGCGGATTTTGCATTCGCATGCGCACCGCTCGCATATTGGCTCCACCGCCGCACTGAAGGAACTCACCGGTGTGCCGGTTTATGCGCATGAGTGGGAGGCCGGCATCATCGATGGAAGCCGCAAGGCGACGAAGGTCGGCTTTTGGCCGAAGCCCCCGCGGGAAGCCTACAAATTGCAGTTCGCTTTGGCTCTGGGCTTGGGCAAGCATCCGCCGTGCCGGGTGGATCAGACCATGAAGGACGGCGACACGGTGGGGCCGGTGACGGTGCTCGCTACGCCGGGGCACACGCCGGGATGCCTTTCGTTTTGGTGGGCTGAGCGTAAGGCGCTCTTTGTTGGCGACGTGGTGGTGAGTTGGCCGCAGGTGGAGGCCGGCTGGGAGGGGTTGACGCTCGACTACCAGGAGAACCTGCGTTCGGTGGGCAAACTGTCAGAAGTGGGAGAGCCTTTGCTCGTCGGTGTTGGCCACGGCGCTCCGATTCTTCGCGATGCGCCGGAGGTCCTACGCCGCCTTAGTTCCTGAACGCGGGAGCCGGTTCTGGCTGGACTGCTTCACGTGGTGCGTAGTTTGTGCCCGTAGGCCAGCGGCGTGATGCCCATCCGGCGTGAGAAGAAGCGCGCCAAGCGATTGCGGCAGATCTGGCACCGCCGATCACGACTGTCTTCGTGTGGGGCGTGTCCTGGCGGCGCGGCACGGCGCAAGCCGCCATCGCGACATTAGTGACCGGGTTTGGACTTGGGGCGGCTGCGTTCGTCGTTGACTTCCCGCTTCTGGGAACGACGAAGCTCATCGCGGATGGTTGGGGCATCCCTTCATGATGCAAGCCTGGTGGCGCGCCAAGTGGAAGGACTAACGTGGCCGAATCCGCTCTCGGTCCTCAGGGGACTACTCAACGGTCTCTCTGACCCCAGGTTACTTTCGTTTGGGCTGTTGGCGCTGATCGCCGGTCTTTACGGCTGGCTGCATTAGAGCTGGCGCCGGCTCCGGCTCGGCTGACCCGTCGGCCCGGGAGTCGGCCGCGCCGAAGTTCACCTTGGTTTTCGAGTTGTGCAGCACCACAGCGCCTCGACCCATCACGGAGGTGTGCTGCGGTTGAATCGCGATGACGTGGCCCATTGATGAAAGTTTCTGGAACTCCTCCAACTTTACCCGCGACTCGATCGAGACATCGCAGCCGGCGGAGGCGCGTTTGGTGAAGCGAGGCGCCTCCAGCGCGTGTTGGATGTTCATGCCGTAATCGGCTACGTTTGAGACGAATTGCGCGTGAGCGAGAGGCTGGTTGGGGCCGCCCATGATGCCGAAGCCGATGTGCTCATCGCCCTTCTCCATGTAGGCGGGAATGATGGTGTGAAAGGGACGCTTGCGCGGGGCGACGGCATTCGGCTCGGCAGGATCGAGTTCGAAGCCCGTTCCCCCGCGGTTATGCAGCATAAAGCCGAGACCTTCCACGGTGACTCGTGAGCCAAAAGCGCTGGAGAGCGATTGAATCCAGGAGGCGACATTGCCTTCCTTGTCGACCACTGTGAGGTAAGTGGTATCGCTGCCGAGGGGACGCCCGCGGGGGACGTCGCAATTGGCCTTCTTTGGGTCAATGAGCTTCGCGCGTTCACGGGAGTAACTCTTGTCGAGTAAGCCAGCCACCGGCGAACGGAAGTAGGCGGGATCGGCCACGTACGGCTTCAGGTCGGCGTAAGCCAGCTTCATGGCTTCGATTTTCTTGTGTAACTCCGGTGCGCTATGTGGACCCTGCGGCGCGGGCGTAAACGTCTCCAGGATATTCAGCATTTGCAGAGCAGCGATGCCCTGTACGTTGGGAGGCAATTCGTAGACGCGCCAGCCACGATAGTCGGACGAGATGGGCTCCACCCATTGCGACGAGTACTCGGCCAAGTCAGCGGCTTGGATCGTGCCCCCCAGCCGCTCGCTGGTCGTGAGGATGGCTCGGGCGATGTCGCCTTCATAGAAGTCTCGCGGACCTTTTGTCGCCAGGAGCCGCAGCGCCTTCGCGTAGTCCGGGTTGCGGTGCAGCGTTCCGATCTGCGGCACCGGCAAGTAGACGCGCTTGCTTTCTTCGGTGACCCCGCTGCCATTGCGGAGCCCGTTCCAGGAGACGTGCACCACTTCCGTGACGGGGAAACCCTGTTCAGCATAGTAGATGGCTGCGCCGAACAGATCCTTCCAAGGCAGCTTGCCGAAACGCGCATGAGCCTTGGCCCAGCCATCGACGCAACCCGGCACGGTGACCGTGTGAATGCCGTTCGAGGGCATCTTGCCTTTTACGCCCTTGGCGGCCAACGTGGCGAGGGTCATCGCCTTGGGCGACCAACCGCTTGCATTCAGTCCGTGGATCTTGCCGTTTGCTTCGCGATAGATCATGAAGAGATCTCCGCCGATGCCATTCATCATTGGCTCGGTGATGGCCAGCACGGCATTGGCGGCGATCGCCGCATCCACCGCTGATCCGCCACGCGCCAGAATCTGCGCGCCGGCCTGCGAGGCTAGCGTTTGGCTCGTCGAGACGATTCCCTGTTGGGTCATCACCATTGAGCGTCCAAAGTTGCCACGCTCCTCGGCCATGGCCGGGATTGCCACCAACAGAACCACGGAGAGCGCTAGTTTCATGGGGCTCATTATAGCTAGCTGACTGCTTTCTTGGGGTAGCATAAGGGCTTGCTTGCTCGAATTTCACTCCTGCCGCTCACCCTGCTGCTTGCCGCCGTTGCGGGTGCCGCAGACTGGGATCCGGCTAAGGAAGCGGACCGCGTGATCCGCGGGCTGGTCACGGTTACCGGGCCCGAAGTGAAAGGCGCGCATGACGCGGAGTTTGTGGTCGTCCAGGATCGGGCGTACATCGTCATGATGGCCAACGACGTACAGCCGGGCGAGAACGCCGAGTGGGCTTTCGTTTACTGCACGCTCTCAGTCGTCGATCTGCACACGCTGCAAGTCTTGAAGCGGGTGCCCGTGGCCAAGGGCGGTCAGGTCTTTCGTAATGCGACGCTACCGCAAGGCTCTTGTTTTGTTCCGCGAATCATCCAGAAGGACCGCAAGACGCTGCGCGTCTTTTTTGCCAGCGAAGCGCCGCGCCAGCGTGAGGCGCAAAGTTACTTTCTCGACTTCGACCTGCGCCGTGAAGAGTTTTCCGGCCGGCTGGAGAAGGCCAAGCTTCGTACTCAGGCAGGAGTGTTTGAGATGCAGCCGAAACGGTTCTACGACGATGCCGTCGCCAATGGGTTCCGCCGGGAGCCCAAGGACTTCGGACTTTACACGATCGACTCGTTCAAGGCGTTCGATGGCCAGACGTACGTCGTAATGAACAACTATCCGGGCGGGCAGAACGCGCTGGCGACGCTGAACAAGCGGCGAGATACATTCACCGTGGTGGGCCACTACAACCCCACGGGGCCCGAACGGCTCACCGAGTCGGCCGTCAACCGTCTCCCTGACGGCACCTGGATGGCTATCTGCCGCCAGGACGGCGGAACGGGTAATTACATGTTCACCACCAGCCGCGACGGACGCCAGTGGACGGCGCCCCAGTACCGCGATATCGTTCCGAATGGCGGCAGTTCCAAACCGAATTTCGAGAAGTTCGGCAGCACTTACTACCTCGGCTGGCAGGAGGCCACCCGGGTAAACGGTGTGTCCCGGTCAGTCTTTAACGTGGACGTTTCGAAAGACGGTATCCATTGGGAGCGGAAGTATCGCTTCGCGACAGATCGCTCGTTTCAGTATGCGTCTTTCCATGCGCACCAGGGCGCGGTCTACCTGACGGTCACCCAGGGGGACTCGTCACGGAGCCGCAAGGAACGGATCCTGTTCGGTCGCCTGGAGTAGCCTTTTTTGCGAAGGGTAGGCTGGAGAATGCTACCGTCATCTCATGCCTATCGGTTGGCGGTTGTTCCTCATCGTTTGCCTGGTCTCCGGAGCCCTCAGTGCCCAAACGGCCGATCGCGTGGCGCGGGATCTGCCCTACGCGGAGCCGCGGAACGAACGCCAGCTCTTGGACGTCTACTCCCCCGCAGCCGGTGCCAACCACCCGGTCGTTCTCTGGGTGCACGGTGGCGGCTGGATGCGCGGCAGTAAGAGCGAAGTGGATCAGAAACCGGCCGCCTTCGTCGCCAAAGGTTTCGTCTTTGTGCCCATTAACTACCGCTTCATTCCGCACGTCACGATGGACATGATCGTACGCGACGTGGCGAAGTCAGTGGGCTGGGTGCAGGCGAACATTGCCCGTTACGGGGGCGATCCCCGGAGGATCTATCTCATGGGTCATTCTGCCGGAGCTCAACTCGCCGCTCTGTTGTGTACGGATAGCCGCTACGTCGAAGCCGAAGGCGTTCCTCGCACCAGCCTTCAGGGCTGCGTTGCCGTCGATGGCGATACCTACGATGTGCCCCTGCAAGTGGCCACCTTTACGGCCCGTCGTAAGAGTCTGAAGCAGCCTGCGCCCAAGATGGGGCACCCGGAGAAGTTTGGCGACCTCGCGCGGCAGCGAGAGCTATCGGCGGTGAACCATGTTGTGGCCCATCGCGGCATTCCCCCCTTTCTGTTGCTGCATGTCGCGGACCATCCGGACACTGCCGCCCAGGCCCATCGTCTGTGGTCCGCCCTCGTTGACGCTGGGGTCCCGGCCACACTTTTTGCGGCTGAGGACTCTGAACACATGAAGCTCGACCGCGACCTCGGCCTCACCACTGACCCGGCGACTCAGGCTCTCTTCGCTTTCACTGATCGAATTCTCTATCAGAATCCCCCGAGGTAGGCCATCATCCGCCCAGTCGCGCCCATTCATGGAAAGAGTTAGAACCGCAGGCGCAACTGGAGTTGGGCGGTGCGGGTGCCACCGGTTTGAAACGCAGGAGTAAGGCCGCTGTGTGGGGCTCCGCTGCCCATCATCAGGTTGAGCATCGAAATGGATCTACCGAAGCGGGCGTCCTGAAGGTAAGGGACCGGATCTCCGGGGCTGGCGCGATTGAGCAGGTTGAAGACCTCGGCACGGAACTCGATACCGATGCGTTCGCTGAGGACGAAGGTGCGGCGCAAAGCGAGATCCACCTGGCTCATGCCGAAGCCGCGGAGGGCATTGCGGCCCAGCGAACCCTGGCCGTTGGCCGAGATGGCAGCAAAGGCGGCGGCGTTCAGCCGGCGTCCGCCGGGGACGTTCCGGTCAGCGAGCCAGACCGGCTGGCCGTTCACCAGAGTGGGGCGCAGGAGGTTGTCGAAGCCCAGGCCCAGCAAGTTCTCCGTGCCGCGGACGTCGATGGGGAAGCCGGTTCGCATCCGGACCATCGAGTCGAGTGACCAATTGCGGAAAAAGAACGGACCGTGCCTGGCCAGCGGGTACGACAGAGCGGCAGTCATTGAATGCGCGATGTCGAAACTCGAAGGGCCGCGGTCACGGTCCGCGGTGAAGCCGCGCTCAGGCATCACCAAGTAAAGGGCAGAATCCCAGGAGCCGTTGTCGATGGAGCGGGAGAGCGAGTAGGAGGCGTTGGCGCGAAGGCCGCTGCGCCACTGACGGCGATAGTGCAACTGCAGTCCGCGATACCGCGATTCGCCGTGGTTGGTGGCGATGGCGGAGCCGAAGACCTGGAGCGACGCTGCGAGGTCGGTGGCACCGCGCGAAAGTAAGGTTCCTTCGCGGCGCAGGAGTTGGGTTCCGGAGGCGCCGACGTAGGAAGCCGTCAGGACGCCGGCGCGCCCCCAGTCGTTTTCCCAGGACAGGTTCCATTGCCAGGTGCGGGGCAGGGTGAGGTTGGTGGCGGGAGCGTAGCCGCCGGCGCTGACGAAGGTGAGTTCTGTACCGCCGCCGCTGGCGAGTTGGCGTCGATTGAAGGCGTAGCCGTTGATGGGGTCGAGGGCGGCGCTGAAGCCGGTATCGAAGAAGAGTCCCCAACCGGCGCGGATGATGGATTTCGGCGTGACCTGGAATGCGGCGCCTACGCGAGGAGCGATTTGTCCGTAACGGGAGGGCCAGAGTTGCGGCGCTGTCGAACTGGGGGTGGGGAAAACAGGAAGGGAAGGGTCAATACTGCCCACAATGCCACCCACAATGCCGCCTGCCGGCGTGGTGGTAGCGATGTCTCCCGGGTCGGAAATCAGGCCGGCGGGCGTGGGCTCGCTACGTCCTTCGCCGAAGGGGTAGAACGTACTGGAGGCCATATAGGACGGCGGCGGCGTTAGCTCCCAGCGTCCGCCATAGGTGAGTGAAAGACGGGCATGCGGGCGCCAGGTGTCCTGGACGAAGAGCGAGAGCAACTCGATGCGGCTGGTGGCGGGTTCGGCGAGCGTGCGCGTGATCAAAGGCGCGTCCCCATTGAGCAGGCCGCCGATGGTGGCGTAGCTGCCGGTGACGCGCGCGGTGGCGCTGAGCCGCTCGGGATTGATGCGCAAGTACTCGATGCCGCCGCGAAGGGCATGCGATCCGAGGCGCGCAGAGAGTGTGTTGCTGAGGTGCAGCTGCCGCTGGCGATTCCGTCCGCCGTCTCCCGCAACCACTTGGCCGAGTCCGCCGATGGAGACGGCATAGAGGGTGGCATCGACACCTTCAGTCGCCGGCAGATACTGGCGCAGGTCCACCGGAAGCGCGCCGCCGGCGGCGCCCAAGGCCGATTGTGTCTGCGCCGAGGATTGAGACCAGCCGAAGCGCATTTCGTTGATCAGGGGGCCGAGAACACTGATGGCGCCGAGGGTGACGCGCCGGGAGTTGAACTTCGAGGAGTCCACCTGGAGGAAGCCGAAGTCGGTGGACGAGGGAGTTTGCTGGAAGGTTCCGAAGAGGCTGAGACGCGAGGTGAGGGCGTGGTCGAGGCGCACATTGAGGGACTGCATGGAGGCCGGGCGCACGGCGCGTGCGGACGACTCGGCGACGCCCTCAGCGGTGCCCGGTCCGGTGGGTAGCGGGAATAGATCGAGCAGGGGGCGCAACCGTTCCGGGGCGGATTGCCGGGCCCGCGAGGACGGCGTGAGCATCGACCAGGTGGCAGAGTGCACGAGTCGCAACGATTCGGCGGCGGCGAAGTAGTAGGTGCGGCCGCTCTTCACCGGTCCGCCGAGTGAGCCGCCTCCATAGTTTAGCCGTGAGGGAGCGCGGCCCAGGCCAAGGCTATTCGCGAGCCAGTCGTTGGCGGCGAGCTTCTCGTGGCGGAAGTTGAAGAACGCCGTGCCGTGGATCTGGTCGGTTCCGGAGCGGGTGGTGAGGGCGACGTGCGCGCCGGGCATGCGGCCATATTCCGGAGCGAAGGTGGAAGTGAGAATCTTGACCTCTTCCAGTGCTTCGACGGGGGCGAGATTCTGGGTGCTGCCGAAGGCGGTCATTCCGGGAAGGGTGGCGCCGGCGAACTGGGCGGTCCAACTGCCGCCGGTGACGGTGAAGTAATTGGTGTTGGGGCGCTGTCCGTTGACGGTGAACTGGCCGGCTTCGCCGTTCGAGGCGGGAGTGGCGAGGACGCCGGGGGCGAGGTCGATTAAGGAGAGGATGCCGCGTCCGTTGAGCGGTAGGGTCTCGATCCAGCGTCGTCCGGCGAGTCCGCCGACAGAGGCGTCGGTGGTGTTGGTGAGTTCGGGCTCGCCGGCGATGGTAATCGTTTCGCGGAAGTTGCCAACGGGCAGGATGAAGTCGCTGCGCGAGGTGGGACCTGGGCCTACCAACAGGTTCAGTTTGGCTAAGGTGCAGAAGCCGGGCTTGCGCACTGTCACCTTATACGAGCCCGCGGGGAGAGTGAGCGCATACACCCCGTCCGTGCCTGAAGACGCGCCGTAGCGCAGGCCGGTATTCTCGTCCATCGCCGTCAGGCTGGCTCCGGCGATGGCGGCGGATGATGTGTCGAGCACGACTCCGGTGAGCAGTAGCCGGTCCCTTGCTTCGAGCGCCCCGGCAAGGATCAGGAACGTAGCCAGCCACTTCATCGCTGATTGCTCCAGTGGTTGCGGTGCGCCACGACGGCGGCTCGCAACTGGGCGAGGGCCTCGGCGACGCCTTCAATCTGGGAGTCGGCTCGCGAGGCGAAGGCGCGATTCAGGGCCTGGTCCAGATCGCGGGCGGCGGCAAGCAGCGATTCCGGGCTCGCCTTGCTGGTCGGCGGTGCCGGGTCCGCGGTGAGCGTTGGAAGGCGCGGCTGAACGGCGGCGGTGAGGTCGTTGAGCTTCTGCTCGAGGGCCTGGGCATGGTCGGCGAAGATGACGCGGAGTGTGTCGCGGTCCGGCGGGGCCATGGCGTCTCCGTTGGGGAACCGGGCTTCGAGGTTCCGGATGGCGAAGGCGCGCGCCATCACGGCGTCGCTGAGCGCGAGGATGCGGTCCGCGGCTGGATTCGCCGAGGGGCCGGGAGGCAGGGCGCTGGGGCGGAGATCGGCGGCTGCGACGTTGACTAAGGGAAGCTGGGTGAGCGTGGCGCGAATCGTGGCGGCCCGTTCCGGTGAGACGCCGACCATCGAGATGCGGATCGCCTCGGCAGTGCGCTCGATGACCACAGGTTCACCGAGATCGGCGGCCAGGGAGTGGAGGGCGGCGACCACGCGCAGTTCGTCCGAGGCAGTCGGGCCTGGCGAAGGGATTTCCATGGTTGGAGCTTTCACGATCGTCGCGGCAGGCGGTGGCGGGGGGGCCGGTTCGGGCGAAATCTCGATGGTTTCGCCCGGAAACTCGAGGTGCGTGAGAACCGGGGAGAGGTCGGCTTGACGCAGCGATAGGGTTGCATGGTGGATCTTGCCGGTGGTGGTGGACGTACTGATGAGGTAGAGCGCTTCGCTACCGGCGGCTCCGGCGGGGATTTCTTCGACGTGATCGGTGGCGGATTCCAGCGTGCCTCGCCACTCCTGGTAGGACTTGGCGCTGAGTGGCTCCTCCCAGCTGTAGTTCGCCTCGGCAAACAACGCGCGGAAGTCTTTCTCGGAGTCGGGCGCGGCGGCTTCGACTGCCGGTCGCACCAGGGTCCGGCGGGTACTGCGCACGACGATGCGGCGCGCGGGGTTTGGAGTCTTCGCCGCGGCGACCGCCTTCACCAGCAGGACTGCGGCGCTGACCGAAGGCGGTTGGCGGAGGTATTGCCAGGCGGCAAGGACCGTTAGCAGCATGGCGGCGGCAATCGCCATCCATTGCCAATTGCCGCTTCGCGTGTTCATGCGTGGCCGCAGGTCCTCCCAAGGTTGGGGCGGCTGGGGCAGCATCTCCGTCATTGGGCCCTTGTGGAAGACGCGGTACGCTTCCCATTGACGTTGGAGTTCGGCGGCCATCTGACGGCAGTCTTCGCAGATTTCGAGGTGCTGCCGAGTGTCACTCGTGGGTTCGCCGCCGGTCACTTCGGCGAGCAAGGCTTCGTGGTCCGGATGGATCATGACAAGGCTCTCCTTAGTTTTGTCATGGCCCGGGCGAGAAAAGTGCCCACTGTCGATACTCACACTTCCAACGTCTCCGCGATTTCCTGATATCGAAAGCCCTCGGCGCGCAAATGCAGGACCTGCCGCTGCTGTGGAGATAGTTCTTCAAACGCTTTGCGGATTTGCATGGTCCTCTCCTGGTTGAGCATCGCGGTTTCCGGATCCTGGCCGGGCGCGGCCGGGGCGCGGGCTGGGTCCAATAGTTCGTACTGCCGGGCAGGGCGCATCGCTTTGAGGGCGAAGCGGTAGGCCACCCGGTAGGCCCAGGCCCGGGGATGCTCGATCTGCTCGCCCTGGCTATAGGCCGTAAACAACTTCAAAAATGCCTCCTGAACGGCCTCCTGAGCCAGATCGGGCGGGAGGCCGCCGATGACCAGGAACCGGAAGACGTCGTCGCGATGCGTTTCGTACGCCGCCGCCGCGAGTTGTTTGGCCGTCATCCGGTTTCGTTCCCGATCACCATCATCAAAAGTCTATTTTCCCTTTTCGCCTGACGTGGGCGGCGGCAGAGCCCGCGTCCAAACAGCCTCTGCCGCCGTTCACGCTCACCTGCCTCTTAGGGCACCAGCGGCATCCGGGTGATGCCGCCTTCGGCCATAGCGGGCAAGATCGAGAAACCATAGCCTTCGAGCAGGAAGAGGCTTTGTGCCTGCCCGATTGGGACCTGTAGCCGGCGCGCCGCGTCGAGTGCCTGCAGCCGCGGCTTCTGCGCTTCGGTGAGGAGGGCGGCCGCATCCTGATAGACTCGCCGCTCAGCGGCGGTCAACTGCGTCCGCAGCCGGGCGATGGCAACGACGGCTTCGCCGGCTACCGCCGCATTGGGCGTGTCCGAGGACATTTCGGTGTAAACGATACGCTGCTTGACCGCCATCTCCTGGTGGATGCCCTGGGTGCTTTGGTAGTAAGCGGTTTGGAGGCGGGTCAGTTGATCCACCTGCGCGTCGGTGAGGCCGAGATGAGCCTTGAGTTCCGCGTATCCGCGCTCGGCGGGCAAGATGCCGATCGAGGGGCTGGTGGCGGCCCCCTGGCCGAAGGCGATGCCTGCGGAGAGAATCAAAATTCCAACGATGTGCTTCATGTGTTGCACTCCTTTCGTGGCATAGGAGCCGCGAGGGGGTCGTTTTGACGACAGGGGGTGAAAAAAGTCTTCCGAAACACTGAACGTCCCCACCGACCTTCCGTCTCGGCGAGGCTCGGGGCGTGCTGGCGGAAACCGGCCAGGCTCGAGAAGCCGAGGTGGAGTTCCGTCCCTCAGTAAAGATACGGCCGGCGTTGCCCGCGACCCATCCGCACCTAGCCTACATTCTGGCGAACCGTGGCGACTTCGAGGAGGCGGGCTGGCACTGTGAGCGGGCGGGAGACGGCGCGCTGAACCAGTTCAGCGCTATGGCATCACACTTGCCCGGATGAACCAGCCCTTGGCCAAGAGGTTCTGGGCCAGTTGCTGGACCGGGAGGCGACTCGTCTGCGGCCGGATTTCGGCATGGCCCATGTCGGCCGGGGCACGTTGTTCGCGCGCCTAGCTCGACGCGGATCCGCAAGTGCGGCAGATGGCGGCTGCAGGGCTAGCAGCCGTCGGCGAAAGGTAAGCGCCCTTGCGGGTCAGGCGGCGTGTGAGCCTGGGTTAGTTCAACTTCTCGTGACAGGTGGAACAGTCGTTGGACGCTTTGTTCTTTGCGTGACAGGACATGCAGGCACCCATGTTGGTCTCGACTTCCTTCTTGAGGACGTCGCGTTCGGCGACCGGGCCGTGGCAGGTTTCGCACTTGGCTCCGGCGTCGGTGTGGAGCTTGTGGCTGAAGAAAACGAAGCCAGGGATCTGGTAGACGCGGATCCACGGGACAGCTTTCTTGGCGGTGTGGAATTCCGTGAGCTTCTGAATGTGGGGCGAATCCTTCTTCACCGCAATGTGGCAGGACATGCACTTCTTGGTTTCCGGAATGGTGGCTTGTTCACCGGGCGCAGGCATGGTGTGGCATTCGGCGCATTTGAGCAAAGCCGTATCGGTGTGCGTCTTGTGGGAGAAGGGCAGCGGCTGGTCGGCCGCAAACATCAATAACAGTAGCCAACTCATAGGGTCTTGGTCCTCATCTGTTCGGCGAGATACTCGCTGGCGCGCATGGTGAGCGCGAGGATGGTGAGGGTAGGGTTCTGCGCGCCTCCGGAGACGAAGCAGGAGCCGTCGGTGATGAAGAGGTTCTTCACGTCATGAGCCTGATTGTGGGCGTTGAGCACACTCGTCTTGGGATCGCTGCCCATACGGCAGGTACCTAACTCGTGGATGCTTTCGCCAGGCGGGACCATCTGCCAGTGCTTGCTGAGGATCTCGAAGCCGGCCGACTTGCACAACTCTTCCATGGTGTTGGCCGCGTCTTTGGCCATGGCGAATTCGTTGTCGGTGTATTTCTGATGGATGTGAAGGACGGGAATGCCCCAGGCGTCCTTGACGTTGCGGTTGATGCGGACGTAGTGCTCTTTGCGGGGCAGCACTTCGCCCATGGTGGTCATGTTGAAGCCGGCGCCGCGGAGTTCGTTGAGTTGCTTCCACATGGCTTCGCCGTAGGTAGGAAGGAGATGGGGGCCGGGGCTGCCGCCGGAACCGAAGTCCAAGGCGTAGCCGCGGATGAAGTCCTTACTTTTTTCCTTGAGATTGCGGAAGCGAACGATGTAGCCGCCACCGCCCATCAGGCCACGCGGGGGATTACCGCCTTTGGCTTCCGGGACGATGGCCTGGACGGTGCCTTTGACGTAGAACTGATCGAAGAGGTAATGGCCGAGCGTCCCGCTGGAATTGGCGATACCGCTGTTCAGCAGGAGGCGAGTGGTTTCAAGGCAGGAGGCGCCGAGATAGAGAGCACGCCCGGCGCTGACGTAGTAGTCGCGTTTGGAAATACGGTCAACAAAGTGGACGCCGCTGACCTTGCCGGTGTTCTTGTCGAGGACGATCTCTCGCACAACGGAGTTCGGTACGATCTGCAGATTGCCTGTCGCCATAGCGGCGGGTAGGAGGAGGTTGAGCGAACTGGCCAGGGTGCCTTGCGAACGGCGCTGCTTGGTGGTGGGGACACCGGCCTTCTTGCAGGCGGCCTCAAAGCGCTTCACCGACTCACTGTCTCGGGTTTCGTCGGGGGTGACGTTGCCGTCGGGGAGTTGGGGGAAGCCCTCTTTGCGGCCGGAGACGCGGAAAATGGGTTCGACGCGCTCGTAATAAGGAGCAAGGTCAGAGTATTGGATGGGCCAGTTGTCACCGAAGCCGTCGTGATCTTTGCACTTGAATTCGTAGTCGGAGAGGCGCCAACTGGCCCGGCCCCAGAGGAGGGTTTTGCCGCCCATCATGCGGACGCGGACCCAGTAGTAAGGATCGTTGGGGTCGTAGGTGTAGGGGTTTTCCCTTTCGTCGGCCCAGGCATTGGCGCTGAACTCGGAGGCCTGGGTAACGTGAGGGAACCGGCCGGGTTCGCCAAAACCGCGGAAGGGAAGGTCGTAGACGTTGCGGAGGACGCGTTGCTTTTCGAGGTCAACATGGGGACCAGCGTCGAGCATGAGGCACTTAATGCCGAGCTTGGTGAGGGTGTAGGCGGCCATGCCGCCGGAGGCACCGGAGCCAATGATGAGAACGTCGTGGTCAGACTTGGTGAACATGCTCTAACGCGACTTTATCATGCCCCCGGGAAGGCGGATTCGCGAGCAAAGTCCGTATCATAGGGATTTGCCGGAGAGTGTTCAGATTTTGCTGGGGGCGGCGTTTACGCTGCTGGCGTGCGGGGCTTTGGGGTACGCGGTGCTGGCCTGGCTGCGGGTGAGTTGCACAGGGGATGAAGCATGGGCGTTGAGCCTGCTTGTGGGGGCGGCGGTTTTCTCGACAGCCATACTCGGTTTGGGATTGGCGGGCGGGGCACGCCGACCGGTGCTGCTGGTGGCGGGGCTGGCTGCTTTGGCCTGCCCTTGGTTCGCGCCGGCGCTGGTGGTTGGGCGGTCACGGATTCGCTGGGGGTGGCCGGTCTCCGTGGCTACGGTGGCTTGCGGCTTCGTGTATCTGATGCACGCCTGGGCGCCGGAAATCAGCCCGGACGGGACGGCCTATCATGTGGCGCTGCCGGCACATTACTTGCGCGAAGGGCGGATCGGCCTGGTGGCGACGAACCTTTACGCGCAGCTTTCGCAGGCGATGGAGATGCTGTATCTGCATGCGTTTGCGTTTGGGAAGCATTCGTCGACGGCGGTGGTGCACTTGGCCTTTCTCTTTGCTTTGATCGGGTTAATGCGTGCCTACGCGGTGCGAACCGGTTTACCCGCGGCGTCGGGCCTGCTGGTGTTGGCCAGCCCGGTAGTGGGGATTGACGCGGCGAGTGCCTACAACGACGTAGCCTTGGCGGCAGCCGTGTTCGCGGTGTTCTGGGTAATGGAGCGGTGGCGGGAGGAAGGTTGCGACCGGTTGTTGTGGGTGGCCGGGCTGATGGCGGGTTTGGCTTTTGCCCTGAAGTACACGGCTTTTCTGGCGTTGCCTTATGCCATGGTGATTCTGGGACGGCGGGTGAGTTGGGCGCGGTTGGGACGGCTGGGCTTGGCCGCGGGACTGGTGATGGGCCCCTGGCTGGCGAAGAACTGGTGGCTGACCGGCAATCCGGTGGCGCCGTTTGCGAATGCGTGGTTTCCGAATGAGGTGTTCGATCCGGCATTGGAGGCATCTTTCCGGGCGTACCTGGGCTTCGACCCGCTGCGGCACAGTTGGGCGCAGGTCCCGTATGACGTATTGGTGGGCGGCTATGCGTTCGGTGGGCTGTTGGGACCGGTGTTCTGGCTGGCTCCGCTAGCGTTGCTGTCGCGCTGGCGTCTGGTGTTGCCGGCATTGCTATTTGCGGGGCCGTTTGCGCTGAATTTGGGGACCCGTTTTTTGATTCCCGGGTTGCCGTTCGTTGCCTTGGGCATCGCAATGGTACTGGGGCGGCTACGTGGCATCTGGCCGCTGGTGGCTGTGGTGCATCTGGTGCTGGGCTGGTATCCGGTGACGCACGCTTTCGCGGACACCTATGCCTGGCACATCAAGGAGGTGCCTTGGCGCGCCGCCTTGCGTTGGGAGACGGAGAGCGAGTATCTGGGCCGGCTGGTGGTGGAGTATCCGATCTTCGGGGCGGTGGATCGGGCGCGGGGCCGGGTGCTGACGTATTCGCAGTTTGCGGATAGCTATGTCGAGGCCGAGATGGTGACCGGGACGCTGTCTCGGCGCGGTGTCGAGTGGCGGGAGATGCTCTGGACGGCAGTGGAGCCGCGCCGATGGATTCGTGAAGGTTGGCAGTTCTGGTTCCCCCAGGAGCGTCTGCGGGGGATCAGGGTAGCGGAGCTGGAACCGGGGGGCGAGACTCTGACGGCGGCTGAATTCCGGGTCTATCACCTGCTGCAGGAGGTGCCGATGAAGGGCGCGGCGTTACGGACGGAGCCACGGTCAGCGGAAGCGCAATTTGTGGCCGACGGCAATCCTTTGACGCGGTGGAGAGGCGATCAGGACGCGGGGCGTCGAGGGATGGTGGAGGCCTTGTGGAAGGAGCCGAAGTTGCTGAGCCGGTTGGTGCTGGAGGGAGCGTCAGCGACGCCCGTTCAGATTTCGGGTCTGGGCGAGGATGGGCAGTGGCGGGAACTGAGCGTGAAGGCGGAGCGCACGCGGTTCGGTGGCTGGGATCCGCGGCGGTTGGCGACGCGGACGTTGCGGCAGCAGGGGGTGAACTGGATTCTGCTGAAACAGCAGGACTTCGGGCGTGCGGAAATGGAGGCGGAGCCTGCCGCCTGGGGAGTGCGGTTGGCCGCGCAGGGTGGCGGGCAATGGCTTTTCGAGATTGTGGACTAATACAATTGCGGCGCGCGGATGGGCTGTCCGGCGTGTACGGTTTCAACAGGCTTGCCGTCGCGCACGGCGAGGTGGCCGTTAACGAGGACGTAGCGGACGCCGGTGGAAAACTGGGCGGCCTTCTCGTAGGTGGCTTGGTCCTTGATTTGGGCGGGGTCGAAGAGCGTGAGGTCGGCGTCTGCGCCGACTTTGATGCGGCCCTTCTGGCGCATGGCGGGGACGCGGGCTTCGAGGCGTTGGGCGGGCATGAGAGTCATTTTGCGGATGGCGTCCATGAGGCTGAGTGACTTCTCCTCGCGAACGTACTTCGACAGGATCTTGGAGAAGGTGGCGGCGGAACGGGGATGGCCCTGCCCCTCGACGACGTCAAAGCCATCGGAGGCGATCATGGTGAGCGGACTCAAGATGGCGGTGCGGACGTTCTCCTCGGTGTTGCCGTGGGTAAGGACGAGGCCGCCTTGTTTGCGGTACTTGAGGAAGGTCTCGCGGGTGAGGCGCTCGCCGGTAGCGCTCCATTGGAGGCGTTGATAGTCGGCGGGGAGACGGTCGATGTAGGAATCGAAGAGCGCGGATTCGATGCGGGTGGCTCCGGCGGCGTAGGGGTAAGCTTCGGTGGTGACGTCGATGCCACGGGCGCGGGCATCGCCGATAATGCGCAGTAGGGAGGCGGTGGAACTGGCGCCGCTTGAGTTGATGTGGACGATGTGGAGTTTCGCGCCGGTGATGGCGGCGGCGGCGATGACTTCGCTGACGCCGAGTTCACGGTCAGCCAGGGCGCCGGCCGCGCTGGAGGCGCCGCGGATGTGGACGTGGCAACTGGCGCCGTATTTGGCGGCAATGCGGAACATGTCGATGATTTCGGCATAGGAAGCGCCGTGGGTGTAGGCGATGCCGAAGCCGACGGCGGGTGCGCCGAGCCTTAAGCCTTGTTCGAGGGAGCGTTTGATGGCTTCGAGTTGCTCTGGCGTCGCGCGCTGGTGGGCGGCTGGACCGGTCGGGAGGAAGTCGCCCTTGTCGCCCATGACCTTCATGCGGGTGGGCGGATGGCCGATGGCGGCGCCGTAGTTGAGGAAGGATTTGCCGGCGCGGTCGGCGTAGTATTTGTCGATATCGGCGACGCCAATTTCGAGCTCGAGGGTGGTGGTGACGCCGTCCATGAGTTCGTAGCGGCCACTGGCGAGGTCGATGCCGTGCCAGTGCAGGTCAATAAAACCGGGGGCAAGGACGAGGCCGGTGCCGTCGATATGAGTGCGGCCCTGGAGTGGTTGCTCGCTGATGGCGGCGATCTTGCCGGTGGTGATGCCGACGTGGCGGATGGCGTCGAGGTTGGATTCGGGATCGAGGACGCGGGCCTGGCGAATGACGAGGTCGTAGGGTTGCGCGAACAGGGCGATGGGAAGCAAGGCAATGAGTAAGCTGCGCATCGCGAAAGTATCTCATCAAACTGGGGACATCGTGCAGGAGAAGGGTTTCCAGAGACATTGGTGGCGGAGGGGTATTCAGTGGCGAGCCTCTCAATTCAGATGAAGGGGGTCGAGCCGGTGGAGATGAGCGTCTGCGATGTTGACCTGAAATAGGACTGAGGTACTAGGCCCCCTATACTAGAGAGACGATGAAAATACTCGCGTTGCTCCTGGTGGTGGCGGCGGTGGGCCTCGGGCAATACGATACCTTCGCCGTGGCGGAGCGCAGACTCGCCGAAGTCGCCCGGCAGAATCCTGGCGTGGTGACTTTGGAGTCGATTGGCAGTTCGGCGGGTGGCCGCAAGATTTATGCCCTGCGAATTGCTGGCCCTGGTCGGGTGACGCCGGAGGCACGGCCCGCCATTTTTGTGGGCGCCAATCTGGTCGGCTATCACAACGCAGGAACCCAAGCGGCGTTGGCCTTGGTGGACAAGCTGGTGACGAACAAGGGATCCGAATTGCTCTCCACGCGGACCTTCTACGTGCTGCCGATGTTGAATCCCGATGCCCACGACAGTTACTTCGCGAAGGTGAAATGGCGGAATTCTCTGAACGGGGCGAAGCTGGATCGGGATCGCGATGGCTTGGTGGGCGAGGACGGTCCGAACGATTTAAATGGCGATGGGCGCATCACGCAAATGCGGATTGCGGATCCGAATGGAGTTTATGCTCCGTTGCAGACCGATGCGCGGGTCATGAAGGCGGTGGATCCGCTAAAGGGAGAGCGGGGCAGCTTTCGCTTACTGACGGAGGGAATTGACGACGATCGGGATGGCGCTTACAACGAGGACGCCCTGGGCGGCTATCGGCCGGATAAGAACTTCGCGCATGCCTGGTCGGATGACGATCCGGAGGCGGGGCCCTTTCCGGGATCTGAGCCGGAAACGCGAGCCGTGATGGATTATGTACTGGCGCGGCGCAATATCGCGCTGGCGTTTGTCTTTGGTCCGGCGAATAACCTCCTCACGATGCCACGGGGCACGGGACCCAGCCTTGAGGTTGGCCAAACTCGGGTAACGCCCCAGCCGCAGTTGGCGCAGGCTTTCGGGATTGAGGCGCGGGCTTATACGGTAGATGAGATATTTCCATTGGTGCAACAGTCGCCGCTGGCGCGGCAGATGGCGGGTGAGGTAACTAAAGAGGCGGTGGCTTCGCTGTTTGGGGCGGGTCCGGCGACGGCCCCCGCGGCGGAAGATGTGCGTTACTACGAAGCGCTGGCTGGCGACTACAAGAAGGGTTTGGCGCAGGCGGGACTTGAGAGCAAGCGGAGCGGGCAGCAGTCGGCCGCGGGTGGTTTGCAGAATTGGCTGTACTACCATTACGGCGGCATGGCGGTGGAACTGGATGTTTGGGGAGTGCCGGGCGAGGCGATGACTTACGTCGATCAGCAAAAGCAGGGTTTTGTGCCTTGGACGCCGGTGACGTTGCCGGATGGCACGAAGGTGGAAGTCGGCGGATTGGATTCCTTTGTGGAGATCGCGCCACCGGCTGCGGAGTTAGCGAAGGCCGTGGCGGCGCATGCGGACTTTGTGGAGACGGCGGCGACCAAGTTGGCGACGGTAAAGATTCTGTCGAGCGCGGTGGAGGAGTTATCGCCGGGAGTATGGCGGGTGAAAGCAACGGCGGGGAATACAGGCTATTTGCCGACACATACGCAGCACGCGGTGCGGACGCGAACCTGGCTGCCAGTGCGACTAACTTTGGGATTGGCGGCCGGGGCGACTTTAGTATCGGGCAAGACGCAGGCCGCGAGGGAACGGCTGACGGGGGGGACAGGTCAACTGACGGGTGAATGGCTGGTAAAGGCCGCGCGTGGGACAAAGCTGGGCTTGATACTCGAAAGCCAAAACGCGGGCGGTGACCGCCAGGAGATTACGCTGCAATGATGCGGATACTGATGAGTTTAGGGCTGGCCGCAATGGCCTGGGGGGCGGAGCCCTTGAAGCCCGTAAAGGCGCCGCCGGATCCGGCCTTTAACCGGGTGTATCCGAATGCGGAGATTGAGAAGTTTTTGCGGGGCTACGCGGAGGCCTATCCCGATTGGGTGAAGCTGGAGGCGATCGGGAAGGGCGGGGAAGGCGACCCGATTTGGGCCGTGACGATCACGAATCCGAAGACGGGTGCGCATGGGACCAAGCCGGCAATCTACGTTGACGGGGCGACGCACGCGAATGAGATACAGGGAACCGAAGTTTGCCTCTATCTGATTAATTACACGCTGAAGAACTACGGAAAGTTAGCCCGGCTGACGGAGTTGATGGACCGGGCAACTTTTTATGTGGTGCCCATGGTGAACGTTTCGAGCCGGCGTAAGTGGTTCACGCAGCCGGCGACTCCGAGTTATCCCCGTACGTTGATCGCCAAGATCGACGACGACCGCGATGGCAAGGTGGATGAAGATCCGTTCGACGATTTGGATGGCGACGGCGAGATCACAACGATGCGCAAGAAGGTACCGCTGGGACAGGGCCGATATCGGCTGGATCCTCGGGATGCACGCTTGCTGGTGCCGGTGCAAGGCGAGGAACTGGGCGACTATCTGATGCTGGGCCAGGAGGGCATCGACAACGATGGCGACGGCCAGGTAAACGAGGACCCGCCTGGCTATGTCGATCCGAACCGGACGTTCGGCTACGGTTTTCAGCCGCGATACGTGCAGGCTGGGGCCTCGGACTATCCGCTCCAGTATCCTGAGACGCGCGCCGTGGCTGAGTTTGGGTTGAAGCACCCGAATATCATCGCGGTTCAGAGCTTTCACAATTCGGGCGGCTATATCTTGCGCGGCCCGGGGGCGAGATCTGAACGCCCATATCCCCCGAGCGATGCTCGTTCCTATGACTTGATTGGAAAAGAGGGCGAGAAAATGCTGCCGTTCTATAAGTACGGCGTCA
The DNA here is from genome assembly GCA_022843605.1 of Bryobacter sp. Classification (GTDB taxonomy): domain Bacteria; phylum Acidobacteriota; class Terriglobia; order Bryobacterales; family Bryobacteraceae; genus JALHNI01. The sequence continues at coordinate 49,077 of JALHNI010000028.1, forward strand.
TTTACTCGATGCTCTATACGGCTTATGGCGGAACAACGGACCACTATTATGGGCGCTACGGAGCTTTCGCTTTTACGAACGAGCTGAATACCCCGAAGCGGTTGTTTCACAATGATGCAACTGCGGTGGAGACGATGAAGTTCAACGACGAGCTTACCCAAGGCCGACAGTACGCGGAATGGAAACCCTACAAGCACCCGCAGTACGGCGAGATCGAGATCGGCGGGTTTAAGCACGACACCCTGCGGCCCCCGGAGGGCTTTCTGCAGGAAGAGGAATGTCATCGCAATGCGTCATTCGTGTTGTTCCACGCGCACCATCTTCCGCGTCTTCAGTTACAGGAACCCGCGGTGGTCAGCGTGGGGCCAAAGTTGTGGCGGGTTCAGATTCCGGTGTTGAACGACCGCGGGCTGCCGTCGATGGCGGAGATTGCGCGGATATTGAAGCTCCACCGACCGGATATCGCCACGGTGCAGGGCGCCAAGGTGGTGGCGAGCGGATTGGTTCGCGATGCCTATCTGAATCAAGTGGAGTATCAGACTAACCGACCGGAACGGCTGATGGTAAATGGGGTTCCGGCGCTGGGCACAACGACGCTGTTTTTCCTGCTAGAGGGAAACGGCGAAGTGACTGTAACTTATGAAAGTGTGAAGGCCGGTAAGTTCAGCCGGAAGGTAGCGCTCCGCTAGGAAGATTGATGTTTCAAGCAATTAATTTGACGAAGAGTTACCAGCAGAAGCTTGTGCTAAGCGGACTGAGTTTCGAGGTCGAGCGTGGCGAGGTGTTCTGTTTGCTGGGTGGGACAGGCGCGGGCAAGTCCACCACGATCGACCTGTTTCTGAACCTGACTAGGCCCACGAGCGGCAGTTGCACGATTGGCGGGTTCAACGTCGCGTCCCAACCGATGAAGCCCAAGAGTTTGATCGCGTATGTGCCGCCGTCTCTGCCGCTCTATGAACAGCTGACAGGACTGGAGAATCTGCAGTACTTCGCGGTGATCGCTGGGTTCGAGGAATTGCCAGATGAGGAGGCGAAACGGCTGTTTCGCGATCTTGGCATTGATGAAAACCTGGCAAACGCCCGCGCGGCGACGTACTCAGTCGAGGAAAGGCAGCGATTCGGATTGGCGATTGCCGTGGCGCGGGATGCAAAAGCTTTGCTGTTAGATGAGCCAACTTCCCAGATGAACGTTGAGAGCGCGGAGAGTTACGCGACTCTGGTGCGGGCTTACGCGGCTGGAGACATCACGGGGGAACCGGCGGCAGTGCTGATGACTACGGGCTCAGCAGAGTTGGCGGCGGGATTCGCAGACAAAGTGGGGCTACTGCGAAAAGGGAAGTTGCTGGAAGTGTTGGAAGCGAGCGAGATTGGCCCTGGCGAAATGACGGAACGCTGTGCCGAGCATTGCGCTGAACGAGTTATATGACATCGAAGAGTAACGAAGAGCACAAAAAGACCGCGGGCCAACAGGGCCCGGTTCCGGTGGCGATTGTCACCGTGAGCGATACGCGTACGGTTGAAACGGACGTGAATGCGCGGTTTCTGCGCGAGCGAATTGAGGCGGCCGGGCACCGGGTGGTGGGCTACCGATTGATTAAGGATGAGCCGCAGCAGGTGGAAGCGGCGCTCGATGAACTGGCGGACGGCGAGGCGCGGGTGTTGCTATGGAACGGCGGCACGGGAATTGCGCCCCGCGACACCACTTACGATGTGTTGGCGCGAAAGCTGGAGAAGACCTTGCCGGGGTTCGGTGAGTTGTTTCGCATGTTCAGTTACGAACAGGTAGGAGCATCGGCGATGTTATCGCGCGCCGTAGGCGGAGTTTATCGCGGCAAGGTCGTGCTGTCGACGCCGGGCTCGCCGGCGGCGGTCGAATTGGCGTGGGAGAAGTTGATTGGGCCCGAACTTGAGCATCTGGCCTGGGAAGTGGTTCGGTAAACGAATGATCTTGAGTATTGCGCTGAAGGAATGGAAAGAGTTCTGGCGGCATCGGGGAATGCGTCTGGCGGCGATCGCGTATCTGGCTATTTACGCGATTTCGTTATTGGTTGGGGTTACCGAGTTTGGGCGGTTCGAGCGGGATCGCTCGGCAGCGCAGACGGGACTTCGGGAGGCTTGGCTGACGCAGGGAACGAAGAATCCGCATGCGGCGACTCACTTTGGGACGGTGGCGTTTCCGAAGCGCTCGGCCCTATCGATTTTGGAGCCGGGGGCCTTACCCTATCTCGGTGTAGCTGCGTACCTACGATCGGGCCAGCGAACCGGGTTCGTTGACCTGCCGGCGCGGGATGAGAGTCCACTATTCGGGATGATTCGTCTTTCGCCGTCGTTTTGTTGGCGGGTATTGTTTCCCTTTCTAATTGTGCTGCTGACTTACTCCGCGTTGGCGCGGGATCGGGAAACGGGCATGGAGCGGTACTTATTGGCGGTGGGGTCAAACCGGGCGACGCTGATCTTCGGGAAGACGTTTGGTGTGGGACTGGTGTTACTGGGGACTTTCCTGGTGGCGTTTGGATTCGGCGGTCTGGTGGCTTCGCTCGCCGGTGGCTTCGCGGAAGAGGATACCAGCGCCTGGCTATTGTTGGGGCTTTTCTATTTACTGTTCATGGGCACGGTCTTTTTTCTCGCCCTGGCAATATCGGGTTTGGCATCCTCGTCGCGGCAGGCACTAACCGGCGGCTTGGCGATGTGGGTGTTGGTTTGCGTAGCGCTGCCAGGGTTGGCTGCGGATTATGGACGGGTGTCGACTGCTTCGCCCTCCGCGGTGGAGTTGAGCCGGATTGCCGAACTGGATTTGGAGAAGGGTTTTGATGAGCATCCGTCGCGAGAGGCCCGCCTGGAATCGACCTTGAATCTACTGTTCAAGGAACTGGGCGTTGGCCGCCGCGAGGAACTGACAGTGAATCTGGCCGGCTTCAACTTCATCGCGGAGGCTGAGGTGGAAAGCGTCTCTGAGCGCCGGCGGTTGGGGCAAGCGAGGCGGACCTTGATGGAACAAACTGCGGCGATGGAACGGGCCTCTGTGCTTTCGCCGGCTACGGCGCTGGATCTTTTGAGCAGTACGCTGGCCGGTACGTCGGCCGCGCAGCAGGACCGCGCCGTGGATGCGGCCCATACTTATGCGCATGGACTGCGGCGAATTCTGAATCGGGAGTTGGCGGCGAAGGGGAAGGGACTTGGCGGCATGATGACGGGTGACCGTCAGTTGTGGAGCCAGATTGATTCGTTTGACCCCGATGTGCCTGAGAAGGCGGCAGCCGCCGCGGAACGCAGCCGATCCATTACTTCGCTCCTGATCTGGTTCACTGTGGCGATGCTCGCGGCCGGGACCGTGGGACTTGTGATTCCGCAACTGGGAGAGAAGGCATGAGCCGGAACTCTTTGATTTCGCTATCAGCGTTCTTTTTACTCAGCTTGGCCGCTGCCTGGAATGGCCGCCGCATGCGAGAGACTATGCAGCAACTGGACATGCAGGTGGCCTTGGCGAATCAGCAGCGCCTGGAGATGGGCAAGTTGAATGCGGGCTTCGTATCGCTGGAGGGCCGCCCGCGTCTGGAAGATTCGGTGGTGGCTTTGGGTGAGAAGGTTGCACCCTGGATGGCTCCACCGACGCCCGGATTGGCGGGCGCGGCGATTGGCCAGACCGCTTTGCGTCGGGCCATTTGGCGTCCGGCCGGGGGGAGCGCGGAACAAGGGCTTGAGGTTTTTGAGAACGCGCAGACGATGGCGTCGGGAAGCTTCGACCTGGCTTTGATGCTGGTGTTCGTTCTACCACTCGTGCTTCTGTTTGCCCCGGGTCCGGGGATGCTGCTGCTGGGTTTGGGGCCGCTCGTGAGCCTGATCGGGATTCCGCTGGCGGGTGCCCCCCTAACGAGCGCTGACAGTTGGCTGAGAATTGCGGTGTGGGTGTTGTTGAGCGGGCTTTACGGTCGATTCTGGCTGCTGGTGCGGCAGCGGGTTTCAGCTTACTGGGTTTCGGCGGCGGTTTATGTGTCCTTGGTGCTACTAGTGCCCGCGATGGTTACGGCGATCGCCGGACTGGTGGTGCCGCCTCCCTCGCGCGTGAAGCTGGCTCAGCAGACGCAGGAAGCATTGCGGCCGGTGATGGAAAAGACGAGCCGAGAACTGGCGCCGTTTTATGAGAGCCATCCAGAGTATGTCGAGGCGGGCCACACGGTGGCTCAGTACGACCAAATCCGCCTGCGCGCCGAGGCTGAATGGCGAGCGGCCGTGGCGCCGCTGAAACAGGAAGCGGAGGACCGCGCGGTTTTTCATCGCCGGGTTTTGGACATGCTGGCGAAGCTTTCGCCGGCATCCACGCTGTATCTGGCGCTGTTGGAGACGGCAGGTTCGGGCGTATCGCGGCAGGAGGAATTCGAAGCTAGCGCCAAGGCATTTGGGCAAAAGTGGGCGGCGGGCCTGCAGGCCCGTATGCCACAGGGGCACGGTCTGCGGCCGGCGGAACTGGATCAACTCCCGCGTTTCAGTTACCAGGAGCAGTCGACGGTGAGTTGGTTGACTCCGGCAGGCATTGGGCTGGTAGTGCTGGGCCTCTGGGGCATCGCGGTGGGTTTCGCTAAACGCTCGGTCTAGCGGGCGATGGCTTTCTGAAATTCGGCGAGCGGCAAGGTGTTGACGACGTCGGCGGCGGTGAGCCAGCCGCGCCGCGCCATCTTCACGCCGTAGCGCATGTTGCGCAGATGGCGGGGATGGTGCGCGTCCGTGTTGATGACGAAGCGCGCACCAAGGGCTTTGGCGGAACGGATGAGGCTCTGGTTGAGGTCAAGCCGTTCGGGGCTGGCGTTGATTTCGAGGAAGACGCCGCGACGTGCAGCCGCTTTGGCAACCATCTCGAACTCGTAGGGATAGCTTTCCCGATGGAGCAGGATGCGGCCCGTGGGGTGGCCGATGGCTTTGACGTGCGGATTCTCGACGGCGGCGAGGAGACGCTCCGTCATTTCTGCGCCGGTGAGATTCATGTGGCTGTGGACGCTGGCGATGACGAAGTCGAGTTCGGCGAGGGCGTCGTTGGCGAGGTCCATTTCGCCATCCCGAAGAATGTCGCACTCGAGGCCTGAGAAGACCCTGATTCCGAGCGAGGCATCAAGGTCCCGGACATGATGGGCGAAGGCGACTGCGCGTTTCTCGTCGAGGCCGTTGGCCATGGCGAGGGCCTTGGAATGGTCGGTGATGCAGAGATAGTCGTAGCCCAGTTCGCGATTGGCTTCGGCCATCTCGGCCAGGGTGGCTCGGCCATCGCTGTCGCGGGTGTGCATGTGGAGGTCGCCGCGAATGTCTGAAAGCTCGATGAGCTTGGGTAGTTGGTTGGCGGCGGCGGCATCG
>JALHNI010000029.1 GCA_022843605.1 Bryobacter sp.
CCGCGGGCAAGGCCGCTCCCACGGATTGGTATCGGACTCTGCAGGCCCTGCCCCTCGCCGACCTCGACCTTGCGATCGGCTGGCGGATCCCCTGGCTGCGCACCATTCTCACCCACCCGCACCCCGACGGTTTCTGGAAGCGCCTCGACGTCACCGCCGAGGTCGATCGGCTCCAGATACCGGCTCAGCATATCGTCGGCTACTACGACTTCTTCCTGCGCGAAGTCGTCTCCAACTTCCAACGCCTGCGCCGGACCGGCGCTGAGCAGCAACTGATTCTCGGCCCCTGGGATCATGGCAGCATCGGCAAGCAGAAACTCGGAGACATCGACTTTGGCCCGGCCGCTGCCTTCGACCTGGCGGGCGAAAACCTGAAGTGGTTCGACCGTGTATTGAAGGCATCCCGCCCAAGGATTCCTGCCGTGCGGTATTTCTCCCTGGGCGACAACGTCTGGCGGACCGCCGAAGCCTGGCCGCCCACCGAAGCCACCATCACCGCTTACTACCTGCATTCGCGGGGCAAAGCGAACACCCGTCAGGGTGACGGCCGCCTTACGGTTGCCAAGCCGGGCGCCGCGGAGCCCGAGGACCGCTTCGTGAGCGACCCGGCGAATCCCGTGCCGGCGTGGCCCCCGGCCATGCTGCAGGGGAAGTTCACCCCGTTCTGGGGGCCTGTCGATCAAGGTCCCGCGGCTGACCGCTCCGACGTCCTCGTCTACGATTCCGGACCGCTTCCCAGCGGATTGCGCATTGCCGGTCCCATCGAGGCGAACCTGTGGGTGGGCCAGGACACGCCGGATGCCGACTGGGTGGTGAAGCTGATCGATGTTTCACCGGCTGGATTCGCGCAGAACCTTACAGTCGGCGTTCAGCGTGCGAGTTTCGTCAGGGCTCCGAAGGGTCATCCATACCGAGTTCGCATTGATGTCGGCCACATCGCCGCAATGCTTCGGCCCGGGCATTCTCTTCGCGTCGAGGTGACGGGCTCCTACTTTCCGTTGTTCGACCGCAATACCAATACTGGCGAGGGTCCGTATAGCGAGAAGACGCTGATCGCCCGACAGCGGGTGCTGCACACGGCGCAGATGCCCTCACTGGTTTTGCTCCCGATCTTACGCTGACTAGGAGTGGTAAGCAGGCTCGCGCTCTTCTACCGCGGGTTTCGGGCCGGCCTTGCTGCTCTTCATCCACTCCTGCAGCCGTTCCATGTAAAGGTAGATCACCGGAGTGATGTAGAGCGTCAGAATCTGGCTCACCATCAAGCCGCCGACGACGGCCAAGCCCAGCGGCTGCCGTGCGTCGGCTCCTTCGCCGTAGCCCATGGCGATCGGCAACGTGCCAAAGAGGGCGGCGACGGTCGTCATCATGATCGGCCTAAAGCGCTGCAAGCAGCCTTGCCAGATAGCTTCTCGCGCCGAATGGCCTTCTTTGCGCGCGTCGATGGCAAAGTCGATCATCATGATGGCGTTCTTCTTCACGACGCCGAAAAGCATAATGATGCCGACGAAAGCGTAAAGGTCGAGTTGCTTGCCGAAGATCAACAAGGTTGCCAACGCGCCAAATACGGCCGAGGGAAGCCCAGCAAGAATCGTGATCGGATGGATGAAGCTTTCATACAGCACGCCCAGCACGATGTAGATCACGAGAATCGCTACGCCCAACAGGATCGTCAGGTTTTCGAACGACTTCTGGAACTCCTTCACCGTGCCCTGGAAAGAGGTGGTGATGCTGGTGGGCATGCCCAATTCGCGGATGGCATCCTGCACCCTTTCGGCGGCTTGGCCCAGTGCGAATCCTGGGGCGAGGTTGAAGGAAACTGTCACCGCGGGCAATTGGCCGAAGTGGCTGATGGCCAGCGGTCCCACTTGCCGCTTCACCCGCGCCAGAGTATCGAGCGGCACCAACGCACCGGCCGCTGAACGCACATAGAGCTTTGACAGGGAGGACTGGCTCTCCTGATACCGAGGCTCTACCTCAAGAATGACGGCGTACTGGTTTGCGGGCGCGTAAATGGTGGTGACTTCGCGCTGCCCGTAGGCGCCGAACAATGCGGCCTGGATCTGCTGCGCCGAGATTCCCAGAGCCTCGGCGCGATTGCGGTCGATCTCGACGTTGACCTCGGGGCTTGCAATCTGCAGATCGGATGTCACGTCGACAAAACCAGGCAAGGCCCGCATTTGATCGGTAAGCTTGGGCGCCCACTCGTACAAAGTTTGCAGATTGGTGCTCTGCATCGTCATCTGGAAGGTACTTTGGGAAGCCTGGCCACCAATCGTAATGGGTGGCGGATTGTTCATGAAGATCTGAATGCCGGGTACGGCGGCCATCTTCGGCCGCAACTCGGCAATGATCTGATCGATGGAGCGTTTCCGCTCGTGGAGCGGCTTGGCGCGCATCACCAGGAAGCCGGCATTGCCGCTGCGAATGAAGGAAACCGTCGACACAATGTCCGGGTCAGCTTTTCCGATTGCCGCCAGGGCCTGCTGATGCTTCGACATGGACTCGAACGAGATGTCCTGCGCGGCGCGAGTTTGCGAGAAAATCACGCCGCTATCCTGGCTGGGAATGAAGCCGGTGGGCATGCTCTTGAACAGATACACCGTGCCCGCGAGCATCAGCACTGCGACCGCCATGGTCACCCAATGCCAACGCATCGCCGCGCCCAGGGTGACCTCGTAGCCGCGTGCCATGCCCTCGAAGATTGTTTCTAAGAAACGGTACAACCAGCCGTGGCCACCCTTGTGCTCCACCTTCAGGTAGCGGCTGCCCAGCATGGGCGTCAGTGTAAGCGAGACAAAACCGGAGATTAGAATCGCCACCACGATGGTGACTGAAAACTCGTGCAGCAAGCGCCCGACGATGCCCCCAAGGAACAGCACCGGGATGAAAACGGCCACCAGAGAAACGGTCATCGAGACAATGGTGAAGCCGATCTCGCGCGAGGCATCCAGGGCGGCTTGCATCCGAGGCTTGCCCATTTCCATGTGCCGCACGATGTTCTCGAGCATCACGATGGCGTCGTCGACCACGAAGCCCACCGAGAGCGTCAAGGCCATCAACGAAAGGTTGTTCAAGCTGTACCCGAGCTGATACATCACCGCGAAAGTGCCCACGATGGAGAAGGGGACGGCGATACCGGGGATCAAAGTAGCCGGCAGGTTGCGCAAGAACAGGAAGATTACCATCACGACGAGGGCGATGGTGAGCAGCAGGGTGAACTCCACATCCTTGATGGAACCGCGAATCGTCTGCGACTGGTCATTGGCCACTTCGAGTTCGATGGTGGGCGCCGGCGGCATCGCGGCGCGGAACGAGGGCAGGAGTTCGCGGATGCGATCGACGATCTCCACCGTGTTCGTCCCCGGCTGGCGTTGCACCGCAACAATCACGCCGCGTGTGCCGTTCCACCAACCGATGTTCTTCGTGTTTTCGACACCATCCAACACCGTGGCCACTTGGTCCAGACGGATCGGGGACCCATTGCGCCAAGCGACAACGATCGGCTTGTAGGCTGCTGCATTCGCTAGCGAGCCGCTGGACTGAATCGTGAAGGCCTGCTTCGGACCATCCAGCTTACCGGTAGGCAGATTCGTGTTGCTGGTCTGTATTGCCCGCTGAACGTCCTCGATCGAGATGTTGTACGCGGTCATGCGATCCGGGTCCACCTGAATGCGCACAGCATATTTCTGCACGCCGAAGATGTTCACGCTCGCCACGCCGTTGATCATCGAGATGCGCTGGGCCAGCAGCGTGTCCGCGTATTCGTTCACCGTATAGAGCGGCAGCGTCGCCGAGCGAAGTGCCAGAAAGAGAATCGGCTGTTCCGCAGGATTCACTTTCTGCATCGTGGGCGGGCGGGGCATGGAGGAAGGCAGACGCCCGCCGGCCTTCGCGATGGCGGATTGCACGTCCTGCGCCGCGGAGTCGATGTCGCGGCTCAGGTCGAAGGAGATGGTGATGTTCGTCGATCCCTGTGAGTTCGTCGAACTCATCGAGTCAATACCGGCGATGGTCGAGAACTCGCGCTCGAGCGGCGTTGCCACCGAAGTGGCCATCGTCTCGGGGCTCGCACCCGGCAGTTGGGCCTGCACCTGAAGCGTCGGATAGTCGATGGCCGGCAGCGCCGCGACGGGCAGCGCCCGGAAGGCGATCGCGCCGAAAAGGACGATCGCCAAGGTCACCAGCGACGTCATCACCGGGCGTTCAATGAAGATGCGAGAGAAATTCATTCGGCAGCAGCCTCGATCTTTACGGCCTTCGTCTTGCGGACCTTCATGCCGGGGGCGAGCCGCAATTGACCGTCCAGCACCACTTGGTCGCCGGGCGAAAGACCGCTTACGACCGTCTTGTCGCGATAGGTTTCACCCACCGTCACCAACTGCACTTCCACTGTGGAATCGCTCTTCACCCGGTAAACGTACGGTCCTTTTTGGCCTGGTTGGACAGCTTCCGAGGGGACCACCGTAGCGTTCGAAATGGCGCCCAGCCCAAGCGTCACATCGACGAACTGGCCGGGCCAGAAGGCGCCGGTGCGATTGTCGAAGGTCGCCTTGAGCCGAATTGACCCCGTGGCGGGGTCAACCGTATTGTCGATGACGGCGAGCGCGCCGGTCGCGGCCGATTCCGGTTTGTCTTTCAGCGCCGCCCGCACCGGCAGCCGCCCAGCGGACTGCAAATTGCGGATCGTTCCCAGGTGCATCTCCGGAACCGTGAAAATCGCAAACAGCGGCGACGTCCGATTTACTACCACCAGATTCGTTTCATTCGCTTTCACTACATTGCCGGCGTTCACCAGCAGGGTGCCCGTGCGTCCGGCGATCGGCGATCGTACCTGGCAGTAAGCGATGTCGAGTTTGGCCCGCTCCACCTGCGTCAGATCACTGGCCAAATTCGCGCGGGCGCTGTCGAGTGCCGCGCGCGTCGCCAGCACGCCCGATTGTTCTTTCTCGGCGGTGGTGCGCATCTGGTCGAGCTGTGTGCGCGAAACGACGCCGCTCGCGGCGAGTTCCGCGTAGCGTTTTGCCTCTGCGTCAGAGTACTTGGCTTGCGCCGAGTCGCGGACCAGATTGGCTTCGGCCTGCTGGATTGCCGCCCGGTCACGGGCGACATTCGCCTCTGCTTGGGCTAAGGACTGCTGGTACGGACGATCGTCGATCTGGAACAGCAAGGCGCCTTTGTTTACCACCTGGCCTTCGCTGAAGGCGACGCGCACGATCTGCCCTGCCACCTGCGGCTTTACCTGTACCGTCTCGGAGGCCTCGGTCGTCCCGACCACCGACACCTCAATGGGAATTGACGCGACCGTCGCCTCGCCCACCACCACCGGAGCAATCGGAGCCCGCGGCGGCCCCTTTTGGGCCGTCGTGCCCGCCGTTTTGCAGGAAGTGAACGCCAACAGACCGATCGCCGGCCAAAGCACCTTGTGAAAAATCGTCAAAAAACACCCATCTTCCGCGAGTCGCGGCCTTAGCCTGATCGTAACATTAGGCCATCTGATAAAAGACGCCGCCAGCGGCCATTCGTTACTGGCCTAGGCCTTCGGATGCGCTTTGTCGTACACGGCGAGCAAGTCATTTAGCGCAACTTGGGTGTATTTTTGCGTGGTGGAAAGCTGCGCATGGCCGAGCAACTCCTGGATGGCCCGTAAGTCGGCACCGTCGGTGAGTAAGTGCGTCGCGTAGGCGTGGCGGAAGCTGTGGGGATGAATGCTGGGGTCGTGAGCGACCATCCGGGCATAGAATTCGACGATCCCGCGCGCTCCCCGGTCCGAGAGGCGCTTGCCGCGGAAGTTGACGAAGATTCCGCGCTCATCAGCGAGCGCTTGGCGCACTTCCAGATAGCGCCGCAAGGCAACCACGGCCGGCGCACCGATCGGAACTTGGCGCTCCTTCCGGCCTTTGCCGCGGACGAGCATCCAGTTCTCCGACAGGTCCAAGTCCTGCAAATCCATTCCGCAAAGTTCGCTAATGCGCAGCCCGCAGCCGTAGAGCAGTTCGAAGAGGGCGCGGTCGCGCTCGGGGAAAGGCTTCTCGAATCTGTTCCCGCCAACCTGGTCGATCAGGTCGTTCGCGGCGTCCTGGCTCATCACGCGGGGGAGGGTCTTGGCCACCTTCGGCGTTCTCAATAACTTCGCAGGATTGAAGTCCACGGCGCCGCGTTTGAGCAGGTGTTGAAAGAAACTGCGCAGGGCGGCAATCTTGCGGCGGATGGTAACCGGGCTGAGTTTCTGGCCATGCAGTTCAGCCAGCCACCCTCGGAGAATCAGAACCGTCCAACGGTCGGGCGGGGTGGGGAAGTGTTGGCTGAATTGGGCCAAGTCCATGCCGTAGTTGCGCAGCGTGTGCGGCGACACGTTCTCCCGGCGAAGCTCGTCCAGAAAGTCGCGGATCTGCTGTTCTAGCGCGGTGGCCATTTCCTAAAGAATGCCGTACTTCTCGAAGGCCATCGTGGCGCTCATGCCGCCTTCAATGGCGATTCGCACTGTTTTTTCACCACGGGCCTTCTCAAACGCCCGGTGGAAGACCTCCTCCTCGGCCTTCCGCGGGATGACGCAAACCCCGTCGCGGTCGCCGAAGAGTATGTCGCCCGGAAAGATGCGGGCCTGCCCAAAGTCGAGCGGCACACGGTAGTCGATCACCTTGCCCCGCGGGCCTTGGTCCTGTGCCCAGGCACCGCTCGAAAAGGTGGGAAAGTTGAGCGCCAGGATGCCCGCCGTGTCCCGGTGATAGCCGTTCATCACCGCGCCCACCGCGCCCAGTTTCAACGCCCGCGTGCTCATCAGTTCGCCCCATTGGGCGTAGGCACAAGGCGCACCGGCGGCGACGTAGACTTCGCACGGCTTCAGATCGTCCAGAGCTTCGAGCATCAGCCCGAAGGGCTTCGCCGCCGGACCGCTGCGCAATTCCCCGCAGTCCGCTTCAAGTGCCGTCATAGCCCGCCCCATCAGCACCATGGACGGGTCGATCGGGCCCACGCCCGGAGGAAGGAACTGGCGCATCAGCCCCATCTGGTCCATCACGTCGCCAATCACAGCCGAAAACAGCTCACGGCGAGCTAAGGTGAAGAGTTCTTGGTCATTGCTCCAGGACGGCATCGCCCTAGCATCTCCCCAAGTTTCGTCTCAACGCAAGCTGCTCCCCCTACTTGATTAAAAAAAATTTCACATTTCTATTGACATCAAAATGAAGCATAGTTAACATTGAAATAACTTTATGATTCGACGGCGTCGACACCTTCCGACCCTTCGACCCCGTTAGATCATAGTCTGCGGCGCTCTCTGAGACTTTTGGCAGTGAGCGCCGCCGTTCCCCTCCCTCTCATCAATCGAGAAGTGCAAGTAAATACAAGCGGCGCGATACTGGCAACGCGCCGCCTTTTTTACAGGCTCAACTGGGTCATCGTAATCGCGCCACCGAAACAGGTCTCGACGTCCGTGCCTGATCGCCGTGGACGCTCCTGATAACTTCCCCCGTAGACGTAGCCGTCGCCCTCACGCCTGAAGCGAACCTGCATTGCCGACGGATCGAGCGGACATTCAACCAGCGGACATTCGCCCGGCACATGGGGCAGATTGACGTTCCAGTAGGCGCCGGACGGGGGGGGCGAGGCGAGCAGGCGAGCCAGGACGAGTTCGCCGCGAGATTCTGCCAGGCGCCAGTCGAGTGGAATGCCCCGCCGGATGTAATGTGAGATAGCGACCGCGCCCGAGCCCATCAGGGCGGCCTCGCGTGCGGCGGCGACAGTTCCGGACATGTAGACGTCCGCGCCGAGATTACCGCCTTCGTTGATCCCCGAAACCAGCCACGTCGCATCGGGCACCAGTTCGGCTAGGGCCAAGCGCGCGCAGTCCGCCGGAGTGCCGTGCACGCGGAAGCGGGTGCGGCCCAGTTGTTCGACACGGATCGGATCCTTGACAGTGACCCGATGTCCGCCCGAGGAGTGTTCCTCGGCCGGGGCCACCACATACACCTCGCCAAAGCGTTCCGCCACTTCGAGCAGCGATGCCAGTCCCGGAGCGTCAATACCGTCATCATTGGTTACGACAATCTTCATCTCTCTTGAGGATGCCAGAATGAAGGGACATGAACGGCCGCATCCTGCAACTGAACATCTCGAATGGAGGCATGCCGAAGCAAGCAATCCTGCAGGGAGAGATTACAGCCCAAGGCCTCGCGGGCGACGTGCAGCGCAATCGGAAGTACCACGGTGGGCCGGACCAGGCATTGCTGTTGCTCACCCAGGAGTCGATCGACGAGATCAAGGCATTAGGCTTTCCGGTGTTTCCTGGGGCGCTAGGCGAGAACCTTACGGTGACGAACCTTGACCGCCGGCAGTTGCGTGCGGGCCAGCGTCTGCGCGCGGGACAAGCCCTGATTGAAATCACCAAACTGCGCCAGCCTTGCCGGCATCTCAACGTCTACGGTCCTGGTATCCAGGCCGCTGTTTACGAGAAGCACGCTGCCCCAGGCACTGGTGCATGGGGACTCGCCGGCTTCTACTGTCGCGTGCTGCAGCTGGGGCAGGTTCTTCCTGGGGATACAATTGAGATAGTTGACCACGCCGTCTAATATCGCCGAAGACCTTGTTCTCGGCAGTTCGACAACTGGAGGATCCCCTTCGCTGCGTCTGCGCGAAGCACTTCCCGCTGGCCTGTTTTCGCGCCTCGAAACTTTCTTGAACGCCGCACCTGCTGCTGCCGTGGCCCTCCAGAAGTTGGACCGTCTGCTGATGGAGCAAGACGAAGCTTTCCACCGTCTGGCGCGGACGCCCTTCGCGCTTCAGACCCTGGTGACGCTTTTTTCGCAAAGCAATTTTCTGGGTGACGAAGTGCTCCGCGACCCTTCGATCCTGGAACAGATGATCGCCGATGGCGACTTGGCGCGGGGCCGCACCACCGAGGACTTTGCCGATCGCCTGGAGATTCTGCTGGCTTCCGGAAACGGCCAGCCCATGAGCCACCTTTTGGCTTTGTTTCGTCGCCGGGAACTGCTACGCATCGTTTTGCGCGATGCGCAGGGTGCCGCCACCCTGGGCGAGACCACAGCTGAGATTTCGTCGCTGGCCGATGCCATTCTTGATGTCGCTTACCGGCAAGTGAAGGCGGGGCTCTTCGCCCGCCATGGAATTCCGCGCCTCGCCAATGGCCAGGTGGCGGGCTTCTCAGTGATCGCCCTGGGCAAACTCGGAGGGCGGGAGCTCAACTATTCGTCTGACATCGACCTCAGCTTCGTCCACTCCGGCTCCGGCGATACCGATGGTCCTGAGCCGCTCAGCAACCAGGAGTTTTTTGCCAAACTGGCCCGCGATCTCACGCAACTGCTTTCGGCTTACACGCCGGCAGGCGTCTGTTATCGGGTTGACCTTCGTCTGCGCCCGGAGGGCCGCCACGGCGAAGTGGTGATCTCGCTTGAGGGCGCGCAGGCTTACTACAGTCGCCGCGCTCGGGACTGGGAACTGCAGATGCTGATCAAGGGCCGGGTGGCGGCGGGTGAGATCGAACCCGGCCGCGCATTGCTCGACTTTGTGGAGCCGATGATCTATCGAACGACACTCGACTTCGCCAGCGTCGAGGCGGTAGCGGAATCACGCGCCAGGATCGCGGAGCGGCACCAGGCCAAGCAGAAACGGAGCCGGCAGAAGTCCGGCCTCGACATCAAACTTGAGCGCGGCGGCATCCGCGATATCGAGTTCCTGGTGCAATGCCTTCAACGTCTGCACGGCGGACGGGAACTGTGGGTCAGGCACGGCGGGACGCTGCTGGCTTTAGCTCGTTTGCGTGACAAGGAACTACTCTCCGTGCCCGAGTACTCCGTGCTTTCGGGCGCTTACCAGTTCTTTCGCGCTATCGAGCACCGGCTCCAATTTGCTGACGATTCGCAGACCCACGTGTTGCCGGCAAGCGAGCCCGACCTTGAATTGCTGGCGCGGCGCCTACCCCCGCCGCAACCGGGGATCACGTTCACCGCGCCGATGCTCCAGGAACGGCTGGAATCTCACCTGGCCGAAGTTCAGTCTTTGTACGACCGCATCATTCACGCCCAGCGGCCCCGCGCGTTCAACGACGTTCCGCGCCGCAGCACGGCCGTGCCGTCCCGCCCACCGGTCCCGCCTCCCGGTGAAGCGCCTCCGGTGTCACAGAACCTGCTCTGCCTTCTCGATACCGCGGCGCCGGACTTTGCCCGCACCCTCCGCCTCGGACGCCCGCGCCGCAATCTGTTGAGTTTCGAGCTCTTTCTCGAGGCCGCCGTGGCCAACGCGGAGTGGCTCGCCTGGCTGAATGAAGATCCCGTTCTGGTGAGCCATCTGCTCGACTTGTTCGAGAATTCCCCCTTCCTCGGAGAGCATCTCACGCGAAATCCGGGTTGGCTGGAGGATCTGAAGGACATCCGTTTTCTGTCCGCCCGCAATCTGGCGGTTGAGTACCGGGAGGCATCGGCCGAACTCGCCACGCCCTCCGATTTACGGCTGTTTTTCCGGCGGGAGATGTTCCGCCTTCAGGCGGCCAGCCTCACCCTGGCGGTGCCCGTCTTCACGACACTTGAGAACACCTCGCTGTTGGCCGATGCGGTAATTCGCGCCGCGTATCTAATGGCGATTTGGCAAGTGGCCGGTTTGCATCCCCCCCTAGACCCGGCCTACACGCCGCTCGACCAGCTTCTGGTTGTCGCTCTCGGCCGTCTGGGCGTGAAGGAGTTCGATCTGGGCTCCGACGCCGATCTGGTTTTTGTCCTGCCTGACGCCGACGCCGGAGAGCGCATTTTCTGGACTCGCGTCGCCGAACGGATGATCGAGTTGCTTGCCTCCTACACCGGTGGCGGCAAGGTGCTGTCGGTGGATACGCGTTTGCGCCCCAATGGCGAAGGCGGTCCACTTGTGCAGACCGCATCGGCGATCAAGGAGTACTTCGAGTACCGGTCTGAGGCGTGGGAAGGCATCGCCTATATGAAGGCCCGGGCCGTCGCCGGTAACACTGAGAATGCCACTGTTTTTCTGAACGAAATTCAGGAGCTCGACTTTCGGCGCTACGGCCAAAGCGGCCGTTCACGCCCCTTGCTCAAGCAGATGCGCTTGCGAATTGAGCGTGAGCAGGGTGGGGAAAATCCGCTGAAAGCTGGCCGCGGCGGGTACTATGACATCGACTTCTCGCTGATGTATCTCCGCTTGAAGGGTGCGGGAATTTTCTTCAAGACCTTGAATACTCCCGAACGAATCGATATCGTCGAGAAGATGGGTCACCTGGAACGCGCCGATGCCCGCTTTCTGCTGGACGCTGCCACGCTCTACCGTGCGGTGGACCACGGTTTGCGTCTGCTCGACGGCCAGGCGGCGGGGAGCCTGCCCACCGCGCCGGTGGCCGGCCAACAACTTGCCATCATGGTCGCCCGCTGGACTCCGGATCACCTCCACGATCAGCCCCTGGCCCTCGAACTCACCCAAATCGAATCAAGGACCCGGGACTACTTTGAGCGGCTCTTTGGTTAAGCTCTGCCTGTTGGTGATTCTTCCGGTCGCCCTCGGCCAGACGCCGCGAATCACCGGCCCCCGGACCAACGCGGTGGTGAAGTCTGCGCTCCAGCGAATGTACAACGTCGATTTCACCGCGGCGAATCGCATTCTGGACGAGTACATTCGAGAGAACCCGGCCGATCCCATGGGCCATACCTTCCGTGCCTCATCCGATCTCTTCTTTGAGCTCGACCGCCTGAAAGTTCTGGAAGGCGAGTTCTTCGCCGACGACAAGCGTATCGCCGACAAGCGCGGCCTGAAGCCCGACCCGGCCCTGCGCAACGTCTTCTTCGCCACGATGGACCGTGCCCGTGTGGCCGCGAATCAACGCTTGAAGGCCAATCCCAACGACTCTGACGCTCTGTTCGCCCTCGCCATCAATTCCGGCATGACAATGGACTACACGGCGCTGATCGAGAAGCGCCAAATTTCGAGCCTCAGCATGGCGAAGGAGGCGCAGCGCCTGGCCCTGCAGGTGTTGAAGGTCGACCCCGGCTACACCGATGCTTATCTCACCACCGGTACCACCGAGTATCTGCTGGGCAGCTTGCCCTTTTTTGTGAAATGGTTCGTGAAGTTTGACGACGCCCAAGGTGACAAAATGCTGGCCGTTAAGAAACTGGAGCGCGTCGTGGAGGGTGGGCGTTACCTCGGTCCCTTCGCGAAGATCCTCTTGAGCTTGATTCACCTGCGGGAGAAGCGCCTGCCACAAAGCATGCGCCTCCTGGACGAGCTCTCCCGCGAGTTCCCCGAGAATCCGCTGTTCAAGAAAGAACTGGTGCGTGTGAGAGAACTGAGTTCGAAGAGTCGCTAATGGTACGGCTGGCGGGGTAGTAGGCAAGCTACCATAGAGTTGTCCGCTGTCTCCACCATCCATGTTCAAAAGCCTGCTCCTGGCCGCCGTCTTTCTGGCCCCTACCTTGTCCGCTTCGCCCGCTGTCGATGCCGCGTTTACGCGTATCTACAGCTTCGACTTTGCCACCGGTCGCGACATTGCTCGTCGGTATGCGGCAACCCATGATGCCGACCCATTAGGGCACGCCGTCGTCGCAGCCGCCGACCTTTTCGCCGAACTTGAACGCCTCAAGCTCTTGACTCAAGAGCCGGGCGGAGGTAAGTCTCAAGGCCGGCCCGACCCCGCGGCTTGGAGCCGGATTCAGGAAGCTTCTCGTATGGCGGGCCAGCGCGCGCAGGCCTTACTTGTCAAGAATACCGATGATCCGAAAGCCTTGATGGCCCTGATGCTGGTGCACGGCATTGAGCGCGACTATCTAGCGCTGGTGGAGAAGAGTTACCGCCAGAGCTGGGTCTCGGCCAAGTTATCTCAGCAATACGCACTTAGGCTGACGCGCACCCACCCTGATCTTCAGGACGCCTGGTTCACCATCGGTTTTAGCGACTATCTTGTGTCCAGCGTTCCCTTCTTCCTGAAGCCCTTCATGAGGATGGAAGCGGCCGAAGGGAACCGTGCTCAAGCTATCGAGAATTTACGTAAGGCGGCGTTAGGTGGCCGGTATTTAAAGGGCTTCGCACAGCTGATTCTGGCGCAAATTTATCGCAAAGACAAACGCCAGGCAGAATCCGACCAGATGCTACGTCGCCTTGCCGCGGACTACCCGGATAATCCGATTGTGGGCCGCGAACTGAACCGCTCCAACCAGGGCAGCGAGTAAGTCCACAATTAGGTCCAGGTCAATCCGGATGGCAGGGCAGTTGACGCGAACTCCAGATGAATCACCCTGCGACGCGTTGGCGAGTCGGCGACGGAGGAAGCGTGCAGCAACAAAGGTCTCATGATCATGGCTCCACCTTTTGGCACCGCGCAGACCACGCTTGGCCAGTCTCGCTGGATGACGTCGATCTGCTCCGCGGTCAGCCTTCCCAATTGATGTGACCCTGGGATCACCCTCAATGGGCCATTCGTAGTCGGGCAAGGGTCAAGGTGGATCCGGACGGTCAACATGGATTCCAGAAGTTCGGCAGGCGGCTGAACGTGAACGACGCCGGCTTTCAATGACCAAGGGCCATATCCTGGCGTTGGGCACTTACTGCGTACCGCAATTGACAAGTCCTGATGCCAGGGTACTTTCCAATTTGCCTCTGGTGTCTTATCAAACAAAATGCCGCGAACAGGGAAGCTCTTCTCGCCGGGAATCGAATCAACCAATTTCCTGACTTCCCTGGAGTTGGCAAATTGCAGGAACTGCGGCACTGCGAGTAGATTGCGAACGCCCCCGCGGCCCTGCCGTACTTCCCCTGCCACACCGTCCGCGATGCTGATCAACCGATTCACGTCGTCGGCATCTAAGGCGTCGAGCATGATCGCGTAACCGCTTGTCTCAAGCTGCTCTGCCAAATCCACTAACGCCAGAATACCGTGCGTCGGCGTCAATCAGCTGAGTCAGGCTAGGCCCGACCGCGAACGCTACCGAGTCCGCCGTCGATCCCTAACACCTGGCCCGTTACCCAGTGGTTCGCGGGATCGAGCAGCCAGGCGATACCGGAGGCGACGTCCTCCGGGCGGCCAATGCGACCCAGCGCGTGCATCGCGCTGGAGGCTTTGAGCGCCGCTTCATTCCCTGTGATGCGAGCCGCGAGCGGTGTATCGACCAAACCAGGCGCCACGCAGTTGACGCGGATATTGCGCGGAGCGTAAGTCGCGGCTGCGGAGAGCGTCAGGCCAATGACGCCGCCCTTGGCTGCGGCGATGGCCTCGTGGTTGGCCATGCCGGTGCGGGCTGCGGCCGTGGCGCAAAGCACGATCGAGCCGCCGGTCGACATCATCGCCTTGGCCCCGGCGCGCACGGTTGCAAACGCGGTGGTGAGGTTTGTCTCGATCGTCTGGTGCCATTCGGCTTCGCTCGTCAAATGTGCAGGCTTCAGCAGAATGCTGCCGGCGCAATTGACGATTCCGGTGATTGGGCTGTCGATGGCTGCCTCAAGGTCGGTGACGCGCGTCGCGTCCACCGCCTTGAACGGCGAGCTAAGTTCTTCGCCGAGCGCGGACAATCGTCCCGGTTCGCGCCCGAGCAGCAACAGTCGCGCCCCTTGAGCCTTTAGTGTTCGGGCCAGCGCGGCTCCGATGCCGCCGGCCGCTCCGATAATGACATAGTGGGTGTTTTCAAAGCTCATAAAGTTCGCATGACAGACTCGGCGGCTCGACGTCCAGAGACCAGCGCGCCCTGAATGGAGGCAGTTTCGCAGTGGTCGCCGCAGACGTGCAATCCGACAGGGAAGTTCAGCCGGCCCGGCTCGGGTTGAGCGTGCGCGATCTGGTAAGTCTTGAGGTGGCGCCAAGTCCTGACGCCGTCGCCAAACCAGGAAGTAAGCTGCTCGCGCACGGCGCTCTCGTCAGGGTTTAGGCCCAGCACTGTCGCGGAGACGAGGGCCGCTCCGGCGGGGGCGTACGTGGACGCGACAGCGCTCGGCACACACAGGTTGTTCACTGGTCCCTTGCGGTCACCGTTGAGCAGCAGGATCGGTTCCTCAATGGGTGCGCGATCCGCGGCAAAGTACAGGCAAGAGACACTGCGCGAATCTGGGGGCGGAAGACCGGCGAGCCTTGCCGCCTCAGGTCCATCAGCCGCGAGAACAACCGCGCGCGCTTGGAGATCTTCACCGGAATCCAAAACGATTGAAGTTGGGTTGATAGCTTTTACCCTGGAGTTTAACCTCAGCGGCAACCCGGACGCCAGTTGTTTGCTGATGGCGCCCATGCCGTTAGCCGGAAGCGCGGTGTCGCCAGACGCCATCATGCGGAAAACGAACTGTGCCATGTGGCTGGACGTACGCAAGTGGGACTCAAGAAAAATACCGCCGAAGAATGGTTGAAAGAATTTAGAAATAAAGCCGGGCGAGAAACCTTGTCGCTGTAGATACTCCAGCGTGGTCGTTTCCTGTGTCTCTCTGTTACCCATTGCCTGGTATCGCATGCGCGCAACCCGCAATTTATCGGCGAGCGATCCGATCGGCGACAAGAGCGCCTCAATAGCGTGAGTGGGTTCTCGCCAGGGATCGCTGAGTAAGTGCCGACCGCCTTCGAACTGAACCAAAGCTCCAGAACTGAAGGAATGCAGCTTCAGAGCCCCGTAATCCAGAACAGCTTTCGCCTCGGGGTAAGCGGTGAGAAAAACCTGAAATCCGCGATCCAGCTGAAATCCTTCGATAAGGTCCGTCCGAACGCGCCCGCCTACACCGTCGGACGCCTCGACGATCAAGCAATCAACCTGACGCGAAGCCAAGTACCGCGCGCATGCCAAGCCAGCGAGTCCGGCGCCAACAATAATCACATCGGCCATATATCAAGAATAAGGCCCGGCTCTAGCGAACCGGGCCTAAATTGCGACTCTCTGTAACTTACATCTTGCTCTTGGGCATGATCACCGTGTCGATGACGTGAATCACGCCATTGTCACAAGCGATGTCCGTCTTCACGACAGTGGCGTTGTCGAGCATGACCTTGCCGCCTTTGGCCATTACCTTTGCCGAACTTCCCTGCACAGTCTTCGCCGACTTCAACTTCACCACGTCAGCGGCCATCACCTTGCCGGAGACGACATGATAGAGAAGGATCGTCTTGAGCTTTTCGGGGTCTTTCAAAAGGCCTTCCACCGTACCGGCGGGCAACTTTGCAAAGGCCTCGTCCGTGGGAGCAAACACAGTAAACGGACCGGCGCCCTTCAGCGTGTCCACCAAGCCGGCAGCCTTCACAGCGGCTACCAACGTGTTAAAGCTTCCGGCCGATACAGCGGTGTCGACGATGTCGGCAGCGGAAGCAGAGAGCGAGAGAATCGCCGCACAGGCGAACATTTGCACGAACTTTTTCATTTGCGTTTCCTTTTTGCGTGAGGGCTATACCACAGCTAAAAGGATGTGGCCGCGCGGCGGGCAGCGTTATTTTGTTTGGCTGCCGATCGCGTCGATCACCATTTGTAACGTTTTGCCGGTTGAATCGCCGATCACTTTTGCGTCACCAGGCTTCCAATTGTTACGCGAACCGTCGTAGGTGTATTTCACCGGCAGGCGGGTCAACGCCGGGTCGTATTGCCCCTCGGTCCCGCCCATCTTGTAAACCACGAGATCGAGCGAAGGCACCACGTAAATGGCGTAGCCGCCAGAGCCTCCTTTCCAGAATGCGTCTCGTGGGACGCCCGCCAAATTACCGTTTTCATTGACGTTAAAGTTGAAGCTGTGCTGAAAGTGCGGGTTGTACTTCACCATGCGTCCACAAAGCTTGGCAAACTCCGGATCCAGAATCTGCTGCTTGCCCCACTTACCTGTATGCAGCATCAGATAGCCGAAGCGCAACATATCGGTGGAGCGAACCGCGATGCTGCCGCCGCCCGGCGTATGCAGCATGCGCCCATTGGCGTCGATGCCGCCCCTCAGCTTCGGGCGATACATCGCATAGCCCCAGGTGCCGAAGCCCAAGGTACTGGTAAGGCGTTGGCGCATGTAGTCTTCCATCTCCATGCCCGTGATCTTACGGACGATCATCGCTGGAATGTGACTCGAGGAGGTGGTGTACGAATAGCACTCGCCGGGTGCGCACCAGAGGCTCTGCTTCATGGCAAAGTCGTCAGTGGTGGAGTAAGGGCCATTATCTTCCGTCGGCTTCTCCCACGTCTGCCGGACGCCCTTCACGTAGACGGGATTCGTGCCGCGGAATCCTCCGGACATGGCGAGCAACTGGCCCAGCGAGATCTCGGCCTTGCGCGGATCATCCAGCGGAAAGTACTGCTCCGGCAGATAGGTGGAATTCATCACCTTCTGGTCCAGACCGTTGGGAAATAGCGCTGGCTTCTCCTTCATCATGATGCCCACGGCCACCGTCGTGAAGGCCTTACCGCAGGAGGCCAACTCGGGCAACGCCTCGCGATGGCCACGGCCGAAGTAGCGCTCGTACACGAGTTGGCCGTGCCGCACCACCAGCAGACCGCCATGCTGGCTTGTCTGCTGCACAT
Organism: Bryobacter sp.; assembly: GCA_022843605.1. Classification (GTDB taxonomy): domain Bacteria; phylum Acidobacteriota; class Terriglobia; order Bryobacterales; family Bryobacteraceae; genus JALHNI01. Next base: position 17,469 of record JALHNI010000029.1, read on the forward strand.
AGTCAAAGGCGGCGTCGAGCTTGGCGACGTCGATGCCGGTCAGCTTCTGAATCTTGGCCGGATCCTTCAACGTGCGCCAGCCGCCCTTCGCGTCAGGCGGTGGAAAGTAGTCGGCGGCACAGGCGTTCAGCGCGAGCAGCGCCAAAGCGCCACGGAGCAAAGAGGTTTTCACGCCCAACATCGTACAGGAGTGAGACGCGTCTACGCCATTTGCAATAGGGAATCAACCTCAATCCGCGCGACCGTTCGCAGCCGCGTCCCCAGCGCCTTGGCCGCCTCTGGCAGGTCAGAATAGTGCAGAATGTTGGGGATCCAATCCGCCATCGGGTGCTTGTACTCCTCCGCGGTGGCGAGAGCACGGAAAGAGGGCACTGGTCCGGTCAACGTGAGCCGTTGTACCGCCGGGTCCAGGAGAGTCGCAAGCAGGGCCGGCGCGATCAGCTTGCCCGCGGCGGCCAATTCTACCGTCAGTCCCTTTGCCTTGAGCGCGGTCACCACGGCCAGAATGTCGGTAATTCTTTGCCCGATGAGCGGACGTCCCAGCATCAGGCAGCTCCAGGCCCAAAAGTCTTCGTCAAAGTGCGAGATGGCGTAAGGCGCCGCGCCGCGTTGTAATTCCGGACGCAGATCAAAGATGCCGCGGACGTCCATCGCGCAAGCGACCACCCCGCGTAGCGCCAGCCGATGGTAAAGATTGCCTTCATGCCAGCGAGTCGACTTCCCCGAGTCCTCAAGCAGCAACACGCAGTGCTTGGCAGCAGCCCGCGAATAGAGCCACGCTGGCACATGTACCTCGGGTTCGCTTTGGACCTCGACGCCTTGGATCGATACTTCGCCAAAGCGCGTCTGTCCGATCACATCGATACGCGCGCTGGGACGGAATTCGGCGCCGGTGAGTTTCGCCCAGTCCGTTGTTTGCGTGCGCGGCGGGGGAATCAACTGGCGAGGCGTGCGGCTGGCGAAGTCGCGCACCGCATTGCCCGTCTTGCCGCACCAGAGCGTCTCTTCTTTCTCTGGCGCAACTGCCGGTTCGTTCTCAATTTTTCGCGACGATCCTTTGAGCCAGCGCTCGAACCACTGATACACCTCAATGCGCAGCGGTTCGCTCAGGCTATGTGGCAGAGGCGTTTCCACCCACCGCAGGCGATCCGTCGAGTGACCCATTACCGCATAAAGCTTCTCGAAACGAGCGTACTCCTCCCGGCCATCCACCAGATAGCTGGGCGAATAGGTGCCCTGGAAGTCGCGGCCGCTCATCACGAAGGCGATCGGCTTGGGGGCCAGCGGATAGAGCGTGTCCCAGCGGTCGAAACCTACCGGCCCGCCTCCGACAAAGTTTTGTTCGGCATCATCCACTGAGCCGGGCGCGTTGAAGTCGCGGCAGGCGTGGTTCTCCGTATTGGCGCAGGAGATGGCGGCGCACGCGAGGCGGTCGTCAACCGCGCCCAGCATCATGGTGAGCGTGCCGCCGCCGGAGGTGCCCGTCGACGCCAGGCGCTGTGGATCGACGCTTGGATGCGCGGCCAGCACATCCAGGCTACGGACCGCGTCCCAGGTCTGCAGTTGAGTCGACGTCAGGCCTGCCAGCAGCATCTGGCGTCCTGGCAGGGTGTGTTCATCGTCGGCGGAGTCAAGCCGCGTCAGCGTGCCGCCGTTGGGGCGGGGATAGTAGGTGCGCTCGCCCTGTCCCATGGGATCGAAGGCGAGTACGACGTAGCCGAGCCGTACCAAACCCTGACAGCATTTCTGGTAGGGGTCGGCCGCCTTTCCGTTTAGGCTGTGGCCCATCTGAAACAGGACTCCCGGAAACCGTCCGGAGCCGTCGGGCAAGTAAAGATTGGCAGTAATGATCAAACCGGGTTGGCTCTCGTAGACGATTTTTTCGACACGATAGCCGTTGCGGCGAAACTCGCCCACGGTGCGCAAGTTGAGCGGCGTGCGTGGCGGTTGGCCCCCCGAGAGCTTCCAGAAGGTGTCGCGAACCCAGGTCTGCCGTGCCCGTATGGCTGTTGGCGTCGTCAGTTGATCCAATGCGCTCTGCCGGCGCGTGTAAGCCTCTTTGGCCAAGCGCGTGAGATAATCCGGTAAGGCTCGCGAATACGCCCGATAGTGCATTTGCTGCTGCGGAGCCCCGTGCAGTAAAGCGGGAGCCAAGGCCAGAATTTCGCGACGGGTCATTTCCGTACTGTAGCAAGTACCGCGTGACCCCGAAGAATCAACGACTTCGCCCACCCAGGTGGCAAAGGCCCCCGGAAACCGCTATTCTATTAAGCGAGTCATTTTTAAGAGGTTGCTATGAATCACACCGCGCTCATGAAAGTCTACGAAGCCAAGAAGCGCACTGATATTCCCGCCATTCAAATTGGCGACACCCTTCGCGTGCAGGTCCGCATCCGCGAAGGTGAAAAAGAACGTCTGCAGGCGTTCGAAGGTACTTTGATCGCGCAGCAGGGTTCGCAGCTGGGCGAAACCATCACCATCCGCAAGATCAGTTTTGGTCACGGCGTTGAGCGCATCTTCCCGTTGCATGCCCCGATTCTCGATCGCATCGAGATCGTGCGTACGGGCCGGGTTCGCCGCGCCAAGCTGTATTACCTCCGCGCCTTGCGTGGTAAGGCCGCCCGTCTTCGCGAACGCGAGACGCGCTAACGCCTCAACACTCTCAGGAACATTTCAACTGCGCGCCACCTGCCACAGTGCGTTTGAGCGTCGAGCCCGGAAACGAGGTTTCGCTCTCATCGCCGGTGTTGACGAGGTGGGGCGCGGTTGCTTGTTTGGACCTGTCGTGGCTGCGGCGGTGATCCTTCCGGCGCAGCATGGCATTCGCGGCTTGAACGATAGCAAATTGCTCGACGCCGCTGAACGAGAGCGGCTCGACGTACTCATCCGCTCCCGGGCGGTGGCCTGGGCAATTGGACGCGGCGAGGTGAACGAAATCGACCGGATCAACATTCTGCAAGCCAGCCGTCTTGCCATGCGCCGCGCGGTGGAATCGCTGTCGTCGTCGCCGGACCTCCTGCTGGTGGATGCCTGCACCATCGAGCTGCCGATCCCCCAGAAAGCCCTGATCAAGGGTGACTCCCGCTCGCATTCGATTGCCGCCGCTTCCATTGTGGCCAAGGTCTTTCGCGATCGATTGCTTCAGCAATGGGACAGTGAATACCCCGCCTACGGTCTGGGCCGCAACAAGGGCTACGGGACCCCCGAACATAAAGCCGCGCTGGACCGTTGGGGACCCACCCCCTTGCACCGCCGTACCTTTGCGCCGGTGAGACAATTGGAGTTGTTCGCATGAGCGAAACTTCGGCCAACCCCGCGCCCCGTTACCGCTGGTACCACAAGGTGATCGCCCTCTTGAGCGCGGTGCTGATCATGGAGATCGGTATCTTCCTTTTGGTCTATCCGTGGTTCGACGAGTGGAGCTTTTCTTATTTCAGCTACATCTCCCCTCAATGGGACAGGATCTGGGATAGCGCCTATTTCCGCGGCGCCGTGAGTGGCGTGGGCTTGGTCAACATCTACATTGCGTTCTCGGAAGTCCTAGGGTTGCGGCGCTTTTCGCAGCCCGCCCCGGACGAGCACGCGCCCGAACCACAAGACGGCGTGTGATTCGTTTGTCTAGAATGAGAACGGAGAAGGCAGGGAACATCGTGGAAGAAACGAAAACAGTAGCAGCGCCGCAGACGAAGAACGTGATTTGGGATTTCCTCTTCCGTCGCAAGGCCCAGAATCAGGAGCCTCCCCGCGGAACCATCGCCGAGTGGACGGTCACCATCGTTCTCCTGCTCTTCGGCACCACCACTCTGGTGCAGGCTTTCGTGATCCCCACCGGCTCCATGGAAGATACGCTCCTCATCGGTGATCACCTGCTGGTCGACAAGCTGGCCTACGCGCCGCCTGGCCCGGTAAGCAAGTATCTCCTGCCGTATTCTCCTGTGAAACGCGGCGATATCATCGTCTTTCGTTTCCCCGAGGATATTCGCCAGACCTTCGTGAAGCGCGTGATCGGCGTGCCGGGCGATCGGATTCGCATCGAAAACAAGCAGGTCTTCCTGAATGGCAGTCCGGTCAAAGAGAAGTACAAGTATCACAAGTGGGCTGGCTACGATTCTTACCGTGACAACTTTCCCAGCGAGCCGAATGTTCGTCCAAATCCCGGCCTGATGCGAATGCTCGAGAATCACATCGTCAACCGGGAGATCGTCGTGCCGCCGAATGCCTATTTCGCCATGGGCGACAACCGCGATTCATCCCTCGACTCGCGCTACTGGGGCTTCGTCCCCCGCGAGAACATCATCGGCAAGCCCCTCATCATCTATTGGAGCTACGAGACCACCACTGACCGTCTGGCCGGCTCGCTCATCAGCGTCGAGCACATCGTCGACCTGGCAACCAACTTCTTCACCAAAACCCGCTGGAGCCGCACTTTTATGCTGATCCACGGCGAACAGGTCCAGTAGGCCCTTCCGTTCCTGCCCCGGCCAAAGCCACTCCCCCTCCGGCAGCGTAAGCTGAAAGAGTGAAAAGTTCACACGACTATGCCCTGATCCTTGCCGGTGGGCGCGGTACCCGCTTCTGGCCCCGCAGCCGCAAGGCCCATTCGAAACAAGTGCTTAGCTTCACCGGCGAGCGGACGTTGATCCAGCAGACGGTGGACCGCCTGAAGGAAGTGATGCCGCCCGAGCGGATCTTCATCCTCACCAATCCCGCCCTTCGTGCCGAGATCATCAAACAGCTACCCGAGGTCCCCAAACGGCAGATTCTGGCCGAGCCCGCCCAGCGCAATACCGCCCCGGCCATCGGCTTGGCCGCTCACCTGATCGCGCAACAGGATCCCGAAGCCGTTATGGGCGTCTTCCCGGCTGACCATGTCATCACCAAGCCGAAACGCTTCCTCAAGTTCGTCCGTGCCGCATTTGCCGGAGCGGCTAAGGGGAAGATGATCGTGCTGGGGATACAGGCGCGTTGGCCCGAAACCGGTTACGGCTATGTCGAGTTTGCCCCCGGCTTCGTCGCCGGCGGCACCACACCCCTGCAAGTGGCCAGCTTTCGCGAAAAACCCAAGCTCGAAGACGCACAAAAATATCTTGAATCCGGGCTCTTCTGCTGGAATGCCGGCATGTTCTTCTGGAAAACGGCGGTCTATCAGGAAGCTTTGCGCCAGTTTATGCCCAAAACCGCCACCCTGCTGGCGGCCTTGCCCAAGCCGTCCGCGCGCAACTTTATCTCCGAACTGGAGCGCATCTTCCCTCTTTGTGAAAACGTTTCCGTAGACTACGGCGTTATGGAGAAGGCCCAGAATATCTCGGGCCTCGCCACCGACGACATCGGTTGGAACGACGTTGGCAGTTGGAACGCCGTCTATGAGTTGCTCACAAATCCCAAGTCCGCCAACGTAAGCCAGGGCGAGTCCCTTGCCATTGAGAGCCGCGGTAACTATGTCGATGCCGGCAAAAAGCTGGTCGCACTCGTCGGTGTCGAAGATTTGGTCATCGTCGATACTCCCGACGCACTCCTGATTGCCAGCCGCCACCAATCGCAAAAGGTGGGCGACATGGTGAAGCTGCTAGAAAAGCTCAAACGCGACGAGCTTTTGTAAGCCATTTTGATTCTGCTTAAAAAATATTGCCCGTTGTTATCAGTGCTAAAGCCGGGCCCAAGCGCCTCCCTTGCGAGGGGGGCCAAACTTTGGCAAAATCAGGTAGCCTCGATGAAGTCTTATATTAATACATTCTCATATAACGACTAATCGAGGAAATGTCATTAGGAGTACCTCGAAACGTGAAAGAACGTGGTTTGGTGAAGTGGTTTAACAATGCGAAGGGCTATGGATTCATCCAACGCCAAACGGGCGAGGACGTTTTCGTCCATTTCAGCTCGATCAACATGAACGGCTACCGTTCGCTCGAAGAGGGCGCCGAAGTCGAGTTCGAAGTGAAGACGGGTCCAAAGGGACTGCAGGCGGAGAACGTTCTTCTCACGTAGCGAAAAATCCAACACGATCGAGTCTCAACGAAGCCGGTGAGCGCCATGCTCACCGGTTTTCATTTTTTATCCATCTTTTTTTGCTCCGCATGAGCCGTTTTGCTCCCCGATTTCGCGCTTATCTAGTGAGGCAGTTGAATCCAAGCGAGCAGCAGGCAGGGACGGTTTCGCGTTACCGCGTGGGGCCGCTCCAGTCCTGATCTAGCCCGGCTTTTTTCTTGGGTAACCTGCCAAATTCTCTCTCTCAACGGAAAGCCGTTGGGACCCGGTTGTCGGAGGCCGGGTCCCAATGGCTTTTTGCTTGATATAGTCAGCTGATGCGCCGACGCGATCTTTTGGCCCTTGCTCCCCTCGCGCGAGCCTTTGCGGCTCCCGCGCCGGCCCGGATCACCGGCTTTCGTACCCGCAAGTTCACCCTATCGAAGCGCGATCTGCTGTTTCTCGAAGTCTCCACCGACGCCGGAGTCATTGGCATCGGCGAAGGGTCGCTCCCCGGGCGCATCGATATCGTCGAGCAGGCTATCCGCTGGCTGGAGCCCTACTTCGTCGGACAGGATCCCGCCGGCATTGAAGACCACTGGAATCGCGCCTACTACACGCTCTCGCGTTGGCGTGACGGCTCGGTCATGAACACCGCCCTGGCCGCCCTCGACATCGCCCTTTGGGACATTGAGGCACAGCGCCTTGGCGTGCCGGTCTGGCGACTGCTGGGTTCATCGCAGGCCAAACCCCTGCGCGTCTACTACAGCCACTGGAGCCAGGATCTGGAGCCGCGTACACCCGCCGCCCTGGGTGATCTCGCGAAGCGGACCAAAGCCCAAGGCTGGACCGCCGTCAAATGGATCGTCTTTCGTGGCGGTAGCGAGTGGCAACGGCTCGAGCGGACTGTCGCTGAAGTCAAGGCCGTGCGCGAAGCCGCCGGGCCGGACTTTGACTTGGCCCTCGAACTCGCCGAGACCTTCACCGTCCGCACCGCGATCGAACTCGGTCGCGCACTGGCCCCCTACCGCGTCATGTTTCTTGAAGAACCCGTCTGGCGCGAGAGTGCCAAGGCCCTAGGTGACGTTGCGGCGCACAGCCCCGTGCCGATCGCCACCGGCGAAGGCTTGGTCAGCCGGCACGAGTTCCGCACCCTGCTCGAGCATCGCGGCGCTCGTATCCTGCAGCCCGACGTCATTCACTGCGGCGGCATCACCGAAATCCGCCGGATCGCCCAGTTGGCCGACGTCGAGGGCGCCGAGATTTCGCCCCATATGTGGTACGGCCCGGTGGCCCATGTCGCCTCGCTGCACGCTATGAATTCCTGTCGCAATTTCCTCATGCAGGAATGGGATGCTGTGCACGACGGCGTCTTCACCGAACTAACGGGCGGCACCTATCCGCTCCAGCAGCAAGGCCGCATCACTCCGCCTTCCGCGCCAGGCCTCGGCCTCCGCATGGATTGGGCGGCGTGGGAGAAACGCTGTCCATACCAGGGACCCAGCCGCCGCCCCCCCACTGGACGCCCCGCCTAGAAAGACTTTCCCCATGATCACCCGACGACACTTTCTTGCCAGTTCCGCAGCCATGGCCGCTCCCGCGCCGCGGCCGAATGTCCTGTTCCTGTCCGTCGACGACTTGAACGACTGGATCGGCTGCCTCCGCGGCTATCCCGGCGTGCAAACGCCCAACCTCGATCGCTTGGCGCAACGTGGCGTGCTCTTCTCCAACGCCCATTGCGCCTCGCCGCTCTGTAACCCTTCGCGCACGGCGCTGCTCACCGGGCTTCGCGCTTCCACCTCCGGCGTCTACAACAACGAGCATTGGTGGCGTCCCGTGCTCCCAGACGCCGTCACCATCCCCCAGCACTTCAAGGCCAACGGTTATCACGTCGCCGGCGCCGGTAAGATCTTCCATCACGTGGTTGGCTACAATCCGCCTGACCAGTGGCACGAGTTTCAACTCCAGGAATTCGATGACAACTGGTACCGCCGGCTGGATTACTACCCGTGGGTGAAGAAAGTTCCCAGCCCCCCTGGCCATCCCTTCAACGGTCTGAAAAACTTTCAGGGCGAGTTCGATTGGGGTGCGCTGAAGAAACCCGAGCGCGAGTACGGCGATATGAAGGCCGTGAATTTCGGCCAGCAGTTCCTGAAACGGAAACACGACAAGCCGTTCTTTCTCGCGATCGGCCTCTTTCATCCCCACATTCCGATGTTCGCGCCGCAAAGCTACTTTGACCTCTATCCCGCTGCCGACGTCCGCCTGCCGCCCATCAAAGCCGATGACCTGAACGATCTCCCCAAAGCCGCGCAGGACATGGCCGCCTTCCGGCGCGACGAGCACGAACGCATCGTCCGTGAGAATAAGTGGCGCGATGCCGTCCGCGCCTATCTCGCCAGCATCACCTTCGCCGACGCCATGATCGGCCAACTGCTCGATGCTCTCGACGCCAGCGCCTACGCGAAGAATACGACCATCGTCTTCTGGTCAGACAATGGCTGGCACCTGGGCGAAAAGCAGCATTGGCACAAGAGCACCCTCTGGGAACGCTCAACCCATGTGCCGATGATCTGGGCCGGCGCGGGCATTGGGCAACCGGGCGTCACCCGCACCCAGCCCGTCAACCTGCTGGATATCTACCCGACCCTCGTTGACGTTTGCGGCCTTCCGCACCGGCCGGAACTCGAAGGTCTCAGCCTCGCGCCGCTCCTCAAGAACCCCAAAGCCAAGCGCCCGCCGACGGTCTCCACCTATCTCGAAGGCAATCATTCCGTTCGCGACGAGCGCTGGCGCTACACCCGCTACCGCGACGGCAGCGAAGAGCTCTACGATCGCCGTGCCGACCCCAACGAGTGGGAGAACCTCGCCGGTCAACCCCGCTACGCCCGCCTCAAGGCGAAGCTCGCGCGCTGGATGCCCACCCAAAACGCCAAACCCGCGCCAGAGAAGCCGGCCTATGACTTCGACCCCGTCAAACACACTTGGCGTAAAAAATAACCCTGTCTCTCTTATTGAGAATCTGATATTGTTAGCCAATGCTAGAAGCCGTCGAGCTTTCAAAGTCCTATGGCGCGCACCAGGCGCTCCACCGGCTGAATCTCCGCATTGATCCCGGTGAAGTCTACTGCTTGCTCGGCGCCAACGGCGCCGGCAAAACCACCACCATCAACCTTTTCCTGAACTTCGTTGAGCCGACCTCCGGCACGGCCACCGTCAACGGTCTGGACGTGACGAAGCAGGCGCTCGAGAGTAAGCGCCATCTGGCCTACATTCCCGAGACCGTGATGCTCTACAAGAACCTTACCGGCCTCGAGAATCTGGAGTACTTCGCCGCCCTGAGCGGTCTGCCGGCTTACTCACAGGCCGAACTGCTGGGCTTTCTTCAGGAGGCGGGCCTCCAGGCCGAAGCCGCTCACCGCCGCATTGGTGGCTATTCGAAAGGGATGCGCCAGAAGGTGGGCATTTCCATTGCCCTCGCCAAAAAGGCGAAGGCTCTGCTTCTCGACGAGCCAACCTCGGGCCTCGACCCCAAAGCCTCCAACGAGTTCAGCGAATTACTCAAGCGCCTCAGTGATCGTGGCGTCGCCATCCTGATGGCCACCCACGACCTCTTCCGCGCCAAGGAAAGCGGCACGCGCGTGGGCATGATGAAACACGGCCGGCTGATGGAGTCACTCTCCACCAGCGACATCGGCCACGCCGACCTGGAGCAGCTCTACCTGAGGCACATGCATGATTAGCACCATCGCCCTGAAAGAGATCACCGAAATGCGGCGCGACGATCGCTTCCGCTGGGCTGGCGCCGTGGTTCTGGCCCTCCTCCTCGTGTCTCTCGGGATTGGCTGGAGTAGCTATCGCGAACTCGAGCGCCAGCACGCCACCGCTCAGCAGGAAACACGCAAGAATTGGCTCACCCAAGGTCAGAAGAGTCCACACTCCGCCGCACACTACGGAGTCTATGCCTTCAAGCCCAAAATGCCGCTCTCGCTGGTGGACCGAGGTGTCGACCCCTACACCGGCGTGGCCGTCTGGCTCGAAGCCCACAAACAGAACGACTTCAGGTACCGGCCGGCGCAAGACGCCAACTCCCTCGCCCGCTTCGGCGAACTCACGGCGTCCACCGTCCTGCAGACGCTTGTGCCCCTGCTCATCATCCTCTTCAGCTTCGCCGCCTTTACGGGCGAGCGGGAGAACGGTACGCTGCGCCAGTTACTCAGCCTCGGCGTTGCGCCCTCGGCCTTGGCGGCAGGCAAAGCCCTCGGTGTCGCTGGTGCGCTGGGCTTGTTGCTGGTACCGGCGGCTGCCGTGGGTTCGGCGGCGATCTCGTTGGCTTCCGGCGATCTCGACTCCGGTCGCTCCATTCTGCTCGGCCTGTTCTATCTGCTTTACTTCGCCGCCTTTGTTGGCGTTTCGTTGGCCATCTCCGCGTGGGTGAAGAGTTCCCGTGTCGCCCTCATCGCCCTGCTGGGCTTCTGGATCTTCAACTGCCTGATCGCTCCACGCGCCGCCTCTGACCTGTCGAAGCGCGTCTATCCGACTCCCTCCTCGTTCGCCTTCGCCAAGGCGATGCAGGTGGACCTGAACAACGGCCTCGATCCCCATGCGGCGTCGCAGGAACGGGCCAAGGAGTTACAGGCGCGCGTCCTGAAACAATACAAAGTTGACCGCATTGAAGACCTGCCTGTGAGTTACGCCGGACTCAGCCTGATGGCGGGCGAAGAGCACGGCGACGAAGTCTATGACCGCCACTACGCGAGGCTCTGGGATCAGTTTGAGCGGCAGGTCCACCTACAGGATCTCATTGGCCTCGTCTCTCCCCTCATGAGCGTCCGCTCGCTTTCCATGGGGCTCGCCGGTACTGACTTTCAGCAGCACCGGCACTTCGCCACCGCTGCCGAACAGTATCGCCGCTACTTCATTCAGGAAGTGAACACGGATATGGTCAAGAACGCCATCGGCAAGGACTACGGCTACCTGCGCGGCAACGACTTGTGGGGCACCGTGAAGGAGTTCCGTTACACCGCCCCTGACCTGGGCTGGGTCCTTCAACAGCATCGCGCGGCCCTCTTGCTGCTCTGCCTTTGGTGCCTGTGCGGCGTGGCGCTGGCCTACCTGGCGACGCGCCGCCTCCGGGTGGAGTAATTCACGATGTTATTCAGTATCATGCGCAACGAGTGGCGGACGCTGCTCGCGGAGCGTTCACTGCCGGCGATTGGCCTTCTCCTCGCCCTGACGATTGGCTACGGTATCTACAATGGCCAAGCCTGGGTGAGTTTTATGCGTGAATCGCTGGCGGCGACTCAGGCTGAGTACGCCGAACGGACACAAAAGCTTCAGTCTGACTTTCTGGCCTACGAAGCCGGGAGCAAGAAACCTGTGGGCTTCAGCGATCCCCGCGGCGCCAGCGCCGTTGGCGGCACGTCCGCAGTTCCCTACGTCGCCCTGACGCCTGGACCCCTGGCGGCCCTGTCAGTGGGCCAAAGCGACCTCTACCCTTATTACTTTAAGCTCAGCCTCAGGAGTAAATACCTCACCCTTAGCAACGACGAAATCGAGAATCCGGTGAACTTACTCTCCGGCCGGTTTGACCTTGCCTTTGTCATCGTCTATCTCTATCCCCTTCTGATTCTCGCCTTAACCTACAACCTGCTTTCCAGCGAGCACGAACAGGGCACATTGGCGATGACGCTGGCCAACCCGGTCACGCTCAAAACGCTGATGGCGGCCAAGGTATTAACCCGTGGCCTTGCCCTCACGGTGTTGTCGCTTGCCATCCTTGTCGTCGCGATCTTTGGCCTCACCCTGACGGGTAATGGCGTCGCCTGGCGCCTCGCCCTTTGGGCCGTCGTGATGCTGGTTTACGGCGCGTTCTGGTTCGTGCTGGCGGTGGGCATCAATGCCCTGGGGCGCAACTCATCCGCCAATGCCCTGCTGCTGGCCGGTTGCTGGCTCTGCTTTGCCCTGCTTGTTCCCGCCCTCCTCAACCTGGCTTCAACTGCAATGTACCCGGTTCCGTCTCGCGTCGAAATGATCCAAGCCATGCGCAACGCCGGTAAAGAGGCCCAGCAACGCGGCAGTCAGACGCTTGCCCGGTACTTCGAAGATCATCCTGAACTGGCTCCCGCCGGCGGTGGCCGCCCCGATTTCGCGAGTCTCAGCACGGCCGCACAGCAGGAAGTCGACCGCCAGATCCAGCCCATTCTCTACCGCTATGAACAGCAGGTCAGCGCCCAACAGATTCTCGTCGATCGCTTTTGCTATCTATCGCCCGCCGTCTTGACCCAACAGGCCTTGAACGATCTGGCCGGCACCGGCATCGGCGCCTATCGCCATTTCAACCAGCAAGCTGACCGGTTTCTCAAAACCTGGCAGGACTATTTCTTTCCCCTGATCTTTGCCCGCAAGCTCTTCGTCAGCGCCGAACTCGCCAGCCTGCCGCGGTACGTCGAAGTGCCGGAGCCCGGCAGCGACATTGTCCGGCGAGTCCTGCTTTCCCTGGCGGGGATCCTGGTTCCCACCCTCGTCCTCACGGTCTGGGCGATCCGTCGCCTCAACCGCTACCGCCTCGCCGCCTAGCCTAAGAAGCCACCGGCTGTAGGGCATGCTCTGACCCGCGCCTTCCGGACCGGTCCAGTCGCGGGGAAACGCAGGACCGACCCCCTGGTCGGTCTCATATCAGGCCGAAAGTTCAGCAGCCTGCCAGACTGGGCCGTTTCACCCGAAGCCGTCGCCGCCGGAGTCGCCCACAAGCGCTCTTCCCCATCGATGAGCCGGTACTCAGGCAATCGCCCCGATAACGCCGGCCTACGTTCCAGAATAATCCGTACCCCCTCGCCCCGCTTTGCAATCGGATTGTAGGCGCTGTCACGGTGGAGGGTGGAAATGGCTCTCGGGCCCATTCCCCCATCGGTGAACTTCATGACTCTGAGGCGCCTGTTTCTCATTCGCAAACGTCTGCAGTGGTAAAGCGGGAATCCAACTGTGGCGAAGAGGCCTGCAATTTGCGACTGCCGAATAGGCCGCCAGACTTCCGAGCCGGGCTCAACAAACACCTCAGTGCCGGTAGCTGGCACTGACTCAGGTCCCGAGGTCATCCGCAATCTGGGGCTGCGTAGTCCTACAGATAATCTGGGTCGCAAGAAACTCATGCTCTCAAGGCGGCTCTTTCGATTGACTCTGCCGTTACCCGCCACAAACGAGGGCAACTTGCTTAGATTTGAAACAAATCGAAGCCGGGCCACTCTCTCTATCAGGCACCGAATTGCGCCCTGCGCAGGGCTATGCGCGAAAGTGACGCTTCATAACGTCGCATCTTCAAAGAGAGGTTGCCGAATGCATCGAAACATCATCACCAAGCGGACGGCGATTCGAATGCTCCTCATCATCGGGCTCTTAAGCGCCTGTTCTTCCGTCGCCCTTGCATGCCCACTTTGCCATACCGAAACGGGAAAGCAGGTGCGCTCCGGCATCTTTGCTGAAGACTTCGGTATCAATCTCCTCATCACGTTCCTCCCCTTTGCAATCTGCCTCGGCGTCGTCGCGATCATCTACTTCCGCATCCCGACCATCGCATTTCGTTCCGACCAAAGCCGCGCCGCAATCACTTCGCGCTCGTACGCCAAAGGACAAGCCTTGTGAACCAAAAACCGCTCGTAGCCGCAGGGACCCTGCTCGGCATCGGAATGGGAGGGTTTCTCGACGGGATCTGCCTCCACCAGATTCTCCAGCTTCATAGCATGCTCACTGCTGTACGGCCAAAACTGACCCTGGCTGACGCTGAAATCAATATGTTCTGGGATGGACTCTTTCACGCCTTGACTTGGGTAATGACAATACTGGGAATCGCACTGATGTTTCACGCTGGAAAACAGCGAGACGTGCCATGGTCCGGAAGAACTCTTCTGGGCGGCATGATGATGGGCTGGGGACTCTTTAACCTGGTTGAAGGAATTATCGACCACCACATCTTGGGAATTCATCACGTTGTAGAGAGCATGGGTTTATCCATCTACGACTACGCATTCCTAGGTTCCGGAGCCATCTTCATTCTCATTGGCTGGAGCATGATTCGCACCAGTGCGTCGTATCAACTGTCAACACACCCTACGCCGAGCTACCGATAACTAAGAGGACTACAGTATGGAACAACCAACACTCAGTGAAACAGATCGCGTTCGAGCGCACAGCTCCGAAGCAGTGAATAACGAAATCGACGAGTCGATTCAGCGGACTGTTCTGGCCTATGCCAGCAAGAGTCGCCGAGCAATCTCCAGTCGGATCGAGATGCTGGAGCGAGAATGGGACGTAGAGCGGACCCTGGAGATTAACGCTTCAACCCTTGCCTTTACCGGCCTTCTGCTCGGTGTGACCGTAAACCACAAGTGGCTTGTCCTGCCGGGCATAGTTCTGCCGTTTCTCTTTCAGCATGCCCTTCAAGGTTGGTGTCCTCCACTTCCAGTTCTTCGAAATCTAGGAGTCAGAACGCGGCAGGAGATCGACGTCGAGAAGTATGCCCTTAAGGCGCTCCGCGGCGACTTCGAAAATGTTCAAGGCGCCAGGGCTGCTGTCGAAGCTGCACGGGTCTAAGTGGAAAGTGAACCGTAAAGATCCGCTCAGCTCGTTAGCCTCTATTAAAGGCTCACCTCTTCCGCTGTGAGGTGTTCACGCCGCCTATTGAAAAAGGGACGAAACGCGCGTTTCAAAGAGAAATGGAGTAGGGTGCGATGTCCCTGATTCTTGAGACGGTTCAGACCGAAGGTATAGCCGCTTTGTCGTACCTGATCGGCGACGATCAGACCGGGGACGCCGCGGTGATAGATCCCCGAGCTGACGTGGAGCTGTATGTCGCGTTGGCAAGAAGGCGCAAGGTCTCGATCACCCACGTCTTTGAAACACACATCCATGCCGACCTGATGAGTGGGGCAAGAGAACTTTCCGCTCGGGTGAGAACTGCGAAGCTCTATCTCAGTGTAGAAGGCGGTGCAAAGTATGATTTCGAGCACGAAATGGTCCGGGACGGAGCTACGTTCGAGTTTGGAAAGCTCGCTTTAACCGCCAGGCATACTCCGGGTCACACCCCTGAGCACATGTCCCTTGTTGCGGCAGAAACAAAGCGTGTCCAAGCGCCATGGGGAGTGTTTACCGGCGATTCTCTTTTCGTAAACTCTGCGGGACGGCCCGATCTGATAGGCGACGACCAAGCAGAAAAGCTCGCCGGGCAACTCTTCGACACGCTTTACAACTACTATCTCAGTCTCGATGACGCCGTTATTATCTATCCAGCCCACGGACAAGGCTCTCCTTGCGGTGCCGATATCGGCGACCGATTGACGAGCACGATTGGATACGAGCGGAAGTTTAATCCGTTCCTTCAGTGTCAGGACAAAACGGCATTCAAAGAATTCGCACTTGCTTCTGCCCCTCCCGAGCCGACGTACTATAGGCGCATGAAACTGCTCAATTCAAGGGGCCCCGAGGTGTTCGGCAACTTGCCCTCGGTTCCCGGTCTACCTCCGAAGGCATTCAAGGCAGCGATGGGAAAGAGTGGTGTCGTCGTTATTGATACACGCGCTATGCTTGCCTTTGGTGGTGGGCATGTACAGGGCGCGCTAAATATTGCAGGTCATCCGGAGCTGTCCATCTGGGCCGGTTGGCTGTTGGATCCGGAGCAATCCCTCCTGTTAATTCTTGAAAATGATAGCGATGTGGAAAAGGTAGTGCCATTGTTCTTGAGAACTGGATTCACGAACTTTGAAGGCTATCTGGTCGGTGGCATGAAGGCTTGGAATAATGCCGGCTTCCGGCTTGGAGAAGTGGATCAGATGTCCGTTCACGAAGTGAAGACGCGGCAAGGCGATCTTCAGATCGTAGATGTCCGCTCACCTGAGGAATGGAAACAAGGACATATCCCTGGCGCAAAACATATGTTCCTTCCCGAAGTTCAAAAGCGCTTAGGGGAGCTTAGCAAAGAAACACCAGTGGCCGTCTACTGCGACAGCGGGTACCGGGCAAGCCTTGCTGCAAGTATTCTAAACGCACAAGGCTTCAAAGTTCACAACGTCCCTGGAAGCTGGCGGGCGTGGGTGAGCGCCAAGTATTCTGTCGAGAAATAAGGAGAGACCGATACCCATGAAACCTATCTTAACCTTCGCCCCCGCTGCTTTCTCGCCGTTCGTCACTTTGGCAGCGGAGCCTGGAATGTCTTCCCTCGACTATCCCGGCGGTTCCTGGTCGCCCTACGTCGTCGGTGCTCTCATTGGCGTGCTCTCAATGCTCACCTTCTACTTCTCCAATCAACCACTGGGTGCCTCGACCGGCTATGCCCGTTTAGCCGGAATGATTGGCAGAATAGTAGCTCCAAAACACACGCAATCTCTGAAATATTATCAAGACAACGAACCGGCTGTCGACTGGGAAGTGATGCTGGTGGCCGGCGTGATTCTCGGAGCGTTTGTTGCGGCGTGGCAGGGAGGCGACCTTTCAAGTGAATGGCTGCCTCCGATGTGGGCTGTTCGATTTGGTCAAGACTCGCTTGTTCCACGACTGGCCGTTGCACTCCTTGGCGGAGTGTTGGTCGCTTTCGGGGCAAGGCTGGCTGGCGGCTGCACGAGTGGGCACGGCATCAGCGGTGCGCTTCAGCTCTCTGTCGGCTCGTGGATTGCGCTCATATGCTTTTTCTTGGGTGGGATAGCCGCCGCAATGCTGATGTATCGAACGTAGCGCACCAGGAGCTACTTACATGACGACAAGACCACAATCACGTGAAGACTCAAGATCACTTCCTCTTGATAAAGGCGGTTCCGAAAAGGACACTTCCGAACAAAAGAAAGTGTCGACAAAGCAACTAGTGCTTGGCGCGAGTTTCGGTGTGTTGTTCGGCTTCCTTCTCCAGAAAGGCGGAGTGGCAAAGTACCACGTATTGATCGGTAGCTTGTTGCTTGAAGACTTCACTGTAGTGAAAGTGATGCTGAGCGCGATCATAGTAGGAAGTATTGGCATCTTTTCACTTCATGCGCTTGGTCTGGTAAAGCTTCACATTAAACCCACTCGTTATGCCGCAAACATTTCCGGCGGACTGCTGTTCGGTGTTGGATTTGCGCTGATGGGATATTGTCCAGGGACAGGAGCGGCGGCTCTAGGACAAGGGAACTGGGACGCCCTCGCGGCCATCGTCGGGCTCATGGTGGGCTCGTATATCTTTGCCGAGGTTTCCGGCGGACTCGAGAACACTGTCATGAAGTGGGGCGATAAGGGCAAAGTCATGCTTCCTGAACTCGTAAAGGTGTCGCTCGCGAAGTTCTTAATGGTGTGGATACCGTGGTTAATGTTGATTCTGTTTGCAGTCGATCGGCTCACAGTTCGATAGCATGCACTGCCTGAAAGCACAGAGGTGTTAGTAGTGGAAGTACTTCGAAGGACACCATGGTCGCCATACGTCGTTGGCGCGCTAATCGGGCTACTAACCTGGTTCTCGTTTGCGACCGTAGATAGGCCAATCGGAATGTCCACTGCGTTTGAATACACGGCGGCACTAAATGATAAAAGCAGGTCATCCCGGAGTAATGTCAACGAATTCATACTACACTACGCCATGGAGTGGACACTGCCCGTCTGTCGTACGGAAAGGAGTGAATCATGTGTGATGAACCATCCAAGCTAGTGCTTGGCCTGTTCACCGGCCTCGTTTTCGGGTTCGTTTTACAAAAAGGGCGAGTCGGAAAGTTCCCAGTGATCATCGGCCAGATACTCCAAAAAAGATGGACCGTGGTGAAGATCATGCTTACCGCTATCGTTGTTGGGTCCGTCCGTGTTTATACAATGGTTTCTCTGGGTATGGCGCAACTACACGTGAAACCAGCAATGTTTGGAGGGTTGATCTTAGGGGGGCTGCTGTTCGGTATCGGGATGGCTCTTCTGGGATATTGTCCCGGAACAAGTGTCGCTGCATGTGGAGAAGGTAAAAGGGACGCCATGTTCGGTACTGTGGGCGTGATCACCGGGGCTTTCGCATGCGTTTGGCTCTACCCCGTTCACCAGCCGGCGCTGAACAGCTTCCCGGATTGGGGCAAGATCACTTTGCCTGAATTGACAACTACATCATTGTGGCTGTGGATACTTGGACTCTTCGTCCTTGCGGCAGCGAGGGCCTATGTGTTTGAGGAAACGCGCCGTCGTTCACCTGGGAGCTACACCTAGGCGAAAAGCCTAATGCTACTGCTGGACGAGCCCCAAACAGGATGAACATGGTCACCAGGCAACACATCACGATTCTCCAGATTAACGACACGCATGGTTACTTAGAACCGCATCGTGAGCTGTTCTGGGAGGGAAACAGAGCGGTTTACCGAACCACTGGTGGTTACGCCCGGATACTGACGATCTTCAATCAGGTACGCAAAGAATGTGACGGAGCGGTCATTGCTCTAGACAACGGCGATACTCTCCACGGAACGTTTCCTGCGGTCAACTCCCAGGGTGAGGCGCTCATCGAGCCCCTTAATGTGCTTGGTCTTGATGCCTGGACCGCGCATTGGGATTTTGCGTATGGGGCAAAGCGGTTGAGCGAGTTGGCAAAGCGGCTGAATCATCCGTTACTGGCTTTAAACTGTTTCCATCAGGAGACTGGCGTCCTTGCGTACAAACCCTTCACCGTTATTGAACGCAGCGGGATGAGAGTGGGCGTAATAGGCATTGCAGCGACGATCATTGACAAAACTATGCCAAAACACTTTAGCCACGGTCTTCGCTTTACTCTTGGCAATGAAGAACTGCCGGGACAAATTCGCGTTCTTCGTGAGCGGGAAAAAGTGGATCTGGTTGTTGTTCTTTCCCATCTGGGCTTTCCGCAGGACTTCAAACTTGCCACCGAGGTGCCTGGTATTGATGTGTTGCTAAGCGGCCATACGCACAACCGAATGATCGAGCCCTGTAAAGTGAATAACACGACTATCATGCAGTCAGGCTGCCACGGCTCCTTCGTGGGACGTCTAGATGTCGAAATGTCTTCAGAAGGAGCTAGGGTTCGACACCAGCTGATTGAAGTGGACGAGTCATTCACTGAGGATAGTGAGATGGTTCGCGTCGTAGAGAGAGCTATCGCTCCGCATCGCAAGATGCTTTCTGAAATAGTTGGCCACACCTCGACTGCTCTGAATAGAAATACGCTGCTCGAAGCGACGATGGACAACTTGCTTCTGCAGGCGATTGCAGATGCGGCAGGCACGACCATCGCTTTCTCCAACGGATGGCGTTATGGCGCGCCTATACCGCCGGGTCCGGTCACGGTGAATGACTTATGGAACATCATCCCATCAAATCCGCCTGTTTCTGTTGTTGATCTTTTCGGCGGTGAGATGATGAGCATGATCGAGGAAAACCTTGAGCACACGTTTGCCGTCGATCCCTATCATCAGATGGGTGGATATCTGAAGCGCTGCCTCGGTATCAACGTTTACGTCAAACTCGAGAACCCTCCTGGCTCGCGGGTTCAGCAACTGTTTGTCGACGGTAGGCCAGTAGAACCGGCGCAAGTCTACTCAGTGGCATTTGTCACCGCGCAAGCTGTTCCCGAGAAATATGGTCGTAATCGTAGGGAACTGGATACGCACGCTGTGGACGCTTTGAAAAACTACTTTGCTCGGCATGACGAGGTTGAGGCTGAGCTTCGGAAGTCGATTGTAGCAGTGTGATTAAAGTGCCATTGCGACAAGATTGCGATGATTCGACACGGAACGTATCTTGTGAGGGGGGATCCTATCGGCACGCTCACGCTAGAACTGGGCTCGCGCCTATCGTCTAAGGACGGAGGCTAAAACCCTGACTGTGACGGCATCCCCGCGTATCCACCGACTTTGTTCGGAAGCGATACATGATTTTGTTTGCATAAGATACGGATGCTGAGAAATGGGGCGAGCCTCACCCTCACCGGCTTTTCGGCCTATGGTCATGGTCGAGAGGTCGAGAAGCTGTCCGGCACCATCGGGCGATCATGCTTGAGGAACCAGCTCACATTGATTCGAAGCCGCTACGGGGCGATCGCCATGGTACGTTTGCTCGATGATCGTTCGGACGCCGTACTGGATTCGTCTGCTCGTCCTGATGGCCGCGCCCTTCAGTTGCTTCCATTTGGTGGTCGCGCGGGCTCAAACGTCAGCAACCCCCGTCATCACCGAGTACCGCTTGCCGCCCGGCAAACTCGCCAGATCCGAGGCGCTCTATCGCTCGCAGATGATTCTGTTTGTTGCGGGTACGGTCTCCGCACCCCTTGTGCTCACGCTCCTGCTGGTGCTCCGGATCAGCGCCCGGTATCGGGACTGGGCGGAACGCGCAAGCCGGCGTCGCTTCGTGCAGGCCCTGGTCTTTGCGCCGCTCCTGGTGCTCACCATCGATGTCCTGAGTTTGCCGCTGAGTCTCTATGGCCAGTCGCTGCAGTTGAGTTACGGGCTGTCAGTGCAGAGTTGGGCCTCCTGGTGGAACGACTGGATCAAGGGCGAGTTGCTCACCATTCCGGTCGCCCTCGTGTTGACCTGGGGCTTCTATTGGATTCTCCGCCGCAGCCCGCGGCGCTGGTGGCTTTTTGGGTGGCTGATGTCGATTCCCCTCATGCTGCTGGTGGTTTGGGGCCAGCCTGTCTTCATCGATCCGCTGTTCAACCACTTTGAGCCGCTGGAGGCGAAACAACCGAAGCTACTGCCGGAGATCGAGAAGGTGATGCGACGCGGCGGGTTAACCATCGAGCGCTCGCGTATGTTCGAGATGCGGGCGAGCGATAAGGTGACCACCTACAACGCCTACGTCACCGGCATCGGGGCCAGCAAGCGCGTCGTCGTTTGGGACAACACGTCGAAGGACCTCACCATCCCCGAGACCCTCTACATCTTCGGCCATGAGCAGGGCCACTACGTGCTGCAGCACATCTGGCTCGGGATCGGCCTCGGCATTGCGGGCCTGCTGGTGGCTTTTGTACTGGCCTGCCGGCTCGCCGACGGCATCCTCGCCCGCGGGGAAGGGCGTTTTGGCGTACGCGGCCTCAGTGACTGGGCGTCGTTGCCGTTCCTGCTGTTGCTGGCAAACCTGATGACGCTCGCCGGGCAACCGGTCGGGTCGGCCGTCTCCCGATATATGGAGCATCAAGCGGATGTCTACGGGCTCGAAGCGATCCACGGGCTGGTACCGGACTCCGCACAAGTCGCCGCCGCTTGCGAACAAAAGCTGGGGGAGAAGTCTCTCTCGTATCCAGCCCCGCATCCACTGTACGTCGCCTGGGTCTACAGCCATCCGCCGATCGCCGAACGGCTCCGCTTCGCCCTGCAATATCAACCCTGGAACTCCGGCCAGCCGCTGCGCTATTTCCCGTAGCGACGGCAAATTAGTTACGCCCGTCGGCCGCGCGGCGGAATTGGGGGGGCAACCTCTACCCTATTGCCGGGAGTTCAGCAGCGTCGGCTCTTACCAGCGTCGCACTCAACGCCCATCGGCAATATTCCGCCGGCAGAAATCGAACAAAGTTGCTACGCTATCCTGGATGCCCAGGCCGTCGCCGCGTAACTAAGATCATTTCGCCTCCGAGATTCCCGGTACAGTTCAAAAAACGATCGACGTGCGCTAATGAACGAGTTCCTTGAGTGGATCGACCATCACGAACTTCACCAGATCGAAGTGATAGTCCTTCCAATTGAAATAGTACGAGCCGCACGTCCTTCGATCCTTGAAGTCCCGGCAGGCGTTCCGAAGAACCAGTAAGCTGCTATCGGGCCGCAGATCGGTTTCCATGTCGCTCAAATTGTCCAGAGGCACCCACAACGCATTTTTGCCGGCCAGGGGTGGCTCGTACACCTTTCCCGTCTCTGCATCGACGGTCGCCATCATCACGCACTGTGACCCACATCCCCAACGGATGACGAAGTAGTGGCCTGCGAAGTTCGGCCCCTTAGCTTTGATCGGATTCTTGTAACTGCCAATCCACACGTCGGACAGGGTGGCAACGCCATTTCGTATCCGGGTGCGGTACGTCCGCTGTTCAGCGGTAGCGAGAATTGGTGCTGCTGGCGTGCCTGTGAAAATCTCTTTTACGGCGTAGTCCTCGAAGCGAGGCGTCCCGGCATTTTGCGCCAGTAGTAACGCGCCAGAGACCCAAAACGCTACAAGTGCGAATCGAATCGAGTTCCTGACGCTCATACATCTCGATCTTACCAGCGGTGCCGTCATCAAGGTGATGGTGCCCGACACTCGGCAAGGGGAGGAGGGCAGGAGTCAGGAAGGAGTAGTCGGGGCGGGGGAGGACAGCGCGCCGGAGTGCCCTGCACCTCTTCTGATAATCGCGGCGGACCGGCGAGAGTTCGGCGATAGTCCCATTCGCGAGCAATAGGCGACCGCGACCCGCGTTCGCCGCATCGCCACCGGTTCGGCGCATAACCGTCCTGCGGGCTGGCTCCCACCGGCAGGAGCGTTGAGCCTGGCTTCGCCCCCGGCTTAGGTCCCATCGCTCTGTTGCTGCCGCCTGGTTGACCTCGCGAATCGCCCGTTCTCTCTCCCCTCCTCCCCACCCCACTCGACGGACCACCGACCACCCCGTCCCTTGCTCCCCAATATCGCCCGGTGATTCCCGTCCTTGCCCCCTCCACGTGCCCGACACTCCCGGCTGCTGCCACCTAGAATTGAATAATGGAGTATCAAGGGCTACCGGACATCAGAACTCAGGTCGAACTTTGGAATCAGCTTGCCATCTTGCGACAGAATAGCCTGCTAAACGAAAGCTCGTTTCTTTCCTTCGCTCAAGACCGCGGAATTCCGGTTGTTGGAGTAGTGGAAGGCGAACCCGGGCAGTTCGTGAATCGTGGGTGGCTAGGCCGAGATGACTGTGAAGAGGATGGCTCTCACCTGTTTCATCCCTTTCGTATTTTTGCGATCTACAGAATTCTGGAGGCGTGTGATTTGCGAATTGCCAGATGCGCTTCTCTGAGAGCGGACAGCTACTTGCGCCTGACGAAACGTTGCCTTGGCGAGATACCGACTGACGATGAATTTCGAAAACTGGGAGCTGAGTGGAATCGCGTCGTTGATCTCGCCGTACTGCTCGAACCAGTATATTGGCCTCGCATAGTCGAAAAACAGAGGTCGCCCCTGGTCATCGACGAGAAGCAATTGAGGAAGCTCCAGGGGGATTTCCGCGCACAGACACTTGAGTTTGTCAAGACTCTCGATCCACACAAATGGCGGCGAGTGCACGAGTGCTTGCGGCTAGATGCTTGGCGCTTGGACAAGAACGCATATTTATACATCCTGCTGCGGGTTGCCGACTGGCACGAGCGGCAAGCGCTAAAGGGACCGCTATCGGGGGCACTCTGGTTGCGCCATATGGCGGAAGTAATTCGCCGAGGCTTCGAGGAAGCATTCGCCGAGAGCTGGCCAGAAGAGTACGGCCATGGTGGAGATCATTGGTATCCGGGCGCAAAACAGCGGATCTTCGCCACGGAACGGCCTCTAGACAACGCCATACGCACAAAACCATCTGTCGCCCACAAGTTCGGACTATTTACGGGAAGTTCGGTTAGATGGTACGTCGAAGGCGATACGGAGTATTTTGCATTCTTGGAAGCGCTGTCGGAACCGGAGGTATTTGGGATTGAGCTTGTCAATCTGAAGGGCGAAATTGTAAACAACCAAAGCAATGCCGCCATGAAGTTCGAGCATATGCTGGCCGATGACCGCCGGTCTCGCCGGTTTAGTATGGTTTCGATTGATCGCGATGTTCAACAAAACGAGCGGTTCCTGCGCCGCCAGATCCAGGAAGACAGCCTTGTCGGTCTCATTTCGCTCCACGAGCCAGATTTCGAGTTCGCTAATTTCTCACGGCAAGAACTCGTCGAGATCGCGGCAAGAATGGACGATTCGAAGGAGGGTTTTTCGGGTGACGCCGTGCGGGAAAAAAGGAGTGAGTGTGCTGCCACTACCGCCAGGGAACTCGATAGTTGGTACAAATCAGTATCAGCTCGAAGCCCAGCGAACCTTAAGTGCGGAGACTGGGGACGTGAGTTGGCACGGTTTTCACGGAACCATCCATTTCGGGAAGACGGCAGCGAACGTCCGATGGTGAACCAGGTGAGGGCAGCGACCTTCGGGTGGTCTGTTGGCTATCGATCTCACTATAAGTACTATACTTTTGATCCAGAAACATTCGCTCTCATCGAGAGACCTCAGATGGTCAAGCGGGACCCTTAGCGCCAACCCTGATGGGTCGGGGGTAGGGACGGACATCGCTGAGCGCCCCCCGCACGCAGATCCAGTCCGATTGCTTCGCTGGGTTGCTGCTTCTTTCCTTGCTTTTTCATGTCGGGTCTCCTTCTCCAGCAGCTTACGCCGCCGACTCCCGGCCCGCTCATCCTATCTGTCCCAATGCTCTACCCAGCTAACCGCGCATTCGCGAACAGCGATCGCCCATAGTCATCGCCCAACTCCTCAATCCGTTGCCGCAGCCGCCGTCGATGATCAGCCAGCACCGTGCGATACCGCGTTTTAGTCGCCAGGTTCGTCGTCTCCCCGGGATCGTTCTTCATGTCGATCAACATCTCCCACGGCGCGCTCCCTTCGAAAATCGAATACTTATAGCGCCCGCTCCGCAAACACCGGCAGTCGGAACACTCAATCGCCACCTCCTCCCGCCAGCCCGTCTCCTTGCCTCGCTCTACGATCCCCCGCACGCTCCGCCCTGGCAGGCCCTTCGGCACCGCAATCCCCGCGTAATCACAAAGCGTCGGCAATAGATCCACGCAGGAAGACACCAAGTGCTTCCGGTCCACTCGGCCTCTAGGTACATGACCCGGCCACGAGACCATAAACGGCACCCGCGACGACTCGTCATACGGCAAGCTCTTATGCTCGAACCCATGCGCCGCGTCCATGTCGCCGTGGTCGCTCGCGAATACGATCACCGTCGTCTTATCGAGGCCCGTCTCCCTTAGCGTCTCGAGTAACTTGCCGATTTCCCCATCCACCCGCTCCGTCAGCCGGCAATACGCCCACCGGTGCAGTCGCCAATCCTCGGCCTGCCAATGCTTCCGCACGTAGGCTCGGAAGCCTCCATACTGGCCCAACGCCGAAGGCTCTTCCGACGTGGCCGCGTGGTTACCCGGCATCGGAGGACACGGCCCTGAAAAGAAATCCTCCCGGGACATCCCCTTCGGCAGTGCCGACGCCTCGGCGACCCTTTGCCGTTCCACGACTGACTTGGGAAGCGGAGTCGCCAACTTTTCGGCCTGCGCATGGGCGTCAATGGCCATATAACAGATATCGTGAGGATTGATGAACGAAGCCACCATCAGGAAGGGCCGCTCCTGCTTCCGCCGCAGAAACTCACTGCAAACCCCGGACAGCCCTTCCCGCTCATCGCTCGTCAGATACTCAAACCCAATGCTTTCCGCCGTCATCGGCTTCGGCCAATGCGTCTTCCCCCCGAATACCGTTTGATATCCCGCCTTCCGAAACAACTGCCCTACCGTCGTGTTGAGCGCCGACTCCGGCACCGACGCTGGGCCGTTGCTCCGCATTTCAAAATGGCTCGGGTACCGCCCAGTCATCATCGCGGTCCGCGCCGGCATACAAACCGGGTTCGACGAATAGGCCAACTCGAAACGGACTCCGTCCGCCGCCAAGCGATCCATCGCGGGCGTCTTCACCCATCGGTTCCCCGTACAACTCATCATCCCGGCATGCTGCTGGTCCGTCATGATGTACAGGATGTTTGGCCGCTCGGGCTCCACTGCGGACGCCAGGGCGGGCAGAGCAGTGGATTCGAGAAAACGGCGGCGAGTCGGGCGATTCGACATGCCCCGAATGTATCACGCCGCTCGTCACTTCTTTTCTTTACAGATCTCTTAGAAACCAACCGTTTTCCGTGATCAAGGTCATAGCGGCCCACGTCAGGCAGCTCAAGATTCGCCCGACTTCATTGTGACGTTGACGCCTTCTGAGCAGGCCGAATGGGACCGTCACGGAGAAGCTGTTGCAGCCTGCTGACGGCTGGCGCGTGACGAGGGTCGGCTATGACATTGCGGGTCTCGTGCGGATCGTTGTCATGGTCGAAAAGCGCGGCGCCGCGCCGGCCTTCGTCCCACTCTGTGTAGCGCCAACGCTCATCGCGCACGCTGCGTCCGATCGCCCAGTTGCGCGTTTGCACGGTATACGCGGGATGGTCCCACGCACCTTCCGGATGGTTGAGGAGTGGGGTAAGAGGCCTACCTTGGGTCCAGGGCGCTGGCGGCAAGCCGCACAGATCCACGAGCGTGGGGTACATGTCGAGATACTGCACCACCCGCGGCGACACTTGGCCGGCGGTAGCTTTGCGCGGATCGGCGATGAGGAGCGGGCCGCGTGCGGACACTTCGAAGAGGGTGCCCTTCGCCCACATTCCTTTCTCGCTCAGATGCCAGCCATGGTCACCCCACAACACGACAATCGTGTTCTTCTCCAGCCCTAGCTTCTGCAAACGGTCGAGAGTGCGTCCCACCTGCGCATCCATATAGCTGATGCAGGCGTAGTAAGCGCGCATGGCCTCGCGGGCCTCGAGGGCCGTAAAGGACCGTCCGGCAAACAGGTCGATGTTCTGACGGAACTCATCGCGAGGCATGCCGGACAATTGGCGCGGCTCGGTATCGAAGTCTGGAGGCAGTGGCATCTCCGCGGTTCGGTAGAGGTCGAAGTATCTCTTAGGCGCCTGCAATGGGACATGCGGCTTGTTGAAGCCGACGGCCAGGAAGAAGGGCTTGCCGCCAGCAGCCATTCTGTCTAATTCCGCCTCTGCCTGCGAGGCGATGCCGGCGTCTACCCCCTCATCGCCTTCGGGCAGCGGCCCGACGACATTGGCCCACGCATAGGCCGCCGGGTCGGGTGGGCTGATGTTGCGATAGGGGGAGTGTACCCGGTTCCAGTAGTCAGGTTCCGCAGTTTGCTGCGCGGCGCGCTGATCCGGCGTGAACCACTCCGGAGGTCCCTTCGTCTCGCCGCGGGCAAAGCCCTTGTTGATCCCGTGCCAGATTTTTCCGAAGGTGGCCACAGCGTAGCCGTGCCGATCGAAGTACGCAGGCAGCGTGGCGTGCCCGGGGCCGAGAACCAGAAACGTGTTGTTGTCCAGAACTCCGGTGCTGGTGGGATAGCGCCCGGAGAGCACCGAGGATCGGGTGGGGTTGCACAACGGGTACTGACAATAGGCGCGGTCGAACCGTACGCCGCGCGCGGCGATGCGGTCGAGATTCGGCGTCTTCGCGACGCGATCGCCATAGCAACCGACGCGGCAATCCAAATCGTCGACGGCGATGAAGAGCACGTTGGGACGGGTGGTCTGCGCTGGCGCAAGCGCCGCGGTGGAAAGCTGCAGGAACGTACGCCGGTTCATTTTAGGGTTTTCCGGGACGATCACTGGTTTGCCACCAGTAACCAAAGCCGGCCTTCTGGGGATCGTAGTTCGGGTTCTGATGCGGCATCTGAAGCTTGGGCATCGTCTTTCTCCAAGCCACCAGCCGCGCGTGGAACTCGCGCGTCTTACCGGGCATTTTCGAGGCCAGGTTGGTGCGCTCGCTGATATCGGTCTTCAAGTTATACAGCTCCAGGGCACCATCCTCGTACATCTCCACCAGCTTGAAATCCCCCTGGCGGATGGCTCCGCCAGGCTTACCTTGCTGATTGCTGTAGTGCGGGTAGTGCCAGTAGAGATCCCGTTGCGCAAGTGCCTTCCGCTTGGTGATGAGGTCCAACAAGCTCACCCCGTCGTTGGGCGGCGCCTTGACGCCGGCGGCTTGGCAGAATGTGGGCAGAAAGTCGATGCCGCACACCGGCGTGTCGTCGACGCGTGGCTTGACACCAGGCCATTTCACCAGGAAAGGGACGCGGATGCCGCCCTCGTAGACGTGCCCTTTGCCCTCGCGCAGGGGTGCGTTCGAAGTGACGGGCTTCAGCTTCCACTCGGGCGCCGAGAGTCCGCCGTTGTCGCTGGTGAAGACGACGACGGTGCGGTCCGCAACGTTCGTCTCTTCGAGGGCGTTGAGCAAGCGGCCGACGTTGTCGTCAAGGCTCGAGATCATGGCGGCATAGACGGGGTCGTTTTGTGGCTCGCCAGGCCGAATCTTCGCGCGGAAGCGGCGCGCGGTAGCCTCGCTTGCCTCAATCGGCACGTGGACCGTGTAGTGCGGTAGGTAGAGGAAGAAGGGCTGATCGCGGTGCGTGCGGATGAAGCCGATGGCCTCGTCGGTCAGCCGGTCTGTGAGATACTCGCCATCCTTCCTTCCCGCAATCGGTGGATTGTTGCCCCATTGCGGCCAGAAGAAGCTTTTGGGCATTCCGCTATTACTGCCGCCCACGTTGGTGGCGAAGCCTTGCGCTTCCGGCCAGTATTCCTTCGAAGGACCGAGGTGCCACTTGCCCACGTGCCCACTGATGTATCCGGCGGGTTGAAGCGCTTCGGCGATCGTGACTTCGCTGAGGTCCAGGTGCGGCTGGCACATCGGGCCAATCATCTTGGAATGCGGTAGCGGGTGTGCGCCGGGCAGATAGTTCGTGATACCGGTGCGCGCCGGGTAGCGGCCCGTCATGACGGCCGCCCGCGAGGGAGAGCACACCGGGCAGGCGGCGTAGCCATTGGTGAAGCGGACGCCAGAGGCGGCCAAACGGTCGATGTGCGGCGTCTCGTAAAATTTGCTGCCCTGGCAGGCTAGGTCTGCCCAGCCCATGTCGTCGATCAGGATAAAGACGAAGTTGAAGGGCGCTGGCTTGGTTTGCGCCAGCAGCGGTGCTCCGGCCAATTGAAAGAATGTCCGTCGGGTCATGCTCGGTTTACCATAACAATTTCAAAGCCAGTTGCGAGATGCGCCCATCGCGCGCGCTGCGGATCTGCCCCCGGAAGGCGCTATTGGCATTGCTGTCCGGAGCGCCGAACTGCGCGTGGTTGAAGAAGTTAAAGAACTCGGCCCGGAATTGCAGAGTCAGCCGCTCCTTCAGCCGGGTGTCCTTGAGGAACGAGACGTCCCAGTTGTTCAAGCCGGGAATCTCGATGATGTTTCGCCCGGAGTTGCCGAAGGTGCCGAGAGGTGTAACGGCGAAGCAACTGGTGTCGAAGTAGCGGTCAATGGTGCGCTCACCGCGGGGAAGGTTGCCGTCGCAGGTCCGGTTGGCGCGCTGGAAGGGAAAGCCGCCGACATTGGCCCGGTCACCCGCTACGGTGACGCTGAAGAAGTTCCCGGTCATCATGCTGGCGATGGTGTTCACTGACCATCCGCTGACCACGGCGTTGAGCACTCCGGTCGCGTTCGACAGTAGTTTTCCGCCTCGGCCGAAGGGAAACTGGTACATATAGCTGCCGGTGAGGCGCTGGCGGACATCGAAGTCGGAACTGCCACGGTCATCTCGCAAGCGGTAGGCGTTCTGATGCCAGGAGCCGCCGGAACCGCGGGAGGCGGTATCGATGGAGTGCGACCAGGTATAGCCCACGAGGAACCCCATGTTGTTCGAGAAGCGGCGTTCCAGCCGCGCCTGCAGCGCATTGTAATTGGAGTTCTCCTGCCAGTTGGCGGAAAGTATGTCGCCAAAGCCGGGATACGGCCGGCGGGTGTTGATGGGGGTGATCGCCGCGGGATTACTCGGAAGCACGGCCTGATTGATGTTGACCCGCTCCGTCAGCTTGCGGCCGATGCTGCCGACATAGGCGACTTCAAGGAGTAAGTTAGAGGTCAACTGCTGCTCGATGTTGTAATTCCACTGCACGACGTATGGTGAGCGGTCGCGTGGGTCCACTGAGAAGGGTGACAGGGTGGCCACGGGGAAAGTCGGCGACGACGGATCAGGGAAAGCATCACGATCCCAGGAGACGTTGGGTGTGCCCACCTGGCCGACCAGCGTCGCGGCAAAGACGATGGGCGGCGCGTTGATCTTGAACTGCAATTCATTGCCCTGGGTCTTTGCATAAAAGACTCCCGCTCCTGCGCGCATCACCGTTGAACCCGTCAGCCGGTAGGCGAGTCCAACGCGCGGCGCGAAGTTATTCCGGTCCGGGAACCAAATTCCACGCTGCAAGCTGGGCCGGAACTCGATGCCCGGAATCGTTTGTGAGATGGGCGACTGTTCCTTGGAAATACCGACGACGAATTTCTGGATGGAGGTGTCGAAGTAGCCCTCTTTGCCGTCGCGCTCAGCTGTGGGCGTGTCATATTCGTACCGCAAACCCAGATTGAGGGTGAGGCGAGAGTTTACTTTCCAGTCATCGGAGAAGAAGAAGTTGTAGGACTGCTGCCGCCAGCGCCCCACTCCGAAGCCGATCTGTGCCGTGGCCTGGGAGTTGAAGCCAAGCAGGTAGTCGCCGAGCGGATGGCCTGTGTATCGGTCATCGAAATTGAATGCGCCGTTGTTGTTCAGGCCCAGGCGCTGGTTGAAGCGCAAGTATCGAATATCGGTGCCGGCCTTGAACGTATGCGAGCCACGCACCAGACTGATCGTGTCGCTGAACTGGAACAGATTGTCGAGGCCGCCCTGATTGATGCCCGCGCCTCCGCCGACGTAGTATCCGCCGGAGAGCGCCACGCCGGGGAGCCCATACTCTTCCGGAACCTGATTGATCTTGATGCCGATTTCATTGGCCAGGCTGGTGGCTGTCGGTTCCCACGTGTTCAGGACATTGGCACGGTTGTAGCCGAACTTGAAGACGTTCAGCAGGCTGGGGCTGAAGATGTGAGTGTGCTGTGCCACCAGATTTCGGCCGTCGTAAGGGAACACGCTGCCCGCCAGCACGCCGATGCCCGGCCGGTAAAGCGAACTCGCGTAGTCGGTGAAGCGGAAGAACACGGCATCGGCGGCTGAAACCTGATAGTCGATCCGGCCACCGTACTGGTCGTCGTCCCGGTTCGTGCTTTTGGTCGTGACGAAGTTGCGGCCACTGACATTGGCGTTGGGCACCGGCGTGTACTTGCTGAAGTTACGAGTGACTGTTGAGATGCGTGAGGTGGGAATGCGCTGCCCGGGGAAGGGCTGGCCGTTGAGGGGGTCCAGCAGTGCGGGGTTGCCTTGGGAATCGCGCTTCGAGCTTTGCAAGCCGCTAAGGTCACCCCCCAATTGAGCCGCGGTGGGCACCAGGGCGTTCAGCGTCGCGCTGCGGCGGCTGCGCATCGCTTCCCAGTTGCCGAAATAGAAAAGCTTGTTTCGAACGATCGAGCCCCCTGCCGTTGCGCCGAACTGGTTCTGCCGGAAGGGCGCCTTACGGTTCCCAAAGTAGTTGTCGAAGTAGTTGGCTGCATCGAACTTGTCGTTACGCAGAAACTCGAAGAGCGAGCCGTGAAACCCATTGCCGCCGGACTTACTCACTAGGCTGACGATCCCCGTCCCTTGGCCATACTCGGCGGCGAAAAGGCTTCGGTCGATCTTGAACTCCTGTACAGCGTCAACGGAAAGGAGAACGCTGGGCGAATTGAACCAGGAACTGCGCGTCTCCACTCCATCCACCAGGAAGCTATTGGTGTCGCCCCGGCCCCCGGAGATATGCACCGCCATGTCGGTGCGTCCGGACTGATTGGCAATCGTTGCGCTGCGAGCATTGTAGGCAGGTACGACGCCGGCCGACAGATTGGCGAGTTGCATGAAGTTTCGTCCGTTGAGCGGCAGGTCGACGATGGTCTTGTTGTCGATCACCTGCCCAAGGGTGGATGTATCACCTTCGATCTGCACCCCGGTCGCTAGCACATTGACCTGTTCGTTGACCGTGCCCACGGAGAATTTCGCGTCGAGACGCAGTGTCTGATTGACTGAGAGCACGGCCTCGGAAATCTCATAGCGCTTAAAGCCGGCGGCCGTGGCTGCGATCTTGTAACGCCCCGGCGCAAGTTGGGGCACCACGTAGTCACCCGCGCTCCCCGTGAGAACGGTACGGGCAATTCCGGTATTGAGATTGGTGATGGTGATCTGGGCACCCGCCACGGCGGCATCGCTGGCATCGGTGGCGGTGCCGACGATGCTGGATGAGATGATTTGGGCCCACCCCGAGGCGGAGGCGAGGAGCATCGTGGCGAGACAGAGAGCGTAGCGAGCAGTGAATCGGAATTGACGGGTATACATGGTGAATCCTTTCAGTGCTAGAGCGCGCACATCATATCGCAACTCCACCTGAGATTGGGCGACCGCGATGGAAAGGCCGGTCACCAGAAGGTGGGCTACCGGGGCAGCCACTGGTGGGTAGCCAGATGTCGACGCGGCCCCGGACGGCTGGAGGCAGCATCAGCATGGTGACAGAACGGAGTCTGGTGCCCGACACTGGCCTCGCTGCCTCTTGGGATTTCCAGTTTAGTTTGGTTCAGTTTCTCCGGTACAGGTCAAACCAAGTGGGAACAAAACACCGAACCCGGCCACAGGCAACAACACCCCCACCGGGCCCTATACCGGCGGCGACCCGCCCCCGCCAACCGTTCAAGGTCGGCAATACGCAAATCAACGCCAGCCCTGGGGCTTCGCATCATGGCCACCGTGACGACCGAGCTGGGTAGCCTGGCGCTGCGCATCTCCTTCGAGGTCCGCCTCCCGGAAAACCGTCGTCCCCTGATCGAGGTCTCTTACCTCTTCACGCTCAGCAGAGCCTGGGCTTGTGTGGCGGCACCGAGGTATCCGGCGCGGATCATCAGATCGCCGTCCGGCGCATTGGCGGGAACGGTAATGTTGAACTGAAAGAGCCCGGGCGAGATCAGCCCGGCGAACTGTACCGATGCGAGGAGTCCGCCCACGGAGACGTTGGGAAGTACCGGCAATGTGCCCGACTGCGAGCCGCTGCCGTTCACCACCGGTGGGATGGTGACGCCGAAGCCGTTTCCGTAAAGGATCACCTGCTCACCGGGCCTGGCCGGTGTGGTCGCTCCCGGGAAGAGCGTGGCCGGGCCAAGGAGGCTACCGTCGGCGTGAGTGGCTGCGAGGTAATTGCCGCCGTTGAAAGTAAAGAACGCGGGTGAGAGCTCCTGTGCTTGCACAGTGAAGGGCGAACTCGACCCACCGGCTCCGGTCACCACGACTTGAACGGCCCCCTGCAAGGAGTCGGGTGGCGTGAGCAAGTTGACCTGCGTCGGGCTGACGTAATACACGAACGCATTTTTGCCGTTCACCGTCGCGCTAACGCCGTCCACCCGAATCGGCATCTGGCCCGCCACAAAATCTGTGCCTGCCCATACACGCGTTGCGGAACTCAAGTTTGTTCCCTTGATTTCGATCCAGGTGTTGGGCGCAATCGTGGTGCTGTTGCCGGCCGCATTGCCAACGCGCGTGATGACGGGCAGGCCAGCGCCTCCACCTCCGACTCCCGTGCCGCCACCCCCGCCCCCTGCCGATATCTTCCGAATCCGGTTGTTTCCGGCATCAGCAATATAGATGCTCCCCTGCGCATCCACCTTCACATCTCGCGGGCTGGATAGCCGCGCGCTTGTGGCCGGACCACCGTCACCCGAAAACCCCGGCAGCCCAGTTCCCGCCACGGTAGTGATGACGCCATTGGCGTCGACTCGCCGGACGCGGTCGTTGCCGGTATCGGCGAAGTAGAGGTTTCCGGCCCCGTCAACAGCGATCCCCTTCGGGCTGAGGATCTGAGCCGCGGTTGCCGCCCCACCATCGCCACCGAATCCGGGAGTGCCGTTTCCGACGACGGTGGTCACCACCCCCGCCAGATCCACCTTGCGAACGCGGTGGCTGCTGAGATCCGCGAAATAGACGTTGCCCGCTGGGTCGGCCGCTACGGAGACGGGAAACGCGATGCCGGCGCCGGTGGCCGGACCTCCATCGCCAGAGTAGGCGGGCGCACCCGTGCCCGCTACAGTGCTGATGACGCCAGCCGGGGTCACTTTTCGAATGCGGCCGTTGCTTTGGTCCGAAATGAACAGGTTCCCGGCACCGTCCAGCGCCACGCCGCCGGGTAGCGAGAGGCCGGCCATGGTCGCCGGGCCCCCGTCGCCACCAAACAGAGCCGGACCCATGCCGGCATAGGTGCTGATGATGCCGGCCGGGGAAACTTTTCGAATGCGCGCATTGCCCGCGTCGGCGATGTAGAGGTTCCCGGCAGGATCGACCGCAAGCCCCTCGTGGGTGGAGATGATCACAAACAACTGGGCGTTCACCGCTGGTCCGCCGTCGCCAGAAAAACCGATCGTGCCATTTCCGGCATAGGTGTGAATCACGCCGTTGGGTGCAACTCTGCGGATCCGGAAGTTGCCAAAGTCGGCGATGTACAAGTTACCTGCGGTGTCCACGGCGAGGCCAGTGGGCGATTGCAGCGCCGCGGCCGTTGCCTGTCCGCCGTCGCCAGTGAAGACGCCGTTTCCATTGCCGGCGATGGTACTAATTGTCCTCTGGGCGAGGACAGAAGAGGAGAGCAATAGCAGCGCGGTTGCGCCGCGAACCACGGTGGAGTTGTGCATGAGCGTTTCCCGGGTGACCAATCTCATCCCGGCAGAAGCTGATCCTTAGGGCCCGCTCAGCTGTCGGGTGCGCTAATCATACAGGATCGGAAACTTGTTGCAAACTCCCCGTCAGGCAAAGTCCCCGAGGGGAGTAATTGGGAGCTGCGGCGGGCGCGGAGGTTTGTTGTAAAGCGGGTTGGCGGTTGTTGCCGCGCTGGGTGATGTGGAGCGGGTAGGCCGGTGGGGCGAAAGCGGGGTCCACGAGGAATTCAGTTTCGATAGTGAGTTTTACCGGGGGATTGTTTTCAGAAATCTGCCGTTTGTGTGCGTGGGGGTTCGGGGTGGGGTA
>JALHNI010000030.1 GCA_022843605.1 Bryobacter sp.
GAGTAAGGCCGGCAGGATCGCCACGGCGGTGGCATAGGGGATATGCTGTAGGTGAGCATAGAAAAACCCGGCGATCACCATGACGCACCACAAACCGGCGATGAACCAAAGGAAGCTCCTGAGCGAGTGGGGGGTCATCAGCCTTCTAGTATGCGGGATTCCGTGGGGAGCAGAGGCACAGCAACCGCCGGCAGACCTGATCCGGCGGGTTGCGGAGCGGGAGACGCAAACCGAGTCGGCAAGAGCCAAGTACCTCTACCAGCAATCGGTGGAGTTGGCGGAGTGGAATGCCCGGGGCACGCGAGGCGGATTGTATTCGGAGACCCGGGACATCCTCTTCACGCCAGCTGGTGAGCGGCGCGAGAACTTCTTGAAGAAGCCCGTCGACACGTTGAGGTTTCTGAAGCTGACGCCCGAAGATTTCGCGGATCTCCGCGAAGTTCAACCGGGGCTGATCACCACCGATCGCCTGCCCTTCTACCGGGCAAGGGTGAAAGGCGCCGAGACGGTGGACGGAATGGACTGCTGGGTAATCTCACTGGAGCCCCGGCAGATCCTGGAAGGTCAGCGATTTTTTGAAGGGCTGATTTGGGTATCGCAGAGCGATTACTCGATCACGCGCACAGAAGGCAAAGCCGTACCGGCGCTCGTGCGCCGGAAGAATGGACAGCGCGAGGAGAACCTGTTTCCTCGCTTCTCGACAATCCGGCAGCAAATGCCGGAAGGATTCTGGTTTCCGGCGATCACGCTCGCCGATGATGATTTGGCCTTCCAGCACGGCGCCGTCCGTGTTCGGCTTAAGGTCGGATATCAGAAGTACCAACGATTCGTGGCCGAAAGCACGATCAAGTTCGAACCACCGCCGCAGTAGGTTTGACCTTGCACGCCCCGCCGGGGTGATGCCATACTCAATCAACTGCAAACATTTTAGTACTGAAATGTTTTGTTCGAGGAGAACATGATTCGCTTAAACGTCCGCTACTTCTTACTGGCTCTTGCACTTGGTCAGATCCCCCAACTCTCGGCCGCCACCATTCTCACCTTTAACGGTTTGCGGGACAGCGAGGAGGTGCTCGACTTCTACGGAGGAGGCACCGGTAGTTTGGGCAGTTTCCACTTTGACTACGGGGTGTCGTTCTCACCCGGCACCGTTTTGATTGTCGATTCCGACGTTGGCGGATCAGGCAATTTTGCGAATGCGCCCAGCCCGTTCGGGGTGGTATTTTCCAGGGCCGGCTCTGTGACGGCGAACGTTTCCGCCGGCTTCATCGAAGCCTTGAACTTCCACTTCGTCACCGCCGCGCTCGCCTTGCCCTCGACTGTAACGGTGTTTGATGGCTTGAACGGAAGCGGACAACAGCTGGCGTCAGCCACCATCAACCCATTGCTACAGAATTGTCCTGGCGACCCTCAAGGCGGGGTTTTCGGCTGCTGGCAATTTGTGACGGTGCCCTTTTCCGGCATGGCGCGGTCGTTCGTCGTCAGCGGGCCAGCCAATCAGTTCGGGCTGGATAACATTGGCTTGCGATTGTCCGAATTCGAACCTGCGCTGGTGATCAGCACGAGCTTGAGTCTCTCGCCGGAAGCGGTTGTCAATCCCGAACCCAGCACTCTGGTGTTGATGGGTGGCGCACTCGGAGCGGTCTGGATGGCACGGCGCCGGCTGCGGCGCTAGGTCCAGGCGTCGGCTTGGCGGTAGGCTTCGGTTACTTTGCGGAACCCTGCAGGCCCCGAAGTGCTCATGCCGTGTTCCAGCCCAATAATGCCGCGATAGCCGATTTCTGAGATTGCCTTGAAGATGTTCCGGTAGTTCATCTCGCCCGTGTAGGGCTCCAGCCGCCCGGGGACGTCACCGGTCTGGAAGTAGCCAATCAGATCGTAGTAGTGGCGCAGATGGTTGATGATATTGCCTTCAGAAATCTGCTGGTGATACATGTCGAAGAGGATCTTGACGTTGGGGTGATTGGTCTTGCCGATGATTTCGGCGGCATGTTCTGAGTAGACAACGAAGTATCCGGCGTGGTCCACCTTGTGGTTCAGCGGCTCCAGAACGAGCACCAGCTTGGTCTTCTCCACTAACTCCGCGGCACGCTTCAGGACGTCGACGCAGGTCTCGGTTTGTTCAGCCGCGGTGCGGTGGGGGACCGAGAGTCCGGAGCAGACCGTAGCGACTTCATTGCCGACGATCCGGTGAATCTCAACAGCTTTTCTGACATCTTCCAGGAACAGCCGATGGCCGCCACGATCCGGCATGGCCACCGGACGCCAGCCCCCGCGGTTCACCACCATGGTTCCCATGGACATCTTGAGAGCGTCCATCTTCTTGCGAATCGCCTCGATCTCGGCCAGGGTGTGGCGCGGCAATCCGTTGTATTCGAAAGCCGTGAAGCCGGCATCGGCAAAAGCCTGAAGCTGGTCAGTCACAGGAAGAGGAGCCAGCCAGCCGATGCGTGGACCATAACGCAGGCGAAAACCCGACGCCGCAGGAGCGGGCAGGGCGGCGGCTAAAGCGGAGAGGCTGAGAAGAGTACGTCGCTGCATTACGAGCGCTAGGCTATCACAGGCGGCGCTTCGGAGGCGCCCATCGAAGCGAGAAGATCGGAGGACTCGGGCGAATCGGTGGAGCGGAAGACGACGCGATTCCGGCCGCGCCGTTTGGCGGAGTAAAGAGCCTCGTCCGCCACCTGCACGAGAGACTCCGGACTCTCCAAAGTTAAGGGAGACGAGATGGTGACCCCGAAACTGGCCGTAAGCGGATGAAGGGCACCGTTGGCGGAAGTGATTTTGATCGGACTTTCGCAGATGGCGGATCTCAGACGTTCGGCCTGGCTGCGAGCAGCGTCTTCGTCGCAACCCGGCATCAAAATCAGGAACTCCTCGCCACCGTAGCGGGAAAGGATGTCATAGTTGCGGACTCCCTCCTGCAGGCGTTTAGCGGCCTCCCGGAGGACCTCGTCACCTGCAAGATGACCAAAAGTATCGTTGACGCTCTTAAAATGGTCAAGGTCGGCGAGGATGACCGAGAGGGGCATATTCTCGCGGATTGAGCGTTGCAGTTCGCGGTCGAACAGCTCGAAGGCCTTGCTGCGGCTGAGCACGCCGGTTAACGGATCGTGGGCGGCCTGACGGCGTAACTCCTGCTGCAACTTAACGATACGGGTGCCGGCACGCAGCCGGACCTGCAGTTCGTGCTGATCGAAAGGCTTGGTGATGTAATCGTCAGCGCCGGCGTCCATACCTTCGATCAGATCTTCCTTCATGCTCTTGGAGGTCAGCAACAGGAGATAGGTGTAGGGCTCCTGGCCTTGCTGCAGCCGAACCTTACGGCAAACTTCAGGACCCGTAAGCGAAGGCATCACCCAGTCGAGAATGGCAATGGCGGGGGCAGAATCACGCTGAAGAATGTCCCATGCCTCGGCGCCGTCACAGGCAACTGTAACGTCATATCCCCACTTGCGAAGGGTGGCTTCGAGCAAGTGGCGGCTCACGATGCTGTCGTCAGCAATCAGAATCCTCATGCAATCCCGGGAATCAGCCCTTCCTCCGTAACTTCAGTTCCCTCTGCACTTTCCGCGCAGGGTCGTTAGCTCTTCCCTCTTGGTTGGTATCGGCCTAATGACTACAGAACCTTAGTTTATTCGGGGAGATCACGTCGATATGGGCGTTGACCTCACCGTGGTCCCCGATCGCCTTATCCTATTCAGAGTATCTATGAGAATCCGTTGGCTCTATTCTGTCGTCTTTTTGCTCCCATTTCAAGCTGATGGGGCTGACCGTCCCATGGTGGACCGCCCGGTTCTGCAAGTGACCGCAAGGAAGCTGCCCGCAGCGGGCATACCGGATCCTGGTACCGCAATGTCGAGCGGCCCAGCCCTGCCCGTCGACGGCATGACTGCCTGGGCAAAGGCGAAGGACGGGGCAATCTGGTTGGGAACCCGCCAGGGTTTGCTCCGGTTCGACAGCAGCGCGGCAAGAAACGGAGACCGGGTTCGCTTCTTTCAGGGCCGGCGTTATCTGCCCGATGACGAGGTGGAAGGCATTTGGGCTGAGGGCGCCGGCGTACGGGTAAAGACCCGGACCGGCGCAGCGCACCTGGAACTGAAGCCCATGACTCTCGAACAAAAGGCCGATCTCTTCGAAGCTCGGGTGAGAGCCCGCCATGACCGGCATGGACTGGTGGCTGATTCGCGTCTGAGCCGTCCAGGGGATCTCAGTACAAACATCTTGGCTTCCGATGACAACGACGGCTTGTGGACAGCCATGTACGCGGCGGGCAAGCTCTACGAGTATGCGGTGCGCAAAGATCCAGCCGCCCTGGCCGCGGCGCGAAAGTCGCTGGAAGCGATTCTATTCCTGGAGCAGATCACCGGACAGCCCGGCTTCCCTGCCCGTTCCTACATCGAAAAGGGCGAACCGCAGCCCGGCGATGGCGAATGGCACGACACCCCGGACGGCAAGTACCGCTGGAAGGCGGACACCAGTTCCGACGAGATCGTGGGGCATTTCTTCATCTTCGGCGTCGCATGGGACTTGCTGCCGCCTTCGGAAAAGGCACTGCGGGACCGGATCGCTGCGACGGCTCGGAGGATGATGGACCACATCATCGAGCACGGCTATACGCTGGTGGACCTGGACGGCAAGCCAACGCGATGGGGTTGGTGGAACTGGGAGTATTTTCGCGGTCCGAACCAGGCCGATGGTCCCTTGAACGCGCTGGAAGCACTTTCCTTTCTGAAGACGGCGCACCACATCACGGGAGACGAGAAGTACGCGCGCGAATACCGGCGTGTGGCAATCGACGAGGGCTACCTGGCCCATACGGCGAAGTATCTGGAACTGCACGAGGAGATCAACTATTCGGATGAAGAACTGGCCATGCTGCCCTTCTACCTGATCTTTCGGTATGAACGGGACCCGGAGATGCTGAAAGTCTTCCGGGCCGCGCTTGATCAGTGGTGGCAGAACTGCGAGCGGGAGCGGAATCCGCTGTGGAATTTCATCTATCAGACGGCCAACCCGCAGGCCAAGGTCGATTTGGACGCCGCGATGCACACCCTGGAACG
The DNA here is from genome assembly GCA_022843605.1 of Bryobacter sp. Classification (GTDB taxonomy): domain Bacteria; phylum Acidobacteriota; class Terriglobia; order Bryobacterales; family Bryobacteraceae; genus JALHNI01. Next base: position 5,064 of record JALHNI010000030.1, read on the forward strand.
GATCCCGCTCGACCTGGTGAAGTGGACTTTCGACAACTCGGCGCGAGCCGATGTGCTGCTTGATCCGGCACTAGACCGGTTCCGTCGGGGGCAATCCCTGAACTGGCTGCCGCCCGATGAACGCGCTGTGATGAAGTGGAACGGCAACCCATTCCGGCTGGATGGCGGCAACGGAGGATACGGCGAAGACGATGGCGGGTTCTTCATCCTGCCCTATTGGCTGGGTCGATATCACCGTTTTATCAGTGGGCCAGGATCGCGCTAAGGCTCGCCAATCCCGTATGATGGGGGAAGTGGGAGCGATGCAGGTGCCCGTCGCGGTGCTCGATCGCGAGGAGCGGCTCGTTTGGCCAGCCGCCTGAACTCCAACGACAGTGATTGATGGTGTTTTTGTATGCCACCGCCGCCTCGATTTGACATGGCGGTGACGAAGGAGAAGCGATGTCTAAGATTTACGAACCCCAGAATTCGGTCCTGGTGCCGATGGTGGTGGAGCAAACCTCGCGTGGGGAGCGGTCATACGACATCTACTCGCGCCTGCTCAAGGAGAACATTATCTTCCTGGGCACGCCGATTGATGACAACGTGGCGAACCTGATCATTGCGCAGATTCTATTTTTGGCGGCCGAGGATCCGGAGCGCGACATTTCGCTCTACATCAACTCACCGGGTGGCTCAATTACGGCCGGACTGGCGATCCTGGACACGATGAACCTGGTGGAACCGGATATCGTCACGACCTGCGTGGGCCAAGCGGCATCGATGGCCGCCGTTCTGTTGGCGTGCGGCACGAAAGGCAAACGCTTTACGCTGCCCCATTCTCGCATCCTGATTCACCAGCCGTCGATGAGCAACCTGGGTGGCCAGGCGACGGACATCGACATTTATGCCAAAGAGATCCTGCGCATGCGCGAAGTGCTGAACGATATCCTGGCCAAGGCGACGGATCAGCCGACGGACCGCATTTCGCGCGACGTCGAGCGTGACTATATCCTCGAGGCGGAGCAGGCCGTGCAATACGGCATTGTGGACCGCATCATTACCTCGCGGGAGCCGAAACCGCTGCAAAAGGTTTAGGCGGAAAAAAGGGAAGGGGCCCGGCGAACCGAGAGCGGTTCGCCGGGCCTTTTTCTTGCGGAACATGATTGCTAGACTAGGGGCCATGATTCGCATAAATGTGATAGCCGCCACGCTGGCGTCCATGATGCTGGCAAACAGCGGGTTTGCGGCAGAAGCCCAAACGAAGGAAGCCGTGGTGGCGGCCGACAAAGGTTGGGCTGCGGCGACGGTGAAAGGGGATACGGCAGCGCTCGGCAAATTGCTCGCCGACGACCTCAAGTACATCCACTCCACAGGAACCATCGACGACAAGAGCCTCTTTATCGGCAAGCTGAAGTCCGGCGAGCAGAAGTATCTGAAGCTGGAGCATGACGAGGGCGTCGAGGTAAAGCTGTACGGTCCGACGGCGGTACTCACTGCGACCGCCAGGGTGGAAACCATTACCAAGGGCGTGAAGGGTCCGCCGAATCATCTGCGTTTCATCCACGTGTGGTACTACACGAAAGGCGCCTGGCAGTTGGTGGCGCACCAATCGCTAAAGATCCCATAAAAACGGCCGCCAGCCCAGGCGCGCCTGCATCGGATTGAGTAGAGGAGTGTCTGGCCATGATCATTGGGGTGCCCAGGGAAATCAAGGACCACGAGTCCAGAGTCGGCTTGGTGCCGGCGGGTGTGACGACGCTGCGCGAGCACGGGCATGAAGTGCTGGTGGAATGCGGCGCGGGCCGGCTGAGTTCCATTCAGGATGTGGAGTACGAAGAGGCAGGCGCCCGCGTGCTCACTTCAGCCGCCGACGTGTGGGCCCGGAGCAACATGATCGTGAAGGTGAAGGAGCCTCAACCTTCCGAGTATCAGCACTTCCGGCCGGATCTGCTGCTCTTCACCTATCTGCATCTGGCTACATTGCGCGAGCTTACCGACGAGCTACTGAAGACGAAGGTTACGGCGGTGGCCTACGAAACCATCCGCGAGCGCGATGGTTCCTTACCGCTGCTTACGCCAATGAGCGAGATTGCGGGCCGGATGTCCGTGCAGGTCGGCGCGCAGTACCTGGAGAAGCCGATGGGCGGGCGCGGCATTCTGTTAGGCGGGATTCCGGGCGTTCAAGCGGGAAACGTCGTGATCATCGGTGGCGGCGTCGTAGGGCACAACGCGGCCAAAATCGCCGTGGGGCTGGGCGCGCACGTCGTGTTGATCGACAAGAATCTGAACCGGCTGCGCGAATTGGACGACATCTACAACGGGCAGATCGTGACGCTCGCCTCCAACAGCCATACGGTGCGCGAGGCCTTGCGGCATGCCGACCTGGTGATCGGCGCAGTGCTGGTGCCGGGAGCTTCGGCCCCTAGGGTAGTGCGACGGGACATGATCAAGCTCATGCGGCCAGGGTCAGTGGTGGTGGACGTGGCGATCGACCAGGGCGGCTGCATTGAGACCGCGCACGCGACGACACATTCGGACCCCGTCTACTACGTGGACGACGTGCTGCATTACTGTGTCTCCAATATGCCTGCGGCGGTGCCGCATACCTCGACATATGGCCTGACGAACGCCACCTTCCCGTACCTGTTCAAGATCGCGGAGCGCGGCTTGGCGGAGGCCTGTCAGGCGTCGCCCGCGATAGCGGAGGGCGTGAATACGTTCCAGGGACAGGTGGTACACCCCGGGGTGGCCGAGAGCCAGGGTCGCGAGTGGACGCCGGTCTCGACGCTGTTCTAGAGCATTGTGAGGAAAGGGTTTGCCAACTGGCCCGCAACCCAAGTAGCCTAGGGATGAATTGCTCATGCGGCGCCTCGCCTCTATCAACGCTGTCCCGGTGCCCCGCCCCTAAATGCTTGTCGATTTCACTTTAATCGAGAGGGCAAGCAAAGGCGACGACGCCGCCTTCAACGACATCGTCCGCGCCTACCGGCGCCGCATCCTGGGAACCATTGGACGGCTGATCGGGCGGCCGGAGGACGTGGAGGACGTGGGGCAAGTCGTCTTTTTGCGGCTCTACGAGTCACTGGACCAACTGCGCACCGCCGAGATGTTCGAGCCTTGGCTGTATCGCTTGACGGTGAATGCCTCGTACGATTATTTGCGGCGCAAACGGCGGCGGCCGGAGTCACGCATGGCGGATCTGTCCGAGGAACAGGTAATTCTGGCCGATGCTTCGGCATCCATGGACCGGGGAACGGACGAGGCACGCAAGGCGGCGACACGGGAATTGGTGGAATCGTTGTTGGCGTCGGTCTCTGAAGAAGACCGTATCTTGTTGACGCTAAAGGAAGTGGAAGGGCTCTCAATCCGGGAGTTGGAGCATATCTACAAGGCGAAAGAGAACGCCATCAAGGTACGGCTCTTTCGGGCACGGCAGCGAGTGTTGAAGGCTTTCGAGAGGCAGAAGGCCGGGTCGGGCGCCCAGGATGAGCAGTAACCTTGACCCGGCTGGAGACGTTATCATATGGAGTACAGTGCGATGGATGAAGATCTAAAATCTCCGGAACTCGACCAGCTTTTCAGTGAGTATCGGGATGCGTTTCCCGAAACTGACGGTGGCGCGGACTTTATGCCCGGCCTCTGGAAGCGTATCGAAGCCAAACGGGCTTTTGACCGGCGCTTCCGGTTTTGGACCCACGGCGTGTTGACGGCGGCACTCGCCGGCTGCGTGGCGATGGGAGCATTCCTATTTACCCAGAACGCACCCTACTCGGATTATCTTGAGGTGCTGGAGGCGAACAACCACGTCTACACCGACGGCACTTTTCAGCCCACCACCTACGAGCCAGTGACTCCGAATGCGGCGAGCCCTGAACCTTGGATTGTCGTCGAGGACGAATAAACGTGAAACGCTCAAGCTGGAGCATTGCTCTTTATGTCGTATTGATCTTCTCCGCCGGCATTGCCGCCGGGGTGTTGGGTCAGCGTTTAGCAACGTCCCGTGTGGTGAGCGCCGATTCGGCGCCGCGCACTCCTGAACAATGGCGCGCCAAGTTCATCGCGGAGTTGCGGGAGCGCCTGACGCTCGACGCAACGCAGGAAACCAAAGTGAACCAGATTCTCGACGTGACGCGGACGCGCTTCAATGAAGTGCGCGAGCGGAATCGCCCCGAGATGAAGCGCATTCATGACGAGCAGGTGGAGTCGATCCGCACCTTGCTAAGTGAAGTCCAAAAGGCCTCCTACTCTCAGTTTCTCCTTGAAAAAGAAGCCGAGAAAAAAGCCCGTTCAGCCGCAGCGCGATAGCTTCAGAAAGTCGATCGGCAGATCGCTCTTGCCCTCCATGGCCAGGTCGGCCAAAGCCTCCCCAATCACCGGCGCGAATTTGAAGCCGTGCCCCGAGAACCCACAGCCGAAGACGACCTGATCGTGCTGCGGATGCCGGTCCAGAATGAAGTCGGTATCCGGAGTCATCGCGTATAGACAGCTTTCCGCCCACAGTAGCTGGTGCGAGGAGCCTGGCAGCAGGGCCTCCATTGCGCCGCGGAATTCCGCAATCTCCGCGTCGCTCACGGCACGGTCAACGATGTCGGGATCACAGGCCGAGGAGGCGCGGTGCAAGCCGAACTTCACACCCTCGCCCGCCCGGTGCGGCACACCGTAGTAGAAGACGCCGGGTGCCCAGTCGATCAGCCAGAGCGGCAGCGTGGCGAAGCGCTCCGGCTGGTCCGGTTCACAGTGGAGGTAGTAAACGCGATGCGCCTCCATGGGCAGATTGATGTCCGCGAGGACTTTGGCGGCCCAGGGTCCGGCGGCGATGACGAGCCGGTCCGCGGTGAAGCTGAGGTCCGCGGTTTCCACGCGCACACCGGTTCCGTCGGCCTGCCAACGGAGTACGCGCTCGCCGAATCGCAGCCGGGCGCCGAGGGCTTCAGCCTGCTGGCATTGCGCTTGCACGCAAGCTTCGGGCTTGAGGATGCCGGCGTTGGGCTCGAAGAGTCCCCAGACGTCATCGGCAATCCGAAAGGCGGGATAGCGGCGGTGAATCTCGCTGGAGTCCAGCAATTCGTGCCGGAGACCATGGCGTTCGGCGCTGAGGCGTGCGCCAGCCACGATCGGCGAATCGAGTGCCCCCATCCACAGTCCACCGGTGATCTCGAGCAGTTGCTGGCGGGAACGCGCCTCCAGGTCACGCCATTGGCCGTAAGCTCGCTGCACCAGCGAGACGTAAGCGGGCTTCTCAAAGTAGGCTTCGCGAATGAAGCGGCTTTTGCCGTGAGAGGCGCCCAATTGATGGCCGCGCGGGTGAGCGTCAAGGCCGAGAACGCGCAGACCCCGGCGGCTCAAGTGGTCGGCCGCGGCGCTGCCCATAGCGCCCAGGCCAATGATGATGACCTCAAAGTTTGGCATCGTTGAGATAAACTAATAGTTTCGCAAACGCGGCCGGACTTGAGTCGGCCCGCGTCCAATAGATCCTAGAACCCGAAAGTCCAAAATCTTATGATCCGAGTCGAAGGCTTAACCAAGCGCTACGCCCAGAATTTGGCTGTGGACCGCATTTCCTTCGAAGTCGAAAAGGGCCGTATTGTCGGCTTTCTCGGTCCCAACGGGGCCGGGAAAACCACGACCATGCGGATGCTGACCTGCTATATGCCGCCCTCGGCGGGCAAAGCAAGTGTGGCCGGCTTCGATTGTGTTTCTCAACCGCAGGAGGTGAAGAAACGAATCGGTTATCTTCCCGAAACGCCTCCGCTTTACCCCGACATGACGGTGGATGAGTACCTGCTGTTTGTCGGGGCCCTGAAGGGCATTCCGGCCGGGGAACTCGCCCGGCGAGTGAGCGATGTAGAAGAGCGCTGCGCGGTCGCCGACGTGAAGGCTAAGCTGATCAGCAAGCTATCGAAGGGCTACCGGCAACGCGTGGGCTTGGCCCAGGCAATCATCCATAACCCGGACGTGCTGATCCTGGACGAACCGACCTCCGGTCTCGATCCGCGCCAAATCATGGAGACCCGCGACCTGATCAAGGGGCTGGCCGGTGACCACACCATCATTCTCAGCACCCATATCCTGCAGGAAGTGGAAGCGATGTGCGAGCAGGTGATCGTGATCGCGAAGGGTCAGCTTCGAGCCATTGAAACGCTGGACAGCCTGATTGCCCGCGGCGTGGGCGCAGTGGACGTCGAGATTGAGCCTCGGGAGGGTGAACTGAACTTCCCGATGGTGAAGAAAGTGCTGGAGCAGACGCCGGGCGTCACCACGGTGACGCAGACCGGCGAAGTGCGGAACAACCGGGTTCGCTTTGCGGTGGAGAGTTCCGCCGGCCACGATGCGCGCGGCGATATCGCGCGAGCCGTGGTGGGCGCGAATCTCAATTTGAATGAACTGCGTTCGGGCCTCGAAAAGATCTATCTGGAACTCACCGGCACAACGCCGGCGGCAGCAGTTCCCGCGGCCGCCGAGGAGACGGAAGCATGAGAAACATTTGGACGATTTGTAAGAAGGAGATGAAGAGTTACTTCTCGTCTCCGGTAGGCTACTTACTCCTGACGATGTTCGCGCTGATCATCGGCTTCTTCTTCTGGAACGTGGTCGGTTACTTTGCCATGATGGGCCAGCGGCAGATGCAGATGGGCGGAAACATGAACGTAAACGAATTTGTCGTTCGGCCACTGATCCAAAACATGAGCGTAGTGGGATTGTTCCTGATTCCGCTCATCACCATGCGGCTGTTTGCGGAAGAGAAGCGGCAGGGCACGATCGAATTGCTACTCACTTCGCCGATCTCGGATATCGAGATGCTGGTGGGCAAATGGCTTTCGGCCGTCTTTATGTACGGGGCCATGGTGGCCTTCGCGTCCATCAGCTTCTTCTTCCTGTTCGCTTACGGCAACCCGGACCTGAAGCCGATGCTGGTAGGCTTTCTCGGTTTGATGCTCCAAGCGGGAGCGTTGTTGTCTCTGGGCCTGTTCATCTCAACGACGACCAAGAACCAGATCATCGCCGGATCCACGACGTTCGGCGTGTCGCTCCTGCTGTGGACGTTCGAATGGGTGGCGGGCTACGAGACGGCCGCCTGGGCCAAGGTGATGTCCTACATCTCGGTGATCCCGCACTTTGAGTCGTTCGCCCGTGGGGTGATTGACACCAAGGATGTGATTTACTTCGTTTCGCTCACGTTCCTGGGCCTATTCCTGACGGCCCGGTCACTTGAGTCGTTGCGGTGGAGGTCCTAAGATGGCGCAGGATTTCATGCAGAAACGGCAGACTAAGTTTGCGGCGTATACGTCGGCGTATGTGCTGGTGGTGATCGCCGTCCTCGCCGCTGTGAACTGGCTGGGGAACCGGCACAACAAGTCGATCGATACGACGGCCAATAAACGCTATAGCCTATCAGAGCAAACCGAGAAGATCGTCAAGAACCTGAAGCAGGACGTCAAAATCAGCTTCTGGGATTCTCCGGAACAGTTCCGGGGCGCGCGTGACTTACTCGATCGCTACGACACGCTTTCCGAAAAACTCACCGTCGAGTATGTCGATGGCAACAAGAACGCAAGATTGGCGCGCGAGAAGAACATCAAGCAGCCCGGCACAATCCTGGTGGAGAGCGGCAGCAACCGGCAGGAAGCGAAGTCGCTCAGCGAAGAGGAAGTCACTGGTGCGATGGTCCGATTACTGAAGGGGACGGAGCGGCAGGTCTGCTTTATCCAGGGCAGCGGAGAACGCGACCCGGGCGACAGCCAAAAGGGCAGCGGCTTCTCGCAAGCGAAGTCTCTGCTGGAACGCAACAATTACAAGACGGAGACGATCAGTCTGCTGGAGAAGCGGGAGATTCCGGCCGCCTGCACGATTACGATTGTGGCGGGTCCGCGGTTTGACTATCCGGCGCCGATTGTCAAGGTTCTGGAGGATCGAGTGGAGCAAGGCGGCGCGGTGCTATTCATGTTGGATCCGCCGTTGCAACTCGGGGCCGAGAAGATTTCGCCGAACGCCGAGCTAGCCGCACTGCTCGGCAAATGGGGCGTAACGCTGAACCCGGATCTGGTGCTGGACGATAGCCGGGCTGGCCAGATGTTCGGGCTGAGCGAAGCGACTCCGCTGGTGGCGAGTTACGACAATCATCCCATCGTTCGCGAGATGACCCGCGTGGCGACGGCGTTCCCGCTAGTGCGCTCGCTGGAAGTGAAGAGCGGCGGGGGTGCGACCGTCCAGAAGCTGTTTTCGACACTCGAATCCAGTTTCTCGACGCGCAATCTGGCCTCAGCGCAAATTGCGCCGAGTAAGGACGATAAACCGGGTCCGCTAGCGATTGCCGCTGCGGGCACGGTGAAGAAGGGCCGTTTTGTCGTGGTTGGATCTTCGATGTTTGTCTCGAACAGCATCCTGCGCTTCCAGGGCAATGGCGACCTGTTCATGAATATGTGTAACTGGCTGTCGGCCGATGAGGACTTGATCTCCATCCGTCCCAAGGATCCGGACAACCGGCCCATGAACTTGAGCCGCGCGCAAGTACTGACGATTCGCATGTTCAGCCAATTCGTGCTGCCGCTATTGGCGATTGGCGCCGGTATCATGGTGTGGCTGAAGCGGAGATAGCATCATGAACCAACGGGGGTTGTATGCCGCCTTAGGGCTTTTCGGGTTGCTGGGAATCGGCATCTGGTGGTCCTTGAGGGAAGAAGACCGGGCGGGCGCCAAGGGAGAAAAGGACCAGAACGCGCCCGAGGCCAGCTTCACTAAGTTACTTGACTTACCCGCCTCGCAATTTTCGCGCATTGAAATTCGCAAGCTGGGTGCGGAGCCCCTCGTTCTGCAGCGCGGTTCGGGCGACAACTGGCGCATCAAGGCGCCGGCGGACTATGGCGCCGACAGCGCAACCGTCACGTCATTGATCAACAGCCTGGCCTCGCTGGTGGCCGAGAAGATTGTTGACGAAAAGCCCAAGACGCTCGAAGAGTATGGCCTTAGCATTCCCGCAGTCGAAGTGCTGATCGATAAGAAGGACGGGAAGAAGCATCGAGTCCTGGTGGGCGACCAGTCGTCGATGACCGGTAGCTTCTACGCCAAAGTGGATGGGGACGCCAAGGTTTACACGATCGGGACGTTCGTTCAGGGCACTCTCAGCAAGACGCTCGCCGAACTGCGCGATAAACGCCTGCTGGTGTTTGAGCCAGGGCAAGTCACTCAACTGACGCTGACGGCCAAGGGCGCCACCACCGAATTCAACCGGAATTCGCAGGGAACCTGGCAGATGGTGAAGCCGCAGGCCTATCGCGCGGACGGCTTAACCGTTGAAGAGATGGTCCGCAAGCTGGGCGAGGCAAAGCTCGACCTGACGCTGGCTCCCGCCGACGGGGCCAAGCTGGTGAGCCGCTTTGCTGCCGGGGTACCGGTCGCCTCAGCGACCGTGCGCATGGCGAGCGGAACGCAATCCATCGAGATCCGCCGCGTGCAGGAAGAGTATCTGGCGAAAGCGACTTCGGCGGAAGGCGCGCATAAAGTCACGAAGGAATTGGCCGACGGGCTGGATAAGTCAGTCAACGACCTGCGCACGAACAAGCTCTTCGATTTTGGCTTCGCCGAAGTGAGCAAGGCCGGTTATCGCGAGGCCACGACGAGTCTTACCTACGAACATCAGGGCGACGAGTGGAAGTCCGGTGGACAGAAGGTGTCGGGCGTGTCGGTGCAAAGCTACATCGACAAGCTGCGAGATCTGGCCAGCCTGCGTTTCCTAACCGAAGGGATGCCGGCCGAAACCGTAGAGCTGACGGTAACCAGTACGAAAGGTACGGAACGGGTCACCCTGGGGAAGCGCGGGACACAATGGTTTGCGCAGCGCCCGGGCGAGCCGGCCATCTACGAACTCGAGACCAAGCTGGTGGAAGAGTTACAGACAGCAGCACGCGCGGTGAAGCCCGAGGCGGCCGAGAAGAAGAAGTAAGTGGAAGCAGCTTCAGTCCTGCTGACTGATCTCTATCAGCTCACCATGGCCGCCGGTTACTTTGCGGCTGGCAAGCAGAACGACATCGCCACGTTCGATTTGTTTGTGCGGCGTCCTCCCCCCGAGCGTGAGTATCTCGTCGTGGCTGGCTTGGCGCAGGCCATCGACTATCTTCGCCAGGCGCGGTTTTCCGCCGACGAGATCGTCTGGCTCCGTCAACTGCCGGTGCTGGTGAATGCTCCACGCGAGTTTTTCACTTACCTCGAGAATTGGCGGTTTACCGGTTCGGTGCGCGCCATGGCCGAGGGCACGGTGGCCTTCGCCGGCGAGCCGCTGCTGACCGTGACCGCGCCGGTGATTGAAGCGCAGATTGTCGAAACGTTTCTCCTGGCGACAGTCAGCTTTCAAACGATGATCGCCAGCAAGGCAGCCCGCCTCGTGGAACTGGCGCAAGGCCGAGCGGTGGTGGAGTTCGGCACGCGGCGCGCGCACTCTCCCAGCGCCGGACTTTATGCCGCGCGGGCGGCTTACATCGGCGGTTGCGCGGGGACCAGTAACGTCCTGGCCGGGTATCGTTTTGGAGTGCCGTTGTATGGCACGTCTGCACACTCGTGGGTCTTGGCGTTCGAAGACGAGTTAGAGGCCTTCCGCCGGCTGCAAACGTTACTCGGTGAACGGGCCGTACAACTGATCGACACCTACGATACGGCGGAAGGTGCGCGGCGTGCCGCTTCCTTAGGATCGCCTCTGGCGGCGGTACGCATTGATAGTGGCGACCCGATTGCGCTCTCCCGCGAGGTGCGTGGCATTCTGGATGGGGCGGGTCTACCGGGTGCGCGCATTATGATCACGGGCGACCTGGACGAGGCGGCAATCCGGAGCATCGTCTCGGCGAAAGCTCCCGTAGATTCCTTTGGCGTCGGCACGCACCTGGCCACGTCCGCCGACGCGCCTTACCTGGGAGCGGTGTACAAGCTGGTGCAGTACGAAAGCAAGGGCGACGTGCGGTATCCGGAGAAGCTTTCGCCGGGCAAGATCACGTTGGGCGGCGCGAAACAGGTGTACCGCCAGGCACAGCGCGACCTGATGACGAACGTGAACGAGTTCGCTGAAGGTGAGGCCCTTCTGGAGACGGTGATCGAGCAGGGCCAGTGCGTCGGCGAGCCAGTTTCGGCGACACTCGCGCGGGAGCGATTCGCCCGGCAGCCCCGCACTCCGCGTACCATCGAAGTGAGCGAGGACCTCCGTGCCCACCGTATTCGTTGACGTCGACACCCAACTGGACTTTCTTTACCCGGCGGGCGCCCTCTATGTGCCGGGCGCCGAACATCTGGTCCCGCTGATTGCCCAATTGAACCACTTTGCGGAGACGCAAGGCATTCCGCTCATCTCGACGGTGGACGCGCACACGGAAAACGACCCCGAGTTCCAGCACTGGCCGCCGCACTGCGTGGCGGGCACCCTGGGCCAGCGCAAACCAGAGAGCACGCTTCTGGCGAGGCGGACGGTCGCGCCCACCACTTCTCCGCAAATGATCATTGAGAAGCAGACCGTCGACTGTTTCTCCAATCCGCACCTTCCGGACCTGCTGAAGGCGCTCCACGCCGAGCGGTGTGTCATTTACGGGGTGGTGACGGAAATCTGTGTGCTGCATGCGGCGCGAGGTTTGCGTGAGCGCGGCTATCGGGTGGAGATCGTCGACGAGGCGGTGCGGGAGTTATCCCGGCCGGCGGCGGACCGGATGCGCGAAGAGTTCACCTTCGTCGCCCTGGGCAGCATACTGTCCGGCAGCGCTTAAGCCGATAGACTGCGTGATATGCGCGCCTTCCTGTTCGTCTCGATTTCGCTGCTCCCGCTGTTTGGCCAACCTTCGCAGCCGCCGCTGAGCGAAACCGAGCGCCTGGCGTGGTTTAAGGAATCGAAGTTCGGCATCTTTTTCCATTGGGGTGCCTATTCGGTGATCGGGCGGCACGAGTGGGCCCGTCATCGCTTTCAGATCCCTCAAGCCGAGTACGACAAGTACGCCAAGCAGTTCAATCCAGTCAACTTCAACGCGGAAGAATGGGTGAATCTCGCTCGGAACGCGGGGGCGAAGTACATGGTGGTCACATCGAAACATCATGACGGCTTCAGCATTTTCCGGTCCAAGGCTTCCGATTACGACATGGAGATTACGTCCTATCAGGGCGATCCGCTGAAGGAGTTGGCCAGAGCGGCGCAACGCAAGAACATGCGCCTGGGCTTCTACCACTCGATCATGGACTGGCGCCATCCGGACTACCGGCCCAAACGCGAATGGGAGACGAAGACGCCGAACGCCGGGGGCAATAAGGGCCGCTATGTCGACTTCATGAAGGCGCAGATTCGTGAGTTGCTAACGGGCTATGGCGACGTGTCGATGATGTGGTTCGACGGCGAGTGGGAGCATACCTTGCGCGATCTGAAACGCGACGACGAAGTCTACGACTTCATTCGTAATTTGCAGCCGAATTGCCTGATCAACGACCGTCTTTACGAACGCCAGCCGGGAAACAAGGCTGACTTTGGGACGCCGGAGCAGTTTGTCCCGGCGACGGGCGTGCTGGATCCTTCGGGGAAGTCGACGCTTTGGGAGTCCTGCGTCACCATCAACCAGGATGGCTGGGGCTACAACAAGTACGAGACGGAGTTCAAGACGTCTCGCGACCTGATTCGCATGTTGATCGAAGTGGTGAGCAAGGGCGGAAACCTGCTGTTAAACGTGGGGCCCATGCCGGATGGACGGATTCAATCAGAGTTCGTGGAACGGCTGGACGCGATGGGCCGTTGGATGAAGGTGAACAGCGAGGCGATCTACGGCACGACGGCCAGCCCTTTCGCGCGCCTGCCATTCTTTGGCCGGGCGACGGTGAAGAACAATAACCTCTACCTGCATGTTTTTGAATGGCCGAAGGATGGACGGTTGCGGATTCCGGGAATCAAAAATCCGGTTTTCTCCGCCCGCATCCTCGGTGCGCCGAACGCCGTAGTGGGGATCAAGAAAGAGAACGACGACGTGCTGCTCACTTTGCCCACCGAGGCACCCAACGACGTGGCCAGCGTGATTGCGCTGAAACTCGATACGACGCCGGTTACCCTACCCTACACGATTGCCCCAAACCGCCAGGGCGTGATCGTGCTGGGGGCAGAGTCCTGTGAGATCGAGACGCGCTTTGAGCAGCGGGCCAAGAAAGAAAATGCCCTGGGGCATGTCTTTGTGACCAAATGGACCCGCCCTGATGACGTGCCGACCTGGCTGGTAAAGGTACCCAGCGCCGCCCGGTATCGCGTCGAGCTTACCTACGGAAAGGGTGGCCAGCCGGATCCCGCGGCGCAGTACACCATCGCCGTGGGAACTCAGAAGTTGACCGGAAAGATCGTGCCGACAGGCGGAGACTGGGTCTTCAAGCCCCATGCGGCTGGAGTGCTGGTACTGTCCGCAGGCGAACAAACGTTGAAGATCACCACGAACGTAAAGGGCACCGAGGCCATGCAACTGGAACGCATTACCCTGCGGCCGGAGCGGTAAAAGCAAGATTTCAAAATACTTATCGCCTTCGATTGCCAGGAATACCCTCGGCCTGTTAACCTGTTAGTCAGAGGATTTCATCTGATATGGCGGCAAAACCTGCCTTCGCCACGGGCGCCCAAGTGGAACACGTCAAGTTCGGGCTGGGTTCCGTGCAAGTTTGTAATGAAGAGCACATCTCGATTAAGTTCGATGACCACGGTGAGAAGAAGTTCTTATTGAGCATCGTTCAGCCGAATCTCCGGAAGAGCGATCGTACGCCACCACCCGAGAAACGTAAACCCCGCAAGACGAAAGCGGCAGCGGCTCCGAAGGTACCCACCAACAGCGGCAAAGCTGTTGAGATGTCTTAGAGCGCGCACGACCATTTTAACGGCGGAGCCTCTCTCGGCTCCGCCAACGTAATTTCGCCCGTCAAGAAGAAATCAGCCGTTGGTCGAGCGGCGATAAAGCGGCGAAGATCGTCAGCATCTTTCGCCAGAATTACCGTACCCACCGCCCGATCATTGGGTAATCCCCAGGCCCGCACATCCTCCCGAGGCGGAATCGCCTTCAATTCCTCGTCCACTGTCCTGATCACTCCCAACGCATGAAAGTCGAGCGCCGTCGAGCCGTACTCCGGCGTTGGCGCGATGAAGACGTAGCGCACGCCTTGAGCGAGCGGCAGCAGTGTCGCGTGGAATTCGTCGGGCGTCCCCTCGATATAGAGCTGATTGCCGCGCGACATACCGCAGTACTGGCGCAAGGTGGCGATCGCCGGCAAGGGCGGATCGGCCGAACGGCGCCAAGTACCCGGCGTCAGAACCGACAGAAACGCGACCGCGGCAACTAAGCTCAGGCGAGGGTACTCATCGAGGAGATCGCCGATGGCCATGGCGAAGGCCGGAATCAGCGGCAGCCAATACGAAAGATTACGGTACTGGTAGCCGAAGACGGCAGCGACAACGGTGAGCACGATCGCCAGCGGCACGGCGGATCGGGCGCGCCACAGGGCGGCCACGCCGAGGACGACTAGCGCACCTTCCAGCCGCAGAAAGCGCCAGCCGTAGAACATGGCAGTCGATTCGGTGGAGGTCTGTGGCGGTGCACCCAAGCCATAGCGCAGGATCTCGACGCCGACGTATTCGGCCAGGAACCAACGCGGATGCACGGCCCATTGATACAGGTGCCAGGGAGCGGCAACGGCGAAAGCCGTCACGGCGAGAAGGGCAAGGCTACGCCAATTCGCCAGCGGCTGCCGGCGCAGAAGGCGAAGTGCCTGGTGCGCGGCGAGCGCCACCAGCGGCAAAAGTCCGGCGATGCCCTTGGTGAGGATGGCGAGCCCGGTGAACGCGCCGAAGACGAGCGCCGAGCGCGGCCGGGCGAGTTCTTCGTCCTGCCGTAGGGCGTCCATGGCGAAGACGAAGAGCGCCGTCAGCAGCGCGTCGGTCAGGGCCAGGGAACTCAGGCGAGAGAGGTATTCGTTGCCGGCCACAGTCACCAGCGCCAGCGCTGCCACCCAGGTTTTGGTGCGCGACGCCAAAAGAGCGATCATCAGCGCAGCGGCCAGAATCGAAGCCAGGCGCAGGCTGACCGTGCTGATGCCAAACAGCTTCACCATCGCAGCGGTGGCCCAGTAGAACAAGGGAGGCTTATAGAGGGCAAAGCGATCGAGGAAATGGGGCGTCAGCCAGTCCCCTTGGGTCGCCATGCGAATCGCGGTGTGGCTGTAAACCGCTTCGTCCTGAGAACGAATCTGGCCAATCGGATCGACGTAGCCGGCGCCGACGCTGCCGAGCGTCACCTTCCAACTGAGGATAGCCAGCGCGAGCGCGAAGCAGATAGCAAACCGCCTCAATCGTCCGTCTCGATTCTCATGCCGTCATCGCAAAGGGTTTGGCAGCTTTTCACGTGGGTCACGCCGTCGACCCGGACGCGGCATTCGTGGCAGATGCCCATCCCACAGAGTGGGGCGCGGGGCTCGCCGGTCACAGAACGGCGAAAGGTGGTCTCGCCCGAGAGATAGATCGCCACCGCAACCAGAGTTCCGCGATGCACGTTCACCGGACGGCCATTCACTGTCACTCTCATGAGGCCTCCCGGCCGTCGAAACGGCTTGGCAGGTAAGGCGCGATCGGGATGTCGGGCCGGCGCTGCAGAATCTGGTCGGCCAGAATGCGCGCCGTGCCGAGCGAGGTGGTGATCCCTAATCCTTCATGGCCGGTGGCCAGGTAAACGCCGGGGCGGGTGAGGCCGATGAGCGGAAGTTTGTCAGGTGTGGCGGCCCGAAAGCCGGTCCACATCCGCAGGATGTTGAGGTTGGCGAGATCCGGCATGTAGAGCGCCGCGCGTTCCAGCATTTGCCGCAGCAGGCTGTCGTTCAACTCGCTCCCGGTCTGGTCGTACTCGCGGGAAGAACCGATCAGCACCTGCCCCGTTCGCCGGGGCTGGACGTTAAAGGCAACGGACTCGGTTGAATGGCTGTGCGCACTCTTCAAGTAACCCAATTCCACCAACTGGTGCCGCACAAAATAAGGATAACGATCGGTTATGACTAAGTGCCCCTTGCGAGGCTTGACGGCCAAGTGCGGAAAGAATTTCGTGGCCGCGGTACCCAGCGCGCAGATGGCAATATCGCAGGCGAGGCGTTGCGACGAGAGCCGCACGCCACCGGACTCAAAGGCCTCAACTTCACCCTTCACCAAAGTAGCTCCGCCTTCGAGCGCATGGTCCAGAAGCCACCTGGCCGCCGTAGGCGCGTATATAACGCTGTCGCCCGGCACGAGTAAGCCACCGGCCATACCTGGCGCAAGGTTGGGCTCGGCCTCCCGCAGCGCCTTTTCGTCGAGTAACTCCGACACCACTTGATGGTCATCGTAGTAACGCTGTTTTTGCCGGCAAGCCTGTAACTCCTCTTCGTCAACCGCCACCCACAGCGTTCCAGCCGGCTCATATTCCACTGCGGCAGGCATCACCTCCAACAGCGACTGCCATAAGTCACGCGAGTACTTGGTTAAGGCAAACTGGGCTTCGGAGTCATCCATCACCACAATGTGGCCCATGCCGGCGGCGGTTGCGCCGCCACCCACCTGTGCCCGTTCGACAATCGTGACCCCGACACCGGCATTGGTGAGCGCGGCCGCAATCGCCGCGCCGACGATGCCCGCTCCGGCAATGACAACTTCAGTACTCACGGACGAATCCCATGGCGGAAAGGATCGCGCGGATCCAACAGCAAAGTCGCCTCGCCGGTCACATAGGCCATGCCGCGAATGGTGGGGAGGATTCCCCGCCCTTCCGCTGTATACTCACCTTCGAACACACTCCCGACGATGCTTTCCTGACGAAACGTCTCGCCGGCGAGTAACTTGCGGTCAGCCGCCAGACAGGCAAGTTTCGCGCTGGTGCCGGTTCCGCACGGCGAACGGTCATAAGCGCCGCCGGGGCACAGGACGAAATTGCGGCTATCTCCGCGCTCGGAAGGTCCGAAAAGTTCGATGTGGTCGATCTCCTGGCCATGGCCTCCGGTGATCCCCGCCGACTCCAGTGCCCGGCGGATCGCCTTGGCGCAGGCGTCCAACTCCTCCAAATGCGCGAGGTCAACCGTCAGGCCGTGGTCCTCCACCAGGAAGAACCAATTGCCGCCCCAGGCGATGTCTCCGTGCATTTCTCCGTAGCCGTCCACGTGCACCGGCACTCGCGCGGCGTGGCGATAGCTGAGCACATTGGCCACGCTCACGTCACCTTCCGGATGAAGCGTCGCGGTCACTTCGCCCACCGGCGTCTCCAGGCGATGCGTGCCCGGTTTGATGCGGCCTAAGTGCGCGAGCGTCACCATCAGGCCAATGGTCCCGTGTCCGCACATGCCCAGGTAACCGACGTTGTTGAAGAAGATCACGCCGGCCGCACAGTCCGGATCCAACGGTGCACATAGCAGCGCGCCGACAATCACATCGGAGCCGCGCGGCTCGTTCACCGTTGCGGAGCGCAGCCAGTCGTGCTCGTCGCGCAGGCGCACGAGGCGGCTGGCCATGTCGCCGGTGCCAAGGTCGGGCGCGCCGTCGATGACCATGCGCGTCGGTTCGCCGCCGGTGTGCGAATCGATGACGGAAAGGCGCTTCATGCGTATTGCTTGAGGTCCGGCCGCAAGGCGATCGCGTTGCGGATCGTCCGCAGCACCTCGTCCCTCTCCGCTCCTTCAATCGCCAGACGCGGCGCGCGGGTGGTTTCGCTGCCCAGTCCAACCTCTACCATGCACAGCTTGATGTACTGCACCAGTTTCACTTTGGTATCCAGATGCAGCAGGGGCGTGTACCAGCGATAGAGTTCGCGCGCCTCGGTCCAGCGGCCGGCCATCGCCAGTTCCCACAGCACGCGGTTCTCGTCGGGGAAGGCGTTCACCAGGCCAGAAACCCAGCCTTGCACGCCCAGCAGTGCCGATTCCAGCACCAGGTCGTCTACACCGGAGAATAGAAGAAAGCGATCGCCCACGGTGTTCACCAGGTCGGTGATCCGCCGCACGTTGTCCGAGGACTCCTTAATGGCGACAATCGTCGGCTCGTCCACCAAGTCCAGGAACATGCTCGGCGTGATGTCGACAAAGTAGGCCGGCGGGTTGTTGTAGATCATCACCGGCAGCGATGAGGCCCGCGCCACCGTCCGAAAGTGCGCCAGCGCTTCGCGGCCATCGGCCTTGTAGACCATCGCCGGCAGCACCATCAGGCCGTCGATGCCAATGCTCTCGCAGTCCTTGGCGAACCGGCAGGCGGTCGCCGTGGTGAACTCAGCCACGCCGCTCAACACGGGGATGCGGCCCGCGACGGCCGTCTTGGCTGCACGCAGCACCTCCAGCTTCTCGTCGTAGCTTAACGCGGTGTTCTCACCCACTGAACCCAGCATGATCACGCCGTGAATGCCGGCCTTGATCATCACCTCCAGGTGGGCGAGGGTGGCCCCCAGGTTCAGACTCTCGTCCGCGTGAAATTGCGTGGTTGCCGCGGGAAATACGCCATGCCAATTCGTGGTCATCTTCGCGACAGAATAGCACTGGGGAAACCCAAAGCTTGCTAGGCATAGAACCCTAGGTGTAGAATCCTAGGTATGCGCTCAGGCTCCCGTCAAGACATCCTGCAAGGAACCCTCACCCTCCTGGTGCTGCAAACGCTCGGTTCTGGCGAGAAACACGGCTACGCCATCGCCCAGACCATTGAGCAAGTGTCAAAGGAATTGCTACGCGTTGAGGAAGGTTCGCTCTACCCGGCGCTGCACCGCATGGAGCAGGACGGCGTGATCCAAAGCGAGTGGAAGCTCACCGAGACAAATCGCCGGGCTCGCTTTTACTCGCTCACCAGCGAGGGCCGGGCGCGGCTGAAGCAGGAGACCGAAAACTGGGAGCGACTGAAGGCGGGCGTCGGCCTGGTACTGGGATGGGCTCAATAAGATGGCTTGGCTCAACCGGCTGAAGAACACCCTGCTGCGGCGGGATGTGATCGGGCAAGAGGCGGACGACGAGATCGCCTTTCACCTCGAAGAACGCACGCGAGAGAACGTCGCGCGCGGCATGACTCCCACGGACGCCAGGCGCGAGGCTCAGCTTCGCTTTGGCTCCCGCGCACGCCTCCGTGAAGAGACTCGCGAAGCCGACACGCTGCTGTGGCTGGAAGCACTCACGCGAGACTCCCGCCTTGCTCTTCGTGGGCTCGTCCACCGTCCTGGCCTGGCACTCACCGCCGTCCTGTCCCTGGGGCTGGGCATCGGCGCTACCAGCGCGATCTTCAGCGTCGTCGATACGGTGTTGCTGAAGCCGCTGCCGTACCCCGAGCCTGAGCAGTTGGTCTCCATCCAGGAGTCGATTCTCGGTCAAGCGCTGGGCGGCAATCCCGCGCGACTGGCGGACTGGCAGCGGCAGTTGCCGGCGTTGAGCGGATTGGTGGGCCTTTATGGCGAAGGCGTAGTGCTGACGGGGCGCGGCGAGCCTCGCCGGCTGACGGTCCGCCGAAGCATCGGGCCGGTCTTTGCCGTGTTGGGCATCGCCCCGCGACTGGGCCGGCCCTACGCCGAATGGAACGAAAGTGAGGTCGTGCTCTCGCACGAGTTCTGGCAGACACATCTCGGCGGGGATCGCAGCATTCTCGGCAAGACGCTGAATCTGAGCCAGAAGACGTACACCGTAGTCGGCGTGATGCCCCCGTCCAGTGGGGAAGGTCCGCAGGCTGACCTGTTCGCCAGCGCCAACGTCTCGTTCAACTCGCCCGACCGCACCGGCAACTGGCTCGATCTTGTCGGACGCCGCCAACCCGGCGAATCGCTCGAGCGCCTGAACACCCAACTCGCGACCGTGGCCGCCCGCTTGAGCGCACAGTATCCGGCGACCGAAAGCGGCCTCAGCGCACGGGCCATCCCCCTGCTGGACGCTGACACGGCCGATGCCCGACGGCCGCTCTGGCTGCTGCTGGCCACCATCTCCGCCGTCCTGCTGGTGGTGTGCGCCAACATCGCCAGCCTGCTGCTGGTGCGGGCCGGCGAACGTCAGCACGAGTTCGCCGTGCGGGCCGCGCTGGGCGCGGGTTGGGCGAACCTGCTGCGTCTTCAACTCCTCGAAAGCCTCTGGCTGAGCTTGACCGGCGGCGGACTGGGACTGCTGATCGCCTACTGGGGCGTCGACCTCCTCAAGTACATACTGCCACCCGATTTGCCGCGCATTGAAACGGTCAGCCTGGATACGCGCGTCGCCAGCTTCGCCCTGATCCTGGCACTGGTGGCTGGCCTGTTCTGCGGCCTCCTCGCTTCGCTGGGAGGCAATCCACTGCACCTGCGCGACGGCGCGCGATCCACGCGACGCACTTGGCTTCGGCCGGCCTTCGTAGTCGTTCAAGTGGTACTGTCGACGCTATTGCTGGCCGGCGCCGCCCGTTTCACCGAAAGCCTGATCGCCAGCATCCGCACACCGCTCGGCTTCCAGGCCGAGGGCCTGCTGGCCATGAGTTACTCGTTCCCCTGGGATACAGACCAGAAGAAACTGAACGAAACCTATCAGGCGACGCTGGACCAGTTGGCGGCGATTCCCGGCGTGCGCGGCGTCGGTTTCGTCGATCAACTCCCGTTGCGCGGCGGTACGCAATCCGGGCAGGTGGAGGTGGCAGGACGCGAGTTGGCTCCCATCTTGCGTAACCTGCCGATCTCGCAACGTTCCATCAGCGACGCCTACTTCACGACGCTGGGCCTGCCGCTGCTGGCGGGGCGGATGTTCCGCCCCCACGCGACCGGCGTCATGGAGTGCGTCATCAATGCGACCTTCGCCAAACTCTACTTCCCCGGAGAAGATCCCGTTGGCCGCCGCATCACCTTCGATACGAAACGCCAGCCCGGCGAGGCACCGCGTTGGCTGACGATCACCGGCGTGGTGACCGACTTGCGGCAGGAGCCCCGGCAAGCACGTGCCGCGGCCGAGGCCTTCATGCCATTCACTCGACAGTACTGGCCACTCGCGAAGTTCGTCGTGCGGGGCAGCGGTGACCCTGCTTCACTCATGGCTGCCGTTCGCCAGCGGATGCTCGCCGTGGATCCAAACCTGCCCATCGAAGCGCTACGACCTCTCAGCGACGATCTGCGCGAAGCCGCCTCCGATACACGCACGTTGACTGGCCTGCTGAGCGGCTTCGCCCTCACCGCGCTGCTCGTGGCGGCGATCGGCCTCTATGGTCTATTGGCCGGCGAGGTAACGACCCGGCAACGGGAGATCGGGATCCGTCTGGCGCTGGGGGCCGAACCACAGGCCGTATTGAGAAGCATTATCCGGCGCGGAATGGCGCTGGTGACGGTCGGCCTCGCGGTCGGCCTTGTGCTCTGCTACCCGGCTTTACAACTGCTCACCAGCCAGGACTCGCCCATGACGGCCGGAGCACTGGCCGCGGCGCTCATGCTGATGGTGGCGTTCGTCTCCAGCGCCATTCCCGGCCGCAGGGCCGCGCGCGTCGATCCGGCGATTGCGCTACGCCACGAATAGGCGAATATAATGGGCCCAATACGTTATGACCTATCGTTTTTGGGCTTTAATCCTTCTCTCCACCGCACTTTGGGCGCAACGCTCGTTCACGGTACCCGGCCCCGCGGCACAGGAACTTACCCTCACGGCCGGCGCCGTCGTCGAAGTGTCGGCGGGGATCGCCAAGCCCAGCGACTTGCCGCCCAACGCCCGCATCGCGGTTGAGTTCGGCGGCTTTCGCAAGGTGCTGCACGCGCTTGATGCCGACTTCCACCTGATGTACCGGGCCCCACGCGCCGGTAAGTACGCCCTTAAAGCGTCGATCATCGAAGACGAAGAGGCCATCTTCAATCAGCCTCGCTGGCGTGAGACGGGCTCCGTGCAGAAGGTTTACCGGTTTCCGCGCCGCACGCCGTGGCCGGCCGGTAAGTCCGCGCAGGTGTCGCTTACGGTGAAGCCAGTAACGCTGGGAGCCTCGACGCGGGGCATGCACGTCGAGTTAGAACCCAATAACTCCATCGCCGAAGCCCAGCCGATCGCCATCGGGGCCTCCGGCCAGGACGAAACCTTGCACATCACCGGCGGCGCCGATGACCTCGAGTACTTTGACAATGGCCAATTCGGCAAGGCCGGCGACGACTGGTTCAAGATCGAGTACAAAGGTTCCGCACCGCGCCTCTTCACCGGCAATCTCACCTTGCCTGATCCGCTGGTGGTGGCGCAGTTACAGATCTTCACCGCCGACGGCAAAGAGTATCGCGAAGGCGCCAACCCGAATGAGCGCGTCCACCAGCAACTGGAAGGGCACCGTACCGCCATGTCCCGAACCTTGAAGCCGGGCGGCACTTACTACTTACGCGTTGAGTCCAACTCGCCGGGTTACGAAGTCGAGTTACGCCTGCGGAAGTTAGCGCCTTATTCGGATCCGCGCTACGCCCTGAAGGTCGCCATGTATGACCATTCGAGTCAGGTCCACGCCTGGCTGCTCAATCGCCCGCGCGGCGCGGCGGTGGATCGCCGCATTCGCGATACCGGCTCCCTGCTGGGCACGCACTGCATGAGTTGCCATACGCAGTCCGGCGTCTGGGGACCGATGGGCGCGATGCTGCACGGCTATCGCCCGGAAAACGTTACGAACCTGCGTCAGCTAATGAACCTGATGTACGAGAGCCTTCGCCCGACGAACGTCCTGCAGGACGCGGCCAACAACACGAGCCTTTCACCGCTTGACCTGGGCGACGGCCCGGCGGGCACTCGCGCGGCGGGCTTCAACGTCGTAATCACCGAGAAGTATGTTGCGCCACGGCGGTTGCATTCGGCGCAGCAGATTCGCACCGCGAACTTCGTGCTCCAATCGGCTGACCCCAGCGGCATTAATGCCGCAGGCCCTGGCTCGAACGTCGGCGCGGCGGTGGTCTATCGCTTTGCGGGCGAAATCCTGCGCCGTGCCTGGAACGATTCGCGCGACGAGAAGTATCTCAAGGCGCTTGAGGATAAAGCCGAGCGTATCCTCAAGATCAACGTCCGTTACGCGGACGATCCGGCGAATCGCATTCTGTTCTTCCGCGACGTCTTCCCGGCAGATTACGTGAAGCTTCGCGGCGAGACCGACGAGGTGAAGAAGTTCTGGGCTCGCGTTACAGCGCAGCTGAAAGAAGACGAAGTCCGACTGCGGGCGCTGCAGCGGTCAGAAGGCTGGTGGGGCTTCGATCCCGGCCGCCGCGATGGCGGCAAATGGACCACGACCACCAACGATCCCAAGGACATTGATCCGGCGCCCACCGCACTCGCTCTGACGGCCCTTGCTGCGCTCGGCTACACCGACGCCGACCCGGCCGTCAAACGCGGCGTCGACGCCTTGCTGCAAATGCAGGATAGCTTTGGCCGTTGGAACCGCAACGCCTTGACTGGCTTCGTCACGACCGCCTACGTGGAGCACGCTCTGGCTCGCCTGTATCCGGAGACGCCGCGCGATCCCACCGCCAAAGACTTTGCGCCGGCCGCTGGCGAATCACTTGCCGATACCATCGCGCGCTTCCGGGCCATGGCGCAGCTAGGGCTGCGCGCAGGCGACACCGCTTTCCTTGAACAGGTGCTGCCCGGAGCATCGCACGCCAGCCCGCAAGTCCGCTACTGGGCACAGATCGCCCTGGGAGCGCTGCACGACGAGCGTGGCGTCACGGCGCAGTTGGCCGGCCTGGCCGATCCGGTGAAGATGGTTCGCGAAGCCGCCCGTTGGGGCATGCGCCAAACATTGCTCGACGACAAGGGCTGGGACTATCTCTATGCCAAGTATCAGACCGGCGACGATCGGACGCGCGAAGGCATTGCCGGCGCCCTGATCATGCGGGCCGACGCGGTGATGACTCGCTCCAATGCCGGCTTCCCGCGCCTCGGGCAGTTATTCACGAAGATGATGAATGACGATCCCCACCCGGCGGTCCGCGCCTGGTCAACCCGCGCGGCCTGGAACTGGTGGATCTGGAATCCGCCCGTGCGCGACGCGGTGAATTCCGCGGTGATGACAACTCTCGAGCGGCCCGAAGACAACTGGCTCGCCGAAGAGGCGAAGCGCTACCAGATCGAAGCGCTGTTTATCGCCAACGGTCAGAAGGCCAATCCCAGCGCGGAGCATCAATATCCGCAATTGAGTAAGTTGTTCGAGGGTATCTCGAAGCGTCTGGATCAGAATCCGCCGGTGCGTATGGTGGATCGCTTAGTGGCCATCGCCGGCACTTACTACAGTCAGGCCGGCGGCGACGGCGGCCCCGGACAAATGGGTTACATCACGGAACATGCCGCACCGATGATGGGCAAGGCCGTAATGCACTATTGGAACCGCGCCGAAGCATCGAAAAATGACGCTTCGCTGCGTTTCGCAATCGAATCCGCCGCAAACGTCATGAACGATCCGCTCCAGAAGCGCCTGCTCGATTACTCCAGTTCCGGCCCTGAAGCCTACCGGACGTTAGCGGCGACGTCGATCTCCGATCCCCGCATCATCGCCTTACAGGGTACCCATGAGTTTCTTGAGCCGCTGATGGAACAGTTCTATCGCGGTGCCGCGGAGACGGAGCGTCGCGGCGAGTTGGCCGGCCCATTGCTGAAGCTTTTTGGCCGCGCCCGTTGGAACCTGCCCAAGGTCGATGAGCAGCAACGCCTGTTCTACAAAGTGCTGCTGCCAAGCTTCAGCCCCGAACGCGGCAAGCTTGAGGAGAATACTCGCACGCCCCTGCAGATGGAACCTGACTCGCTCGACTGGTACGTCACGCGCTCGCTCGCCAACGTCGTGCATGGCAACCAGGACTTACAAACGCCAATGTTACTGAAGCAGATGCCGGCTCAATTCACCACGCCGATGGAGGAGGCATTTTGGCTGCCCAGCCTCGGCTGGCTGTTGCGGCACGGCACGGCCATCCCGGAAGTCCATCAGCCGGTACAAGGCCAGGAAGTCGCGGCCGCCGAGAAGGACCGTATCGCCGACTTACTCGCCAGGACTCTGGATGCGCCCAAAGTCGATCCGCGTTTGCGAAACACCGCCATGGCCCTCGCCAACGATGTCATCGTCCGGCAGCATCCCAAGGTAGAGCCCGTCCTCAGGAAGAAGCAACCGCAATTCTACGAGGAAGATCCCGCCGAGGCGAAAGCACTGAAGGGTGCGGCAAAGGCGAACTGGGAGTACTTCCAGAATTGGCTCGCCCCGGAGATGAGCAAGGTGGACCGCTTTGATCAGCAGTCCTGCCTAAGCTGTCACGCCGTGCCCGGCCGGGTGCCGTCGATGGAGTTGGCGGGGCTGAACCCGAATGGCTACATGAGTAAGAAAGCGCTGTGGACGAACTATAAGATCCTGTGGGAACGCGTGAACGAAACTGGTGTGGAGACCAGTAAGTTACTCCGCAAACCGCTCAACGTCCAAAGCGGCAAGGAAGACGGCCACCAGGGCGGCCGTCGCTTCAACCCCAACGACCGGGGTTACGAGATCCTGCGCCGCTGGGTGCTGGATTCGGCCAAGTTGAAATCCAGCCAGCCCACCACCGCCGCAGCCCGCTAACGCACCCCAAAAGAAAAGGCCTCGCCCAGCGATGGGCGAGGCCTTTTTGCTAGGGGGGACCTAGTTACCCGAGACGGTCAGCACCAGGTTGCCGACGTTCGAACTCCCGTTCACCGTCGTGACGATCACCGGGAACGTGGCCACCGGCGAAACGCCGAGACCGACGTTGCGCGGAATCTGCACGACAATCTCTGTGGGCGAGACTGACCGGATTGAGGCCTCTTGGCCACCCACCCGAACGCTCGTGCCTACCAACGACGGCACGGCCACGCTGCCGAGGTTCGAAGACGTTGCCGAGGACGGCGCCAAACTGGTACCGACAATGCGGATTAACCCGTCTGAACGAACCGTGCCCCCGCCAACCACAGCTTCCACGCGAGTGATGGTCGGGAGGGTGGTGGACGTCGCCGTCAGTTGCGCACGGATGGCGCCGCCGGGGTTGTCCGTGGTGTGCAAATTGACGTAGTGGCCAGCCGGATTCTGCAACGCCGCACCAAGCACTGCGGAGTTGGTATTGATCGCCG
Source organism: Bryobacter sp. (assembly GCA_022843605.1). GTDB lineage: Bacteria > Acidobacteriota > Terriglobia > Bryobacterales > Bryobacteraceae > JALHNI01. Next base: position 31,071 of record JALHNI010000030.1, read on the forward strand.
AACGGTAGATATTGCCCACGCCAGTGGTGGAGATCAGACCATCGCTCGCGGCGACGCCCGAATTGATCACCACCGGCCCATTCTGGCCGGCGACGCCCGTGTGCACGTGCAAGCCAGTGAAGGTCGCCGCGCCCGGGAAGCGATAGTAAACGTCGAAGGTAGCCAACCCGGCCAGCGCCGCACCGTCCGTACCGCGCAGGGTACGCAGGATGAAGTTCGAGGTACCGGTGGCCGCCAAGCCTTCAATCGGGGGCACTTCGTTCGCCGCCGACAAATTCATACTGAACATCGTCGGCGTCACCGCTACGGCTTGGCCGCGAATGGCGCCGCCCGGATTCACCCGCGTATGCAGGTTGACGTAGTAGGCGGCGGGATTCGTTTCGAGACCCGCCAGCGCGGCTATCGTGGCCGCATTCGGCGCGGAGATACGATTCACATAACGTAGCGAACCCGAGCCGCTGCCGGCCGCCGCCACAGAACCGGCAAGCGTGGAATTCACCGTCACCGGCCCATTGATTCCCGCCGCCCCCGTATGAACGTGCAAGCCTGTGAAGTTAGTATCAGCAGGAAAGCCGGTGTAGGTGACATCGAAGATCGCTTCCGCGGAGGCGACTGCGCCCGCGATATCCCGGCCCACAATCGTCGTGACCGCAGCAAATCCACTGGCCCCGAGGCCCGTGATTGCCGGGACTTCGTTCGCCGGCGAAAGCTGCGCCATCGTGACGGTCATCGTGGTGGCGAGCACTTGGCCGCGAATGGCGCCGCCCGGATTGTCGGTAGTGTGCAGGTTGACGTAGAAGTTGGACGGATTCGCAATCATGTCGTTGATCGCCGAGATGGCGGTCGCCGAATCAAGTTTGGCGGACTGCCGAGTGATGCCCGCCTTGCCGGTCTCGTCCGCGGCCCCGCCGGCCCGCAGGCCGGAGTCAAGCACGACAGGACCATTCTGTCCCCGAATGCCACGATGCACGTGCAAACCGGTCAAGGTAATCGGGCCCGCAAAGGAGTAGTCGACCACAAAATCGACGACCGCTTCGGTGACCACGCCGCTCGAGTTGCGAACAGCATGCACCCAGACTGTGGCGGATCCAGTGGCCGCAAACTCCAGCGGTGGAACTTCATTGGCCGTGGATAGATTGGCTCGAAAGGGGATGGACTGCAGCGTTTGAGCAAATGCTCCGCCGCTAAAAAGTAGACAAGTGGCCGCTAGGGCCACCGTACGAATGTTGAATGAGATATTCAAGGCGCTCTCCTGAATTGCACGCTCCCTACTGGGAACTTGACTAGACATCTATCACACCGTCACCGAAAGGACAAGGCTAGATGTCGAATCCGCCTTAGCGGCGCGCGACGGTCAAGCTTCTCCACGCGGTATTGTTGGCCAAATCACGAGCGCGGATAATCACAGTATTGAAGCCGGGCAGCAAAGGAATCTCGGCGCGCCAGGAATTGGTGCCAGTGGCGATACCGCTGAGGGCACCGTTCTGCCAGGTGATCGCGTCGAGACCTCCCGAGTCACTCGCCGCGCCGGTCACCACAATGGAGGAGTTGGAAGTACCCACACTGGGACCGTTGGGACTGAGAATCGCGATCAAGGGAGCCGTCCGATCACTGGCAACGGTACGGACGATGGTGAGCGTCACCGTCGCCGTCGCGCCGTCAAGCGCCTCCGCGCGTAGGGTCACCGAATTGCTGCCCGCTTGGAGCGGCAAGGCGGGGATCGTCCATTCCAGTGTGCCGTCCGCCTGTCCAGACGCCGCTGGAGTCGCCCAAGTCACACGCCGGATGCCTTGGGGCGCTGCAGCGACGCCCGCCAGCCGGACCGTTGCCGCGGTCGTCGTCGCCGGAGGCGAGGTGACGCGAAGTTCCGGAACGCCCGTTGGCGCGGGTGCCGGAGCCGGTGACGGAGCTTGCGCGCGATTCACACTGATCGAGCCCGAGGCTCGAGTACCCGTCGCGTCGATGGCAGTCAAAGTGAACTGGTTGGTGCCCAGCGACAGCGGAACGTTTCGGATCGACCACCGGCGAGCCGTATCCGCCTGCACCGTGCCGGAGCCTCCCCGGCTATTCGCCCATTGGACGCGAATGGGTAACGTGCCGTTCTCCACAGTGCCCGCGAGATTCACCGTTGCCAGCCCTTCGCTATTCACGGGCGTAATGTTGATCCGCAGCGCGGCCGGCGTCGCTTCATCGGTCGACAAGTACAGTTGGCGAATGTTCGCAATATCGCCGGCGGACAAAGCAGTGTAACGGCGGTAGTAGGGGTACATCACCGTAGTCCCAGAGTCGGTATGCGGCAGACCCAACGCATGGCCGATCTCGTGCAGAGCCACCGAAAACAGATCGGTGTCTGCGCCAATACGGAAAGGCATATCGTCGTTGAAGTGGACATCGCCGGCAATCGGCTCAGGGTTCGGTGGGGCCGGGAAAAAGGCGTGGGCGATCACCCCTGAGGCCCCGGTAAATGGAAAAGAGTCGCCATGATGGCGAATACCGAACAGGAAGTGCAGGTTGCGCGTCGCGACGGCTGAAGTGCCGGCCCGAAAATCGATACGCACCACCCGCGCCCATTCGGCCAAGGCACGCTCGATCTCGCCCCGTGCAGCGGAACTCTCCAGGCGGGCGCTCATCGCCCCCCAGGTGGTCGTGACGGTCACCGGGGCCCGTCGGTTCGCCGCCCAACCGCTACCGGTGGCCGCGGCAGCCGCCAGCGGACTCAGCGGATATTCGCCCACCATCCCGTTCTCGCAAGGCACCACCGGCCAACCCATCGCCAGATCCTCAGAAGCCGGCAGGATGTAGGCCACCTCATCGAACTCACTCAGCGACCGGATCACCGCTTCGGGTCCCTGCACCAACAGGTGATTCGGCATCAGGTTCGGATGCTCGCGCACCTCCAGCGCCAAACCAAGTGCCAGTTCCCGGGCCGCGGTAACCTCCACGTCTTCATGAAACAGCGCCAGATAGAAGACCGGCGCCGGCTCCGCCACGCCGTCCGCCAAAGCAACCGGGATATCCAGCAAAGGGCTCCATTTGTCGGCAGCCGTAATCGGAGCCTGGTGGCGCAACGGAAACGGTTCCCACTCGAACTCGGCAGGCGTCGAAATCACATACGCCTGGTCGGGAACGTAACCCAGGATCCGCGCCTCCCCCGACGCCAGCCGTTGGAATTCTTCTGTGGTCAGCGCACGGCTGAACTGCACCAACAGCCGCTGACGGCCCTCCCTCGCCGCAGTTCGCGGGGAGACGGCTTTCGTATCCGCTGTCGCCAAGGGATCAAAAGTCCGGGTCTTAAGATGGATCGCGAGCGTATCCGTTCCGGGCTCAAGCCAGAAGAGCCAAGCCAAAAGGATGCTGCAGGTAATGAAGCGTGGCATTCAGATCATTTGTCGGGAGACAAAAAACTGATCGGCCAATGCGAAATAAATGAGAATTTTTCCTTTGGCAGCCCACTTACTTAGTGGAGCCATGCGCAAATTCATTCTGTTGGCATTTTGGAGCGAACTGGTTTGGGGTCAGGGATTTACGATCCGCACGATCGCGGGAACCAGCACCGTCGGCGAAGGAGTCGCCGCGCCTTTGGCGGCCCTGGCCTCCGCTGAAGGCATCGCGGTCGACGGCTTGGGCAATGTCTACATCGCGGACGCGCCGGACCACCGGATCCGGAAAATTGAGCCCTCCGGCCGAATCTCCACCGTCGCCGGCAATGGCCAACCTGGCTCCGGCGGCGATGGCGGACCAGCCAGCACCGCCCAGCTGAACTCGCCCTACGGCCTTGCCGTCGACCTGCTTGGCAATCTCTATGTCGCCGATTTAGGGAACGCTCGCGTCCGCCGGATCTCCGCGTCGGGGACGATCACGACCTTGGCTGGGGGTGGGGCCACCGACGTTTCGTTCTTTGGCGCGCCGCTCAGGGGAACCGACGCGAAACTCACCGCTCCGCGAAATCTAGCTGTCGATGCAGCCGGGCAGGTCTATATCTCGGACTTCGGCGCGCACCGCATCCTGCGGCTCTCCACTGACGGCCAACTCACCCATCTGGTTGGTTCAACGGCCGCCGGCAGCGCGGGCGAAGTGGCTCTGGCTCTCACTGCGCCCCTGAAGTCCCCCACAGCCCTGGCCTTTGACCGTTCCGGCAACCTCTACATCGCCGACTCCGGTAACGCCGCGCTCCGCCGATGGACGGCCGGCGTCCTGCGGCGCGTGACGTCGCCCACCGGCTATGACGCCGCGGTCCAGTTTGCCACCATCACCGGCCTCGCCGTGGATCACAACTCCGGCGATCTCTACGTCGCCGAGGGCCGTGACTCACCGGTACGGCGCATCACCACCGCTGGGGTAGGCTTTGTCTTCGCCTACGGAGCCCGGGATGTCGCCGTGGATGGCGCCGGAGCCGTCTGGCTGGCCGACGGTCCGTTTGTGCGCAAGCTCAGCCAACTGGGCAGCGAGTTGGTGGCCGGAACCGGCAGCTTCCAATTTGGCGGGGACGGTGGTCCGGCCACTGCGGCCAAACTACGGTCGCCTTCCGGCGTTGCGACGGATCAGGCGGGCAACATCTACGTCGCCGATACGGCCAATCATCGTGTGCGTCGCATCGGTGCAGATGGCGAGATTCAAACTGTCGCCGGAAACGGCGAAGGCGGCTACTCCGGCGACGGGGGACTCGCGATCGCCGCGGCCCTGCGCTCACCGATGTCGGTGGCCGTTGATGCGGCTGGCAATCTCTTCATCGCCGACACCGGCAACCATGCCGTCCGCCGCGTCAACGCGGCCGGCATGATCGAGACCTGGGTGGGCACCGGAACGGCGGGAAGTGTCGGCGACAATGGCTCCGCCAAACGCGCCCAACTGAATCAGCCCCAAGGCATCCATGTCGACCCCAATGGTAGCCTCACCATCGCCGATACCCATAACCATCGTGTCGTGAAGGTCTCCGGCTCGGGGTGGCTCACCGTGCTGGCCGGCCGGGGTACGCCCGGCAATACCGGCGACGGCGCGCTCGCCCGGACGGCTGCCATGCAGCGTCCAACCGACATCGACTACGACGCACAAGGCGAACTATTCATCGCCGATAGCGGCAACAAACGAATCCGCCGCGTGAACGCGCAGGGCATTATGAACGGCTTTCCCTCCACCGGCCTGGTCGAACCCGTTTCGCTGGCTTGGCGCGGCGATGGCTTCTACGTCGCTGACGCCGGCCGTCATCGCGTCGTGCTCCTCTCGGCGAACGGATCGCAGGCGGAGATCGCCGGCACTGGCCAACCGGGCTTCGCCGGCGACGACGGCCCTGCAACCCGCGCCCTCCTGAATCGGCCGTCGGGACTCGCCGTCAACTCCAACGGCGACCTACTGCTTGCCGACCAGGAGAATCATCGCGTTCGCAGCATCGGCCGAACTCTGCCCCTGCCGATCACCGGCGGCGGCGGCCTGACGCAGTCTTCACTCACCGCCATCGTCAACTCCGCCAGTCTCCGCGAATCAGCGCTGGTGCCCGGCGGCCTGGCAACCCTCTTCGGCACCGGCCTGGGCCTGCCCGCCGGTTCACTGGGCCGCACCGACGTGCTGGGGCGTTGGGAAACCTCCGTCGAAGGAGTGGAGGTCCGTTTCGACGGCCTGGCCGCTCCGTTGTTCTATGTCTCGGACACGCAGATCAATCTTCAGGTGCCGCGGATGGTGGCGGGGCGAGCCCGCGTCACTGTAACGGTAACCAAAAACGGCAGCGTCCGGGCCACGGGGATCGTGGAGGTGGCCGAGTCCGCACCAGCCTTGTTCAAGGGCGCCGGGAATCAACTCGCGGCGCTAAACCAGGACGGAGGCGTCAATCTCGCGGCGAATCCCGCGGCCCGCGGCAGCGTGGTCACCTTCTTCGCCACGGGATCTGGTTTGTGGGACGTCGACATGCCGGACGGCGTGCCGGCGATCGTGCCGCTGCCACGGCCCCGCCTCCCGGTCTCTCTGTGGATCGGCGGACAAGTCGCCGAGTTACTCTACGCCGGCGCGGCGCCGGGACAAGTCGGGCTATTGCAGATCAACGCCCGGATCCCACTGGGCACCCAACCCGGTCAGGTGGCGGTCGTCCTGCAAGTGGGCGGCGCGGCATCCGAGGTGGGCCCCGTAATTTCGGTCTATTGAGGCCGCCTGGCCGCCTCAGCCTCCAGTGGCTGATAGGGAGGTTCAGGCTCGTCGCTGTCGTCCAGCGCCAGAATCGTCTGATAGTGGTCCGGAAGCGCCTTGGTGGCCGGCACACCGAACTTCTTGAGTTTGTCGGCTTGGCCAATCAAGTTGCCCTTCCCCGTGCTGAGCTTCCGGACGGCGCCATGGTAACTTTCGTTCGCCTTTTCCAGGGTACGGCCGAGACGGTCCATGTCTTCCAGAAATCCCACCAGCTTGTCGTAAATGGAAGCACCTTGGCGCGCAATCTCGCGGGAGTTACGAGTCTGACTTTCCTGCTGCCAAAGGTGCGAAACCGTCCGTACGACGAACATCAGGGTACTGGGGGAAACCAGCATCACGTTGCGTTTCCAGGCCTCCTGCCAGATACTCGAGTCCCTCGACATCGCCAGCGCGAAAGCGGGCTCCAAAGGCACAAACATCACCACAAAGGCGATGGCATTGGCGCCGGGAAGCGCAGGATAGTTCTTCTCGGCCAGCCCGCGAATATGTCCTCGAATCGATTCCAGATGCTGCTTGAAGTACTGATCACGCTGCGCGTCGGTATCGGCCCGCGAGTAAGCTTCGTAAGCCTTCAACGACACCTTCGCGTCCACCATCAAGCACTTACTATCCGGCAGGTTGATGACCACGTCCGGACGTAGCTGTCCTCCCTCTTCCGTGGAATGCGACTTTTGCGCAAAATACTCCTCGCCTTCCCGCAGGCCGGAAAGTTCCAGCACCCGTTCCAGAATCATTTCGCCCCAGTCGCCCTGCACCTTTGACTCGCCCTTCAACGCCTTAGTCAAACTACGCGCATCGTCGGAAAGTGTCTGGTTCAACAACGAAAGGCCCTTCACCTGCTCGTAGAGGCCGGCGCGTTCTTTCGCTCCTTCGTGGTGAACCTGCTCTACCTTGCTTTGAAAATGAGTCAGTTGTTCCTTCAACGGATTCAGCAAGTCACCCAGGCGCGCCTGATTCTGCTCCGCGAATTGCTGCGTGTTGTGCTGTAAGATCTCGGCGGCAAGCGTCCGGAATTGATCGCCAAGCTGGTCCTTCGCCTCGCTCAGCAGTTTCAGCTTTTCCTCGGTCTGCTGCCGCTCGGCAGTGAGTTCGGCGTTGAGCGCCGACAGGTCAGCCGCCGCCCGGTCATAGTTGCGGCGCAAGCTGTCTCGTTCGCCCTCTAACTGGTCGATCCGGCTCTGCAACTGAGCGGATCGCTCCTGTTCCGCAAGGCTCCGCTCAAACGCGGACTGCTGCTCCGCCAACTTCAGGTCCCGTTTCTGCGCAACATCTTCCGCGGCCGCCACGCGGTCCCGTAGGTGCATTACATCCGCGGTAAGTCCGCCAAGTTCCTTGCTCGCTTCCGCCAGGGCGGTGTTTAGCGCCGCGCGATCCCCCTCGGCCTGATGGAGCGCCGCCTTCAGTTCGGCCCCGTGCTGTAGTTGCTCTTGCAGTTCGGCCAACCGGGTCCGATCACCCTGCAAGGCCGCATTCACGATCCGCAGTTCCTGCTTCGTTCCAGCGAGCTCACTCTGCAGCCCTTGAATTGTCGCCGCCTGGGCGACACTGATTTCTTCCCCGCGCGCGTAGTTTTCAGAAACCGTCTGTAGCGCCGTGCGCAGTCGCGGAACCTCTGCCGCCTCCGCGGCATGGACATCGGCCCGCTTCGTCGCGGCCGTAACTTCCGCCGTCTGGGTTGCGAGTTCTGCGCGTAAGTCGCCGTACTGCTGACGCCATGCGTCCCGTTCCCCGCTAAGTTCCCGCAGCGCCAGCGCATGACTGAGAGCCGCTTTCTCTAACTCCGTTTTTACGTAGAGTTGACGGTGCGCATCCGTCTCTTCAAGTGATTCGATCCGCTGGTCCCGGCTTCGGATCGCCTGCTCCGCCGCGGCGATCCGCTCGGTAAGCCGGGCTACTTCAATCTGACTTGAACTCTGCCCCCGTAACTCCGCTTGTCTCACCAGCCAGCGCACGGCAAGAATGAACACTACACATAGGACTAAACCAATCACGAGGGGAAGAGCGTCCACGGCACACCTCTAAATCAAGACGATTCCTTAGGCGGCGGACGGCGCCGGAGAAACTAACTTGCGAACGAAAGTCAGCCGGTATCCAGAAGTGTACATCAAGAAGGGGACTAAGTTACCGGACCCGGATTGAACGGCGCCAAAGCGTTGTACAAGCGCCAGTGGTCGGCCCAGGTTTTCTTACGCCCACTGGCCACATCGAGCAGCAGCCGGAACAGCTCCCAGCCCACCTCGTCGATCGTCGCTTCGCCCGTCGCGATCCGACCCGCATCCAGATCGATGAGGTCATGCCACTTCTCCGCCAGCGAAGTTCGCGAAGAGACCTTCACCACCGGTACCAGCGCCAGCCCGTATGGCGTTCCTTCGCCCGTGGTGAACACATGCAGATTCATTGACGCCAACTGCTGCGTGCCGCAGATAAAGTCGCTGGCCGGCGTGGCGGCGAAGATCAGCCCCTTCCGGGTCACCTTTTCACCATGCGTCGCCACTCCGCGCAACGCCGAGGAGCCGGCCTTGGCAATAGAACCCAACGCCTTCTCGACGACGTTCGCCAGGCCGCCACGCTTATTGCCCGGCGTCGGATTGGCGCTGCGATCGGCGCGGCCCCGCGCGAGATAGTCGTCGTACCACTGCATCTCACGCACCAAATCCCGCCCGATCTCCTCCGTCGCGCAGCGCGGCGTCAGTAAGTGGACGGCATCCCGCACCTCGGTCACTTCGGAAAACATCACCGTCGCGCCGGCTCGCACCAGCAAGTCCGCCATTGCCCCCACCGCCGGGTTACAGGTGACTCCCGAGAACGCATCGCTGCCACCACATTGCAGGCCAACCACCAGATCCGACGCCGGACAGGTCACCCGCCGGCGTTGGTTCAAGACCTCCAACCGCCGCTCCGCACTCTCCATGATCCGGGCGATGATCTCGCCAAAACCAGCGTGATCCTGCAGCCTCACCACCTCGGGCGGCGCACTCTCGAACAGCGGGAACAGCCGGGAAGGCTGCATCTTCTCGCACCCCAGACTCACCACCAGAGGATCGCCACCCAGGTTTGCGTGCCGGCTGATATGCCCCAGCGTACGGATCGGCACTGCGGCATCCGGCGCATCGATCGCCACGCCGCACCCATAGGTGTGCGTCAACGAAACCACATCGTCCACGTTCGGATAGCGCGGCAGTAACTCCGCTCGAATTCGCGCGACCGCATAGTCAACAGTCGCGGCGACGCACTGCACCGTCGTCGTGATCCCCAGGACGTTCTTCGTACCGACGCTGCCATCGGCGTTCCGGTACCCCTCAAACGTGAAACCCTCCAGCGGTGGGGCATCCACGGGAACCGCCGTCGCCAAGGACAAATGCGCGAGCTCCGGCGCCGCAGGCATCCGGATCACATCCTCCCGCACCCAGCTGCCAGCCAGAATCTCACGCGCCGCGTGCCCGATCACCTGTCCGTAGCGCAAGATCGGCGCGCCCTCGGGCAACGTCTGCAACGCCACTTTGTGCGCCTGCGGCACGGCCTCGCGCAAAGTGACGCCTTCCGGCAGTACCGTCCCGGAAGCCAGCCCGTCGGGGCTGACCGCGATGGCAACGTTATCGAGCGGGTGAACGCGAACCGTAAGTGGATGGGCCAATCGAAAAGGATATCACTCGATTTCGAACATCAGGAACTGCAACTGCCCCTGCCGCTCAATCTGCAGCGCCACCGGCTGGCCGCGGGCCAGGTCTTTCACCGCCGTCTGCAAGTCCGTCAGACCGCGCACCGTCTGGTTGTTCACCCCGTAGATCACGTCTCCAGCCAGCAGCGGCTCGTCGTGGCTCGACACATCCGCCACGATTCCCGCCACCACCGCACCGTTCAACCGCCGCGTGGTCGGAATTAAGGGAGTCACCCGCTCGTCCAGATCCACGGCGAGGATGCCCAGCTTACTCACCATGTTGCCGTCTTCGGCGATCAGGGAAAGCACCCGCTCCGGATCGCGCGGACGCTCCAGCACGCCTACCTGCAAGCTCTTCTTTTCCGTGCCGCGCAACACCTCCAACACCACCGTCTTGCCCGCGTTTTGATAGATGTTCACCCCAAACTGCCGGCTATTCTCAAGAACCTTGCCGTTCAATGTCAGCACGACATCCTTGATCTCCAGGCCCGCAGCAGCGGCCGCACTCTCCGGCAACACATCGGCGATCACCACCCCCCAATCCTGCGGCAGGCTCAGAGCATCCGCCAGCGCCGGACTGATTGTCTGCGCCACCACTCCCACCTGCCCACGCCTCACTCGCCCAAGCTCTCGAATCTGCTCATACACACTGCGCACAATATTGCTGGGCACGGCAAAACCTACGCCGTCATTGCCGCCCGAACGCGACAGAATAAAGGTGTTGATCCCGATCACCTGCCCCTCCGCGTCGATTAACGGACCGCCGCTGTTCCCCGGGTTAATTGCCGCATCCGTCTGAATGTAAATCATGGGGTCGTCAGGACGCACCTGTCGCGCCACCGAACTGATGATGCCCATGGTGACTGAATTCTCCAAACCGAACGGACTACCGAAAGCGAAGGCCAACTGGCCTTGCCGCAGTTGTTCAGAGTCGCCCCAGGGCAGGTATGCCAGCGGACCGTTCGGCGGCTCCACCTTCAATACCGCGATGTCCGTCTCCCGATCGGTACCCAGCACCGTCGCATTCAGCACCTTCGCGCCGGGCTTCAGCACGCTGCGGGACACCTTCTTGTCTGAGGCCTGGGGCAACAGGACTTGCACCCGCCGCATCGCGCCCACCACATGTGCGTTGGTAATGATGTAGCCAGCCGGATCGACGATCACCCCTGAACCACTGCCCCGCTGCGCTTGCAGCATCGGCGGGCCGGATTCGCTCGCCGGCGCATAGCCGCGCGTGACGATCTGCACAATTGAATAGTCCACCTGAGCCGCCAACGCTTCGAACTGCTCGCTCATCAACCGCAAAGGCGAGCGAGCGGGAGTAACCTGGCTCCAAAGCGTGGGAACGGCGAGAAGGATCGTCAGCAGGCGCACGAGTCGTTAGATGCGGAACGCCCCCGGCGGGGTTCAGGCTACAAACGTTCGATCCGAATCCGCCCGTTGTTCGTCGATAGGTCCAGCATGGGCCCACCGCCGTTGATGGTGCCACGCACCCGTTTCTTTTCCACATCGCCACTCATCGGAAACTCTGACGTCACCGAGGATCCGCTATTGGCCCGAATCGACGCCTTCAGGTCCGCCGGCAGCGTCACCGTAATCCCCCCGTTCGTCGTCGACGCCTGAATACCCGCCGGCTGCGTCTCCATCGTCACTTCAATGCCGCCATTGGTCGTCTCCAGCCGCACCGGCTGGTTCGCCGTGTTCATTAGGCGCGCCCGGATGGAGCCGTTGGTGGTCCCCGCGGTCAGCCCGCCGGTCAGCCCGTCGGCGCGAATTCCACCGTTGGTGGTGCGAGCCTTCACATCGCCTTTGTGCACCGCGAACTCAATTGAACCATTGGTGGTATGGACATCGTAGCTGCCCTCCGCGCGGTACAGACGCACCGCGCCGTTCGTCGAGCGCAGCAGCGCATTCCCCCGCACATCTTCCACTCGCAAAGAGCCGTTCGTGCTTTCTATCCGGTCCAGCAGCGTATTCTTCGGGACGCGAATCAGGTACTTCACGCCGCCGCTCGGCCCGCTCCAACCGGCTCGCGAAGGTTTCACCGTCCGAATCCTCACGGCCATGGCCGAGGCCTGCACATCCACCTTCAGCGCTCGCAGATACTCCTCCGTTGGCGCGTAACGCTCCCCGCTGATATCCACTTCGTTCCTATCCCAACCCGAGACCTCCACCGACCCGTTCCAGTTCTCCACCGAGACCCTCTGGCCGGGCTCCAGTTTGTAGTTCATGTGGAAATCTTCGCGAAACCGGTCGTTTTGCATTCCGTCGAATTCGCAGGAAGAGAGCAGGAGAGGCAGAGCAAGCAGAATCGAACGAGGCATGAGGAACATCCTGGCAGCTAATACGCGCCAACCGAACCTGAAGTTCGCATAAAATTTGCGAAACTGCTAGCTACGCCGCGAGAACGCCGGGCCCCGATAACCCTTCAGCGCTCCCGAATAGTAGATCGCGGCGAGTAGCACCAGCACGCCGGCCATGGTTTTGGCGGCAAGCTCATTCGGCGGCAGCATCAGGATGATGCAGATCGCCACCACCCAGAATAGGGCCACCAGGTTGACCAGGACGCCCCATCGCCCCAAATTCCAGGGGGCATCCCTTACCCAGCCCGTACCTCTGGCTCGCCAGCCCAGATAGATCGGGACGCCGTAGCAGACATAGCAGGCCACCGTGGAGACGGCAGCCAAAATCGTCACCGTCTCTGACCAAATCAGCATTGCGACCGCCGCCGCCACCAAACCCCAAATCGCCACCACCGGCGTGCCGTGCCGCTGGTCCACCCTAGCCACCGTTGCCGCCATAGGCGTACCGTTGTCGCGGGCCAGAGAAAACAGCGTGCGCGACGCATTCGCTAGCGCTGACAACCCGCAGAACCACATCGCTACACCAGCCATGGCCGAGAGCGCACTGCCCATGCGTTCGCCCAGAGCCACCTGCAGGATCGAGACGGCCGTCTGCCCGGGAGACAGATCGCGCACCGCCAGCGTTAAAGCGATCAGCATCAGGTAGCCGATCACCCCGGAAATTCCCACCGCCAACACCATCCCCCAGGGGGCATGCCGGCGAGGATCCTTGGTCTCTTCCGCCATGTGGGCCGAGGCGTCATAGCCGGTAAAGGTCCACATCGCCTGCAGCAATCCCAGCGTAAAAGCCACGTAGTAGGGCTTGGTGCCAATGGGACTTACCGCGGTCCACAGAAACGAAACCGGCTGTAAAGGAGCCGCCCAGAAAATAATCCCGACTAACACCAGCGTGCCGATGATATGCACCGTCACGCTAAAGTCATTCAACTTAGCCACCAGACCGACACCGTAGGCATTCAGCAGCCCCTGTGACAAAGCGATCGCCGCAAAAGCCAAAAAAAGAGCTGTTTTCGTTGGCGTGATACGCGCCAGCGGCAGTAGGTACTGCGCACAAGCATAGTCGATCGCCGCGTAACTTGCGATGCAGGAAACCGTGTTGAGCGCGGCCACGAACCAGGCAATGCGCGGACCACCGAGCGCCGCCGTCCAGTGATACAGCGCACCCGACGTCGGAAAGGCTGAGCAAAGCTCGCCCATCGATGCGGCGACGGCCAACGTCAGGATCGTCGCCAACGGCCATCCCAACGACATCTCCAGCGGGCCACCCTGGTCAAACCCATAACCAAAAAGTGTTACCGCGCCGGTCAGAATGGAGATCGTCGAAAACGAGATCGCAAAGTTCGAAAACCCGCCCATCTCCCGCAGCAGAACCTGCGCATAACCAAAGCGCTGAAGGTCGTCCTGATCGTCTCTCTTCATCGCATCTTGGGTTATTGCACCTTGAGGAACGGGAACATCCGGCGGATGTCGGCTTCAGTCGGTTGCTTGCCGTACTCGCAAATTTCGAAAGCCTCAAAGTGCTGGACGCTGGAAGCGTAAGCCGGTCCGTACCATTTTTCGAGCGACGCCTTCACCGCCGGACTCATCACCCGCGTCCGTGCCTTCGCCAGCCAGGTCAACCTCGCGTCCTTGTCTTTCGGCACCTGATCCAGCATTCCGTCCACCCACGGCAGCCACTCGTAAAACTGGCTTTCATGCGCATCCAGCGCCCGGATCTTCGTCGAGAAAACCGGAGTGATATCCACCACGATGTCGGGCCGAAACGGCGCCGGCTTCTGAAAACGGTCTTGATAATAGAGGAAGACGGGATTCTTGCGCAGCGGCGGCGTATCCGGTGCAACATTCGGCACCACCACCATGTAGGCGGCATCCTGCACCAACACACCCGTATAGCGATGGTCCGGATGATAATCGTTCGGACGCGGCGCGATCACAATGTCCGCATTCCACTCCCGAATCTTACGAATCACCTGGAGGCGCACCTCCAGCGTCGGCATCAATTCGCCATCGTGATTGTTCAAAACGTCGTAGGTGATGCCCAGCCGCTTAGCGACCTCCTGCGTTTCCGCATAACGCCGCCGCGCCAGTGCCCCGCCGCCCAATGTCTGATGGCCCGCATCGCCGTTGGTCACCGACACGAACTTCACGGCATGTCCGGCTTTGGCAAGCGTCGCCGCCAAGCCCGACGCGCCGATATCGCAGTCGTCCGGATGGGCGCCGAAGGCGATCACCCTGACTTTTTCCTGAGCGAACAGACTGACGGCAAAAGCCAGAAGAAACCCAAAGCGCAGTATGAACATGAAGCCTGAATTATAGCTAAGGTGCGCAACGGCCTCCGGGCGCGCGCTGCAATACACCCGGACCCACGGTGCCATCCGCCTTCGTGGTGAACACCACAGATGCCGTGCCATTCTCACAGCGCAACAGGAAACGGCTCATCCGCTGGCCATCGCCGGCCAACGCCTCACCCAGCTTGCACATCCCTAGACCCTCCCGTGGCCGCGCTAGAAACTCCGCCGCCGCCTTGCCCATCGCTTCCGACGGCGCCCCGATCGGCGAAAAGCTCCACATCTGCAAAGTCGCCGGCTTGGTGGGCGCAAGCGTAAACGTCACATCCACTTCGCCCTTCTCGCACTTCATGCGAAACCGGCCCCGCAGGAGGTTCTCCGGCACAATCGCGCCCGGCGCCTCGCACTTCCCTACCCGGACCTGCACCGCTTCTATCTGCCGCCTCCGAGCGGCAGGCGCTCCGTCCATAAAGAAGTTATCGGCCGCTAGGTTCGTCAGCTTCGGCTCGTCCCAACGCTGCCAGATCTGCCCGATCGCGTCGCGCATCGCCACTAACTCCGGCGACGGCGGTAGCACACGAGTCTCCAGCGCGCCCGTCCGAAGCAGTAAGTCGAAGGCTTCGCTCAGCGCGCCCGCCGGCCCTTGATAAGTCAGGTTCGTCATCGCCAACATACCCACGCCATATTCCGGCAGCCACATCATGTAAGATCCGAAGCCCGGCAGCCCGCCCCCATGCCCCACAATGTGAGCAAAGCGGCAATCCGTACTGATGCCCAGTCCATAGCCGTAACCACCCGTGGTCGCCCGCGTGCGCTCCGAAATAAAATTCGATTGCCGCTGTAAGCGCTGCATCTCACGCAACGAACTCCGCCGCACCGGGCCAATCTCTTGCCCGTCCCGCGGCGGAAAAGCCGAAAGCTGATACGCGACCCACTTCGCGAGGTCCGGCACCGTCGTCACCAATCCACCCATCGCGCCGAAGCTGCCGTGCGCCAAGGACGGGATCTCCACGAATCCGTCACCTTCGCGCCCATAGCCGATCGCCCGCACCTTGGCCGGAATGGCTGAAGGCTCAAGCGATGAAGCCGTCATCCCTAACGGCTTAAGAATCTGGCTCTCGATATAAACCCGGTAATTCATGCCGGAAGCCCTCTGCACCACCTGTCCGGCTAGAGCGAAGCCGTAATTGGAATACTCGTAAGCAGTATCAGGCGCGGTAGAGAAAGGAATCCCGTCCTTCACCCACTGCTTCAAAGTCGCGTCGGGAATGGCCAGCTGACGGTCGCCCCAGGGATTGTCTTCCGGGAATCCCGCCCCATGCGAGATTAGTTGCCGCACCCGAATCGGCGCGCTGTCCGAAGTGGGATAGCCGTAGTTCTTGAACTCAGGAATCCATCGCTCCACCGGATCTTCCAGCGAGAGCTTTCCCTCATCGCGCAACTTCAGAATGGCCGCCGCCGTGAAGCTTTTTGTCATCGACGCGATACGGAACGCCGTGTCCCCACCAACCGGATCCTGAGACTTGGTGTCGCGGACACCGAAACTTTTCGCCAGCGCGAGTTCGCCATCGATCACCACGCCCCAGGCCGAACCAGGCACGCCCATCTGCTGGTGTGTGCGCTCAAACAGCTGCTCCAAGGCGGGCAAGGCCGCCTTCAGCTTGGCCACGCGCTGCGGATCAGTAAAACGGGCGGGCTCCACCGCTAACAACGGAAGGGCCAATGCAAGAATCCAGGGACGCATACCCCAGTCTACAAAAGCTTACGCGAAGTACTCCGCCGCATAAGCCGGCCGTAAACGCACAGCCCGCCGCCAGGATTCCTGCGCCGCTTGCGATTGCCCCATCTCTTTAAGGGCATGCCCCAGGTTCAGAAACGCTTCGGCAAAATCCGGCTTCTGCTCTAACGCCTGCCGGTAATAACGCACCGCCGCCTCCGCATGTCCCGTCTGTTGATGCAGGACCCCCAGATTGAACAACACCTGCGGTTTCGGATCAATCGACAGCACCTTCTCCAGGACCACCCGTGCGGAATCGTAGTCTCCTAACTTGGCCTTGGCCAACGCCAAGCCATTCGCCGCTTCCACCCAATCCGCCCGTAACTCAAGACAGGCCTCAAGCGCGCTAACGCTTGCGTCCCATCGAGACGCGGCCAAATGGTTCGTCGCCAGCCTAAACCAAGGTTCCTCCCAGTTCGGCACCAATCGCGTCAGTTGCTCAAAACAGACCGCGGCTTCGCCTTCATGACCTTGCTGCTCCAGCAGGATGGCTAAGTTCCATAAAGCTTCCGCCAGATTCGGATCGCGCTGCAGGGCCTCAATATAGGCCTCTCGCGCCGCTTCCCAGTCTCCGCGTTGATGGTGCAGAAAGCCCAGATTTGCGTACGCCTGCTTCAGCGTCGGATCGATCTCCACCGCCTGCAGATAGGCCTCGATCGCCGGCCGCACCTGATTGATCTGTTGCCGCGCCACGCCCAAATTGAACCAACCTTCGGCGGACCCGGGCGCCAGTTCCGTCAGCTTCTCGCAGTGCTTGGCCGCTTCCGCGAAACGCTCACGAATGAAGGCCAGCGTAGCCAGCGCTTCGTGCGCAGCCAGCGTCAAAATTGGCCGGTTTGAAGCCTGAAGACGCTCGGCTAACTCTTTGATCGTCGGCTCATTTCCGTAAGAAAGCGCAATCGAAAGGCGATTTAAGAGTAAGTCCGGATTCTCCGGATTCTCGAGTTCCAACTGCTGATAGATCGCATCGGCTTCTTCCCGGCGACGCTGCATCTGCAACGCGACGGCCTTCCCGAAGCGAGCCTGCGACTGCTTCGGATTCACCATCAATGCCTGATCGAACAATTCGAGCGCGGCTTGCGATTCGTTCTCGTGCAGGAAGCAGACACCCTGCGCCACCAGGCTTTCCGTACGGCCCGCCCGCGGCGCCAGATCGCTGGCCTGCCGGAACATCTCGGCCGCTTCGGCCCAGCGCTCCTGCTTGTAACGGCAAATTCCCAGGTTATAGAGATCGCACCGCGACCGCGGATTCCGCTCCAGCGCCTGTTCAAAGGCTGGCGCCGCTTGTTCGAACCGCTGCGCCTCCAGGTAAAATCCGCCTAGGAACGAGTAAGCATCCGCCTCAGTATCAGCCTCGGCCACCGCCTTCTCCAGGCGTGAGATCGCTTCTGCCTTACGGCCTTCCAGAAATAGACTAACGGCCTGTACCACCGCCGGCGACGAGAGAGCGCGTTCCTTCATGCCCGGCACACCTTCCATGAAGGACGGCTCGGCCTGCAACAGCGAGTGGATCACTTCATCGTCGACGTAATACAGCCAGCGATCTTCCCAGTTATTCATTCTCCGCTCCATACTTGATCCACATCATGAGTTAGTCAATTTCTTGAATAAGAACCCAACGGACTTCTTCGGCGGCAAAGGCTTCGCCTCCATCGACGAGGGTCTTGGGCTCACTTGCCCGGCCGGCCCGCCAAAGAGACTACCTTTGGCCGGCGGTCCAAAGGCAATCCTGCGCCGCATCGGCGTTACCGGAAACTTCGGCCATTGAATCGATTCGGACGACGGTGCCAGGTGCTGAAGCACGGCCCGCAATTCTGGGTCCTCGGCGACAAAATCCAGCAGCCCTTCGACAGGCGCCATCTGGACTCGAGTATCATCCAGCTCCTCGCCTTCGGCGAATTTCTCGATTGCGTCGCTCTTCGTTTTCTTGTTCTTGTTGCCCAACGACACCCGGATGGCGCTCTCCACCACCACGTCATCGCCCGCGCCTTCCACCACAATCGTGGTGTTTACCGAAACCGTTGACCCGTTGCCGTTGGAAGGCGGAGGCGGCGGTGCCTGGTGTGGCTGCTCCCGCCGCCACTCAAACTGCGCCTGGTCGCTTGCCGGCGACCGCTCACGTTCCGCGCTATCTGGCGGCTCGCCTTTCACGTAGGAAGCCGGCGGTTCGGGACGCGGCATACGGGCGACTTCAGTTCCTGTCAGCGGCTCCGGCGGCATCGGCATCACCGGCACGGCGATCACCGGCCGGGCTTCCTCCACCGGCAGGCTCCTTGGATCCCGCGGTACTTGCTGCTCACCCTCGTACATCGCTCGCGCCGCCTGCTGCCAGGACGACGGAGGTTCCGCCACGGGCTTGTTCGCCGCCTGCGGACGCACCGGTTCCGCGATACCGGCGGCTGGAGACTCCACCGCGGGATGGTCCGACGAAGGAAGGCTCTTCGCCCGCGGCCATGTACCCGGCTGACTCGCCGTCTCGTCCAGCCATGCCTGCAGGACCTCAGCCTCCAATGGCTCACGCAGAATCGTCTCGAAGCGATCGTCTGCAAACGGAAGCAGCAACTCCTGCAAGATGTCGCACTTCAACGTATCGCCCAACGTCGACTCTGTAGCGCCGCGCTGCGGAAACGAGATCTCATGAAAACGGAATGGCTGATCGGGGGTAAACAGCGATTCGCAACCCGCAGCAAAATCGGGCCACCCAAAGTCCTTCACCCGCACTCTGGCCAACGATCCACGGCTCATCGCCGTCCAAACGCCCCTGGCCGGTGGCCGCGAACTCCACGACGTGAACTTGCCTTCCGGCTCCGTGGTCTCGTGCACGGCCTCAGCCTCAGCCGGGATCTCCAGATCCGATTCGAGTTCCGCTGGCATCAGCGCGCTCACGTCTACCGGCAGGCATGCCATTGCCAACACCACCGGCACTTCGCGGACCGCCACGTCGCACGCAATGTCAGTAGGCGTCACCAGGCCGTGATGAGCCAACCAGCCGGCCGGCGCACTGGCGAGCGCTGCTTCGTTGAGCGCGATATCGACGAATTCGTAAGTGTCGGCCTCGGGCAGCGTCCGATCCCCCTGCCGAGCCAACAACGCCGCTGGCGATGCCGGATTCACTGGCGCCACCGCTACCCAGGGCAAGACCTCCGGCACGACTTCCACCGAGATTTCATCCGCGGCCACCCAAACATCCGGCGCCCCGCCCAGTTCCAATAGACCGGCCTCGGGAATGCATTCAATCAACCTGCCGGACTCGCGGTCCGGCAGGTTCATCGCCTCGCCGACAAACGACGCGGGCGTCACATTTGTGGCATGTTCCACCGGCTCGCCTGCCATCAACGTCAGTTCCGCCAGCCCCGCTGCGGGCAGTTCCACAGCCACCAGGCTCACCCCAAACGAAGCCAATGTCAGGATCCGCTCGGCATCGAAAGCCTCACAAATCGGTGCGGTCAGTTCTTCTGGTTCGCTCCCGGCCGCCACGTAGGGGGTGAGATCAAACTCGCCCGTTGGCTGCGATTCGGCAGTGCCCAGGTCCCGGACTGGTTCCGGCTCGGAAACCAGCACCAGCTTGGCGAGCGCCGCGGGGCTCCAAGGTTCGCACCCGGTCTCCCAGACCAACTCGTCTCGATCACCCGTGCACGCGCCAGAGTAGGCTTCGCCAAGGTCAGCCCCAGCATGCCCAGCCAGCAACACCGGGCGCCAGGCCGGCGACAATTGCGGTTGGACCACGGTGCCGCCCTGCGGACTATACTTGGGCAGCTCGAACTCCCAGTCCGCGTCGGCTACGGCACTCGCCAGGTAGCCTTCATCCAGCTTGGTTTCCAGATTCGCCAGATTCGTGGCCACCGGAAGGCCACGCAAGCCTCCAATAGACCGCTCCGGTGAAGGCATCGTGCAACCGAAATCGCGGCCAAACAAGAGCGGCACTCCCCCACGGCTGTCGTGTGCCGTCGGGTTGTCCATCGGTAGCGGCAGGTCCACATAGCCGGAGAACGGCACCGTGCCAAATCCAGTGCCAAATCCCGCACCCCAGACCACGCCGTTCGTCATCTGGCACGGTCGCGGGTAGTCTTCAAGACGCAGAGGGAAGGAATAGCTGGGCGGCATCGTGCCCGCCGCCGAAAGCGGATTCTCGCCCAACAGCCCCCACAGGGGCGGCGGAGGTGCTTCGTTCACGACTGGGACAAGAGGAGCGGGCATTACTGCGGCGCCGGTGAAAATCGGCGAATCGAAGGTTGGTTCCAGGTCTTCAAAGTCTTCAGGAAAGGGCAGCCCCGCAAAGGACTCCTCCGACTCAGCAGGCCGCTCGGCGACCGGCTCGGAATTCGCTTTGGGCGCGAACTCGGGTCGGCGGCTCTGCTTAGGCTGTGAAGCCAAGCGCTGCAATGCAAGGTTATTGAACTCCTCCTGATACGCTTCCCGATGAGCTTCAGAACAGAATTCGACCTTGCCCGTGAGTTTTCTCAGCAGCGATAAAGGCT
>JALHNI010000031.1 GCA_022843605.1 Bryobacter sp.
CGTTGAGCTGATTCACTTCGGTGGGCCGGGAGATGGGGCGGTAGCTGACTCCGTAATTCATGGTGAAGCGGGGATGCACTTGCCAGGTGTCGCCGAAGTAGAAGAAGTTATCCCAGTTACGAAAGCCGCGCTGCAGCGGCTTGACGGCGACTGAGCCATAGAAGAAGATCGGCAGCCCGAGGCGCAGGTTGGTGATGGCATCGTTGCCGAGATTGTTGGAGAACTGAATGGCGCCCAGTTGGGAATCGCCTTCATAGCCGTTCAGTTGACGGCGCAACAGTTCGAAGCCCGCGGAGAGCTGATGCCGGCCGCGAATTTG
This sequence comes from Bryobacter sp., assembly GCA_022843605.1. GTDB lineage: Bacteria > Acidobacteriota > Terriglobia > Bryobacterales > Bryobacteraceae > JALHNI01. The sequence continues at coordinate 320 of JALHNI010000031.1, forward strand.
CCGCCAGTTTCCTGAGTAGCGGAACTTATTCTCCACGCGATCGATGGGGATGGCATTTTGCGGATTGATGGGGGCGAGGGCTCCGGAGGTGAAGATCTGCGGACCCAGGTTATTCCGCTCCGGGACGATCAGGGTACGGACGCGTTCGAACCCAGCAGCGAAGGACGTGAGCGTTCTGGCGGACCAGGCGCGGTTCCAGGTGATGTTGGAGCGGTTGGCGCGCGTGGTGGTGTCCGGATTCTGCCCCTTCACCAGTTGGAAGGCGATCACCTTTTGCGTCAGATAGGCATGGCGCAGGGTGAGGGTGTCTTTGCGGGAGAGTTGTTGATCGAGGCGGCCGGAAAGGGAATCGTTGCCGATGGATTGGGGCGAGTTGGTGTTCAGCATGCGGCGATCGATATCCGGCCGGTTGGGGGTGATGGCGGGGTAGAGGTCGAGGATGCTTTGGACGTAGGCGCGGACTGCCGGGTCAGTGGCGAGGGGGATGCGTTCGCTGGGCAAGGGTACGAGAACATTGCCGTTCACCTGGCCCCGCAGGCGCTTCTGGCTGCCTTCCAGTAGGAGCGAGGTGCCCTTGCGCAGGGGACCGCCGGCGGAGAAGCCAAAGTCGTTGTCGCGCGCGGGCAAAACGCCGCCTACCTGAAAAAAACTGCGGGCGGAGGTGATGCTGTTCTGGTGGGTCCAGCTGAGGTTGCCGTGCCAGGCGTCGCGCAGTGTGGCGGCGAGGGAAAGCGGGGTGCTGGGGGCGCCGCCATACTCAGCGCCAAAGTAGTTCTTTTGCGGCTCAAAGACGCTGATAAACGTGGCGGTGACGCCGAGGCGGGTGTTCAGTTCTTTGAGGGCGTTGTTGTCGATCAGGTTGAACTGGATGTTTTCATTGCGGCGCGACTCGCCGGAACTGGTGTCCGTCTGGCCGAGCAGATTGAGCTGGGTGCGCGCGACCGGAGCTTCGGCAGCGGGCGGATCGGTTGGGGATGAAGGGGCGGCGGTGGAAGGCTGGGCGGGCTCTGCCGGAGGCTTGTCTGTTGCCGGCGTCTGCACAAAACAGCTCCACGCCGCCAGCAACAGGGCAGGAAAGCGCATGTAAACGATTTAATGTAGCACGGCCCGATCAGGGGGGCACGGAGCGCGGGTGGCGCGCCTTCGGCCTGAGCCAGATCCGGCGCTTTTCACTCTGCTGACTATCAGCTTTTGACCGCCGAGGATGCGAAATCGCGTTGCGATTCCTGCGCCCGGCCAAAGTGAGCCTGGTCTTGAGGAGGGGAACAGCGCGATGCTGTTCCCCTCCTTCATTCTTGGGTTAGCGTAGACGGATGACTGTACGCTTGGTGTCGTTCCTGGTGCTGTTTCTCCCCGTTGGTCTGGCTGAACGCCGGGAGGGGTTTCTGGAGGTGCCGGGCGGGCCGGTGTGGTATCGGGTGAGTGGGGAAGGTCCTGGCGTGCCGTTGGTGGTGCTGCACGGTGGGCCGGGAGGAACGTCGTGTTCATTTGCGGCGCTGGCTCCTTTGACGGTGGGGCGGCGGGTCGTGATCTACGACCAGTTGGGGAGCGGGCGGTCGGGCCGGCCGGCAGACCGGGGACTCTGGCGCGTTGAGCGGTTTGTCGAGGAGCTACATGCCGTGCGGCAGAAGTTGGGGCTGAAACGGATGCACCTGATGGGGCACTCTTGGGGCGCGAGCTTGGCGGCGGCTTATGTGTTGAGCAAGGGCACCAAGGGAATCGAGTCGCTGACGCTGGCGAGCCCTTTACTGAGCACGCCGGATTGGATTCGCGATGCGGAGGAGTTGCGGAAGCAGCTACCGGAAACCGTGCAGGCGGCCTTGCGGAAACACGAGTCCGCCGGGACGACGGATAGCGCCGAGTACCGGGCGGCGGAACGGGAGTACACGCGACGGTTCGTGCGGCGCAAGGCGGGCACGCCGAATCCGGAATGTGTTGATTCGGCGTTCAACCGGGTGATCTACGAGCAGATGTGGGGGCCGTCGGAGTTTCACGCGACGGGAAGCTTGAAGAGCTTCGATGTGACCGGACGGCTGAGGGAATTGCGGCTGCCCGTGTTGCTGATGGTGGGCGAGTTCGATGAGGCGCGGCCAGCCACCGCGGCACGCTATCAGCAACTGATTCCGGGGGCGAAGCTGACGGTGATTCCGGGGGCGGCGCATTCGCTGCTGAACGACAATCCGGAGGGGACGTTGAAGGTGTTGACCGACTTTTTGCCGGCGAAGTAGGAGGCGTTAGAAGTTTTCGAGCAGGTGGCCGAGGCGGGTCTTCTTGGTGCGCATGTAGGCTTCGCGGGAAGCGACGGCGGGCATCTCGAGGGGGACGCGTTCAGCGACGTCGATGCCGGCGAGGGTGAGGGCGGCCATTTTGTCGGGGTTGTTCGACATAAAGCGGACGGCGCGGAGGCCAAAGTGGCGGAGGATGGCGGCGGGCATGGTGAAGCTGCGGAGGTCGGCTTTGAAGCCGAGGGCTTCGTTGGCTTCGACGGTATCGGCGCCCTGGTCCTGGAGGGCATAGGCGCGCAACTTGTTCATCAGGCCGATGCCGCGGCCTTCCTGATGCTCGTAGATCAGCACTCCGCGTCCGGCTTCGGCGATGCGCTCGAGGGCGGCGGTGAGTTGATTGCGGCAGTCGCAACGGAGGCTGTGCAGGACGTCGCCGGTGAGGCACTGCGAGTGGATGCGGACGAGCGGCGGGGGGCCAGCGATGTCGCCCATCACGAGAGCGAGGCACTCCTCGAGGCGGCCGTCATTGAAGTGGCCTTCGAAGCCATAGATGCGGAAATCGCCGAATTCGCTGGGGAAATCCGCCTCGGCCACCAGGTCGAGCCGGAGCTGTGGAGTACTCAAACCTCTAGTTTACAGCGCTTTGGCTTAGACTGGTCCATGAGTGCCGCAGCAGATTCTCTACACGCTGCTTTTGAAACTGGCTGCTGCCGCGTCGATCGCCAGCGTGCTGGTGCGGCTGGGCGCGTTTCAACGCATGTTGCTACGCGAGGACCGCACGGTGAAAGAACGCCTTTTGATGGCGTTGGCGTTTGGCGGGATCTTCGGGGCAGGGTCGGCGACGCGGATTGTGACGGGGACCTATCAGGCGGCGGATATCGCGTTGGCCGGTTCCTTGTTGGCGGGCGTGCTGGGTGGCTACTTCACCGGCCTCCTGGCCGGGATCATCACATCGTTGCCGGGGATGCTGAACCACGAACTGATGTCGATGCCGTTTTACGCGGGGGTAGGGGTGATGGGCGGGTTACTGCGGGACCTGGCTCCAGATCCTGAAGAGATCTGGCGGTTTTCTCCCTTCTTCGACACGATCGCGCTCTATCGTGTGTTTCGTGAACCGGCCGGGCGGACGAAGCGAGCGTTCCAGTTTCTTTTTCTGGCGACGATCCTGTTGTGCGCCTTTTTGGGGCTGACGGCGGCTCGCGTGTTCGGGACGCGAGCATTTTACACGCCTTTTGCGGACGAGGATCCCAGTATGCCGGGTCTGGTGGTTTTCTCAACGTTTGCCCTCTATCTGCTTTGCACTGCCGTTCCGCTGAAGATCTGGAACTCATTCCGGACGGAACGAAAGCTGGAAGCGCAGCAACGGTTGGCGACGGAAGCGCGGTTACGGGCGCTGACGTACCAGATCAATCCGCACTTTCTTTTCAATACTTTGAACTCGGTTTCGGCCTTGATCCGGAGCAACCCGGCGGAGGCGCGGCAGGTGGTGTCAAAACTTTCCAACATTCTACGGCGCCTGCTGCGCAAGACAGCGCATCTGACCACCTTGCGGGAAGAATTGGCCTTCATTGACGACTATCTCGGCATCGAGATGGTTCGTTTTCGGGAAAAGCTGCGTTTTGAACGTGAGATCGCCCCCGAGACGCTCGATTTTCAGGTACCGTGGATGCTGTTGCAACCTCTGGTGGAAAACTCGATTAAGCACGGGCTGGGCCCGAAGCTGGAGGGGGGAACGATCCGGATTCGAAGCCGGATGGTCCAACAGAGGTTACAATTGACAATCGAAGACGATGGCGTGGGAATTCCCGAGAGCAGCTTGCAAGATCTACTGGGACAGGGGATTGGCGTCAGTAACGTCAACGAACGATTGAAGGTGATTTTTGGAGAGCATTACCGGATGGACGTCGATAGCAGGCCGGGCGAAGGCACGCGCTTCGAGATCGAGATTCCGGAGTACCAGCCGGCTCTGGCCAAAGTTGGTTAGGGTGCCAAAATGGTTAGGGTAATGGGGCTGAGGTTTGATATGAGGTGCACTTGAGCGAGCTGAATCTTTCTGTGTTGGCCTATCGAGCCGACCACTTCCACAAGACCATCTCCGACCGTACGCGCAAAGTATATGACCGGGTTGCTTCGGTTTATCCCGCGTCGACGTTCTTTTTTCATTCAAAGGCGCATCGGTTGGCGCTGGAAATGAGCGAGATCGAGAATGGCGACCAGGTTCTTGAGGTAGCGACGGGGTCCGGCGAGATGTTTCGCCGGTTGTTGAAGCGGAATCCGGATGGCGTGAACGTCGGGTTCGATCTTTCGCCCAATATGGCGGCGTTTACGGAGCGGCGCGTGCGCCGCGAATTTCCCGATGCCCGGATGTTGCTGCAAGCGGTGGATGCGCGGCACATGCCGTTCCGCGATGCGTCGTTTGACCACGTGGTCTCCTGCTATCTGTACGAACTGCTGGATCACGACGATATTCACAAAACTTTGCGTGAGATCCGGCGGGTGTTGCGGCCGGGCGGGCGCCTGACGGTCATCTTGATCGGCCAGAATGACCCGATGTTCACCGAAGGCTATAAGGTATGTGGGCGCCTGGTGCCGGCGTTCTGGGGCCGGTTGGTCTCCAACCGGATGCCGGGTTGGGTGGAGCAGGCGGGTTTCCGGATCGAAAAAGACCGCAGCACGCGGCAGGGCTTCTATCCGTCACGGGTGTTGGTGGCGCAGCGCCAAGCCTGACGGATATACTGTAGAGAATTCGGCAAAATTTTCAGGGGACATCGGGAACCGCGGAGCGCGCGGCCGGCGTCAATCATGTTAAGTTCCTGGCCCAAGCCGGAACATGCGAGCCGGAACGTGCGAGAGTTTGCGAAGGAGTTTCGAGATGTTGAAGCGTTTGTTGATGATGGTGGTGGTGGGTGGTCTTGCGACGGCGGGCACGATGTTCGCGCAGGCGAAAGTGGCGATCATTGACCTGCAGAAGGCCGTGTTGAATACGGCGGAGATTAAGAAGGCGCAAGCCGACCTCGAAACGAAGTTCCGGCCGCGGCAGCAGGCGATGGCGAAACTCGAGCAGGAATTGCAGCAGATTCAGACTCAGTTGCAGACCGGCGCGGCAAAGATAACCCAGCAGCAGGCGGACGAGTTGCAGGTGAGCGGCACCCGCAAGCAGCGCGAACTGCAGCGTTTGGGTGAGGATTTGCAGGCCGATGTCGACCGCGAGCGCAATGAGATTTTGCAGCGCAGCGGCCAGCGCATGACCGATGTGGTGAAGAAGTTGGCGGAAGAGAAGAGCCTGGACGTGGTGATTGAAGCCTCGAACGCGATTTTCTTTAAGCCGGTCTTCGATGTGACCGCCGACGCCACCGCGGCGTACGACAAGACCTATCCCGCGGCAAAGTAGGCTTCCATGTCCGGCTACCTTGAGAACTACGGCGCCGGCGAAGCGAAACGCGAGGGGATGCTGAAGTGGGGCATCATCGCGGCGATTCTGGTGCTTGTTTTGTCTGTAGTGTTGTTTTACTCGTTCCGGCACTTTCGCGAACGGCAGGTACTCAGCACTTTCCTCGAGGCACTGGAAAAGAAGGACTACAAGGCGGCCTACGCCACCTGGGGTTGCACGGATTCGAATCCCTGCCGGTACTTTCCCTACGAGAACTTCCTGAAGGACTTTGGTCCGGAAGGCGTCTACAAGAATCCTTCTGGCGTGAAGATGACCCAGAAGTGGTCCTGCGTGGGGGGCATTATCCGCGTGCTGGACTTTGGTGGCGGCAACGAGGTCGATCTGCTGATTGACTACGATAGGCGGCTGGTGTCGTATGCACCGCCGCGCAACATGTGGCGTGGCTGCACGGTTCTGCCTTAGTCTACCGGTTCATGCCTTACGACGATTTGCGGCAGCACCTGAAAGTGATCGTCGAGTGTCAGGAGCGTTAAACCGTTCTCCCAGGCGGTGGCTGCAATCCAGAGATCATTTTGCGGAATCGGTTTGCCGAGCCGCTTGAGGTAATACCAAAGCTCGCTATAGCGGATCGACGTCTCCGACGTTATCGGCAGAACGTCTACTCGATGCGCCGCGAGAAAGTCGCCCAGAATCTGATCCGAACGGTCGCGGACACGGCTCGAGCCGAATCCATTGCGCACTTCCGCGAGGACAACAGGGTTGAGGAAGATCCGATTGTGGGTCACGACGTGGCGCCGAATTCGCTCATTGCCGCGGAGGTAGTTCGTCACGGCGCAACTGTCGAGCAGCAAGGCGCTCACTTCCAGGGCGCTTTCCAGCCGGTGCCCGGCTCATCGGTCCAGTCGGTGGGTTCTATCTGGCGCTGTTCTGCAATCACCGCGTCGATCTCGTCGGCCTCTTCTTTCGAGAGTATGCCGAACAAATGGTCGAGGTCGTGGTAGGTCTTGTTCTTGGGGGGCTTGATCGTCTCGCTTAAGAGGCGGATGACGGCCTGATTGAGGCTGACGCCGTCTTTCTCCGCGCGCTGCCGGATGGCGTCGTCGATCTCGGCGGGGAGGTTGCGAAGCGTAATGGCAGCCATGCATCAATTTTAGCAGCAAAAGTGATGCACTCCATGCATCACGCTTCCGGGGGTACGATAAGAATCGTCACCGACTTTTTGCGCACCCCGCGCGTCTTCAGACACGGAGCCCAGATTTGATCTTTCGAGAAGTCGAGGATCGCGACCTTATCCTGCAAACCAGAAAAGGAAAAGTGGAGGCCTATAACCTCCTCATTTCCCGCTGGGAGAAGCGTATCTACAACTACGTCCTCCGGCTGGTGCGCAATCGTGAGGACGCACTGGATCTGACACAGGACGTTTTTCTGAAGGCGTACCAGAACATGAACAAGCTGGATGATGTGGAACGGTTCGGTCCTTGGCTGTTTCGCATCGCGCATAACGAGACGTTCTCCTTGTTGAGGCGGCAGCGGCCGGACCGCGTTGAGCTGAATGAAGCGATCGCGGAGGACCGGTCCTCTTGGGCGGGTTCGTCCCCTTTTGAGAGTGGGGGAGGCCGGCTGTTGCCCCTCGAATTATCCATTGCGGTAACGGCGGCGATGACGCGGCTGAAACCGGAGCAGCGGGAAGCGGTGATGTTGAAGGTGTTCGAAGGGTTCAAGTTCGAAGAGATCGCCGAGATCCTCGAAACGCCGGTGTCCACCGTCAAATCCAGGCTTTATACGGCATTCGATCAACTGAAAGACGTGTTGGCCCCCATGGGCAAGGCTTTAGGGAAAACGGTATGAGTGACATCGACTTAAAGGCATATTTGTTCGGCGAACTGCCGGAAGAGGAACGGCGCCGGGTAGCGGCGCACCTGGAGAAGGATGCCGCGGCGCGGGCCGAATTGTCGCGCCTGGAGGCGACGCAGGCCATGCTGGGCTTTATGCCGGAGGAAGAACTGCCGCGGCGGATCGCGTTCGTGTCCGACAAGGTTTTCGAGCCGACGCTGTGGCAGCGATTCTGGGCGTCCGGCCCGCAGTTGGGCTTTGCGTCGGCGGCCTTGTTGGCGCTGGCGATCGTGGGCCATGGCTGGATGGCGCGGCCGGTCGCCGTACCGGTGCAGCAAGCGAAGGTGGATGCGGCAGTTGTCCGTGAAGTGGTAGCGCGGGAAGTGAGCCAGCGACTGGGCGAGGTCGCGCGGCAGGTGAGTGCGCCCGGGGGTGCTTCGGACGAGAAGACGTCCAAGATGATCGCCGTCGCGATCAAAGAAATCGAGCGGAAGGCCGAACTCGACCGGGCGGCTGACCGCCTGACGATCGAAGAGAATTTCAATCTTTTGCGCCGGCTGATCAGCCGGGACCAAGTGGCCAGCTATCAGCGGCCGGTGGGGAACTGACATGAAGCGCCTCCTGCTGGCGTGTCTGCTCTCTTTGCCTGCGTTCAGCGTCAGCCAGTCGGTGGACCGGGCGTTGCTAGGCGAGCTTGAGCGCAGTTGCAATAAGCGCATTGAAACGCTCTACGACGATCCCTACATGCTGCTGGGTCTTACGCGCGGCGTCTATCTCGAGGGTTTCGGTGTCGTGTTGACGGCGGAGGTGAATCTGGCGATCACGCCAGGCGCGACGCCTTTCCGCATGGCCATGACCGATGAAGAGAAAGCTGCATTGCGCAAGAAAAAGATGGACCGTCTTCCGGGTCTCAAGCGGGCGATGCGTGAAGTGCTGGTATCCTCGGCCAAGTCATTGACGCCGATGCCGGGTAGCGAACAGGTGGTGGTGGCGATCACCTTGCTGAACCGCTCCTTTGAGGCGACGCAAGGGTTGCCTTCGCAGATCGTGATGCAGGGGCCGAAGCAGGCGCTGGGTGCCGGGGTGATGACGGCGATCAAGGTTCGGGAGTACTAGCGTATGTTGCCGATGACGCGGCGTCTGGGCGAGATGCTGCTGGAGCGTAGGTTTATCAGCTCCGACGACTTGGAGCGAGCGCTCGAAATTCAGAAAGAGCGCGGCGAGAAGATCGGGAAGATTCTGATTGACCTGGGTTTCGCCGCTCAGCGCGACGTGCTGACGACACTAGCCGAGCAGTTGAATGTGCCGTTGGTGACGCTGGAGGGTCCGGTGTTGGTGACGCCGGAGACCGAGAAGCTTTCTTCGCGTTTTCTGCGGCAGTCGCGTTGTTTGCCGATTGCGCAGGACGACGGCACGCTGACGCTGGCGATGGCCGATCCGCTCGATTTCCAGACCCTTTCGGCGGTGCGTTCGACGACCGGCTTGCGCGTGCGTCCGGCGTTGGCGGCGGAGGGCGAACTCGCGGAGACGCTGGATAAGTACTACGGCGAGTCCGCAAATCGCGAAGGCGAGTTTGAAGGCGACGGCAACGAAGCGGCCGCCGATCTCGAGCAACTGCGCGACATGGCGAGCGAGGCGCCAGTCATCCGGTTGGTGAACGCGACCATCGCCGCGGCCGTCGAAAAGCGGGCGAGCGACATTCACATTGAGCCGTTTGAGAAAGAATTCCGCATTCGCTTTCGCATTGACGGCGTGTTGCAGGAACAGGAACTGCCGCCCAAGGAGATGAAGGCGGCCATCATCTCGCGCGTGAAGTTGATGGCGAAGCTGAACATCGCCGAGCGACGTTTGCCGCAGGACGGCCGCATCAAGATCAAGGTGCTGGGGCGCGAAGTCGATTTGCGTGTATCGACTTTGCCGACGTTGTACGGCGAGAGCGTCGTCATGCGTTTGCTGGATCGTTCCCAGGGCGACTTCTACGATTTGCAGAGCCTGGGCTTTGACCAGCACATGCTGGATCGCATGACTTACTACACTTCGCTGCCGCACGGCATCCTGTTTGTCACCGGGCCCACGGGTAGCGGCAAATCGACGACCCTCTACTCGGCGTTGAAGCGCATCAATCAGCCGGACAAGAAGATCATCACCATCGAGGATCCGGTGGAATACCAGATGGACGGCATTAACCAGATCCATGTGAATCCGCAGATCGGACTTACCTTTGCCGCGGGCTTGCGGCACATTGTCCGTCAGGATCCGGACGTAATCATGGTGGGCGAAGTGCGAGATCGCGAAACTGCCGATGTTGCGATTCGTTCTGCGCTGACGGGCCACTTCGTGTTTTCCACTTTGCATACGAACGATGCTCCCAGCGCGATCACGCGTTTGACGGACATGGGAGTGGAGAACTATCTGATCTGTTCGTCGCTGGTGAGCGTGCTGGCGCAGCGTTTAGTGCGCAAGATTTGTCCGCAGTGCAAGCGTCCGGCGGGCAAACATCTGACGCCCACGGGAGATGAGATCGATGTGTTTCGCGGCGCTGGTTGCGCCAATTGCTCCGGCACGGGATATCGTGGGCGGGTGGGTATTTTCGAGTTGATGGAATTGAACGAGGAGATTCGCCGCCTGATCATGCGCAACTCGGACGCGAGTGTGCTGGTGGATGCGGCGCGCCGCAACGGGATGCGGAGCTTGCGTGAGGACGGATGGCAGAAGGTGGCGGCGGGGGTGACGACGGCGGAAGAAGTGACGCGGGTGACCCAGGAATTCTAAGGTGACCAGCTTCTACTTCAAGGCCGTAGCGCCGGATGGGCAAGTTCGTACCGGATCCTTTCCGGCCGAAACGGACAAGCGTGTCGCGGCGGAACTGCGCCGGCAAGGGCTGACGCCCGTGTATATCGGCGTTGCCCCGCAGCGATCGGCTTTTGACTTGAAGATGCCTGAGTTCGGCGGCGGCCGGCGCAAGAGCGTCCTCTATTTCACGCAAGAGTTGGCGACGCTTTTGAGCGCGGGCATCCCGCTTGATCGCGCCTTGTCGATCTCGAACGAACTGACAGAGCAGAAGTCCTTCCAGATCGTGGGGGCCGAGGTGCTACGGGCGATCAAGGGCGGCAAAACGATGGCCGATGCCCTGGCCATGCACCCGGCGTACTTCAGCGAGATCTACGTGAACATGGTGCGCGCGGGTGAAGCGTCGGGGCAGTTGCAGACGATGTTCGAGCGCCTGGCGGAGTTCGAGCGCACGCGCGACGAATTGCGCGGCTATGTGATCTCGGCCCTGGTGTATCCGGCGCTGCTGGCCACGGTGGGTCTCTGCTCGGTGATCGTGCTGCTGTATTTCGTCGTGCCGCGCTTTGCGCAGGTCTTTCAAGAGTCGCGCATTGCCATGCCTTTGCCGACCCAGGTGATGCTGGCGGCCAGCCTATTCGTGCGGACCTACGGCTTATTCATTTTCATAGTCGGCGCGGGTTTTCTGGCGTCCTTCCTCTATTACATCCGCACGCCGGAGGGCCGCCTTTGGTGGGATACCTCCCGGCTGAAGCTGCCGGTGCTGGGCGATGCATTGCGGAAGATGGAGACGGCGCGCTTTGCTCGCGCTATGGGCACGTTGGTGGGCAATAGCGTGCCGTTGGTGCAGTCGATTCAGATTGCGGGCGCCATTATGACTAATAAGGTGATGGCGAATGCTCTGGGTCCGGTGATGCTGGGCGTGAAGCGTGGTGAAGGAATTGCGACACCGCTGAAGCGGTCCGGCGTGTTCCCTGCGCTGGCGGGGCACTTACTCACGGTGGGCGAGGAGACCGGGCGGCTGGACGTGATGTTTCAGCGCATGGCTGAGATCTACGAGACGGAGACCAAGTCGGCGATTAAGCGATTTACTTCGCTGTTTGAGCCACTGGTGATTCTGGTGATGGGCTTGGTGATCGGTGTACTGATCATTAGTATGCTGATGGCGATTACGAGTATTAACGAGGTGGCGATATGAGAAGACGGCGCGGTACGGCGGGCGTAACTTTGATCGAGATGCTGGTGGTGGTGACGATCATCAGCGTGTTCTTGCTGGTGGTGGGTCCGCGATTGCTGGGCCAGGGCGACAAAGCGCGGCAGACGGCGGCCCGGCAGCAGATTCAGGCTTTTGAGCAGATGCTGGCGTCCTACAAGCTGGATACCGGGGTATTCCCCTCGAACGAACTCGGCCTGAAGGCTCTGCGCGAGAAGCCGCAAAACGTGAACAACTGGAACGGTCCTTACAGCGCGAAGGAGATTCCGGTGGACCCTTGGGGGAACGCTTACTTGTATAAGTATCCGGGTGAACACGGCGATGAGCCGGACATTATCTGCCTGGGTGCCGACGGTCAGCCGGGGGGCGAGACGATCAATGCGGACATTGTCAGTTGGAAGTAGCTGGGCTTGAGGACTGCCAAGCGCTCGACCACCGAAAGTCTTCGGGCTTGGCGACGAGGCCAGCCTTGACTGGATTGAAATGTATGTACTTCAAGATCCTGCGGAATGATGCATCATCGCGGACCAGGTGATCGAAGCTCTCATCCTGCCAGAAATGTCCAGAACGTACCAACGCCTCGTTGGCTCGCCTAGCGGTGATCGACTTGAGGCGACCCATGAGGTCCGGTAACTCGATGTTGGGAGTGATTAGCAAGTGGACATGATTCGCCATCACGACAAAAGCGGGCAACTCGAAGTGATTGAGGCAACCGATATTGTGCTGGATGGCTTCGACGACGCGTCGGGCAATTGGCGCGGTCTTGAGCCAGACTGGCCCGGTCTTGGCTTGATCAAGTGCGGCGTCGAGACGGGCGAACTCCCCAGGTTTTGTGGCCTCCGGCGGCAGCGTGCCGTGAAGGCGAAACGTGACGAAGAGGCGGTGGCCGACCATGTACAGATGGGGCAACCGGCGACGATAGAAAGGCATGGCAACCTGTTAGTCGATTCTGGTGGTGAAAGTTGTCATTTATTTTTGGTTCGAGCGGCGGGCCAGGGGGCCCGCCCCACCCCTGGCCCGCCATCGAGCGAATCCCAAAGAGGTGTCACGCTTCTGGAAATGCTGGTCGTCGTGGGGATCGTCGCGATCCTGATGGGGGTGAGTTATCCTTCGATCGCCGCCAGCATTGATTCCGTGCGTTTGGCGACGGCGGCGGACTCGACGGCCGCTTTCATCAACTCGGCGATCAACCGGGCCGAGCAGCGCCATCAGGTGTTGGAACTCACGATCGCCAAGCGGCCCAGCCAAATCACCCTACGTTCTGCCGACCCCACCTTTCTCCGCAAGCTCGAATTGCCTACCGGCGTCAGAATCACGGACATCCTGCCCGTGAGCCTGGCCGGTGAAGACGAAGCGCGCGTTTTCTACCTGATCCCTGGGGGCGCGGCGCCGCGCGTCGGCGTGGCGCTGGTGAATGCGCGCGGCGCGAAGCGCACCGTGCGGGTCGACCCGATTACCGGTGCGCCGGAGATTGAACGATGAGGCGAGGCTTCACCCTGCTTGAGGTGTTGGTGGCCACCACCATCATGGCGATTGCGGTGACGGCGCTGGTGGGCAACCTCACTGGATCCCTGCGCAACCTCGACCGCCTGACGCAGAAGGACCGGGCCGCCACCCTGGCCAAGCGCAAGATGGAAGAACTGCTGCTGAATCCTGCGCTACCCCATTTCGAAAGGGTCTCCGGACGGTGGGATCCGCCGCACGCCGACGACCAGCAAGGCTGGCAAATCCGCCTGACGCCGTTCGATGTTCCGCCCACGGCCGGCCCTGGTACGCCGGTGTTGGAACGGCTGCAACTGGACGCCTGGTGGATGGATGGCGGGGCGCGCCGAGTTTATACCCTGGTCGCCTACCGGCCGGGTACGCTCTACGAAACCGACTGGGCGGCTGGAGTACTGCGGGAATGAGGCGCCGCAACGGATTCACGCTGCTGGAAGTGTTGATGGCGGTGACGTTGGTGAGCCTGATGTCGGTGGGCATCGTCTACGCCATGCGCGCCGGCTTCAACACGATGAGCAAGACGAACAATCGGGTCGTCCAAGAGCGCAAGATGCTGGGCGCGCACCGGGTGCTGGAGCAAATGCTGGCGAACCTGATGCCGGTGCGGGCGGATTGCCACGGCGGCAACCCGCTGGATATCAAGGGCAGCGCGTTCTTTTTCCAGGCGGAGCCGGAGACGCTCCGCTTCGTCAGTACGTACTCGCTGGAGGAGGCCGCGCGCGGCTTGCCGCGCATCATCGAGATGCAGGTGATTCCGGGCGATCGCGGCGAAGGCGTTCGGCTGATCGTCAACGAGCATCTCTATTCGGGCCCTCTGAGTACCGGACAATTCTGCCTGGGTCCGGTGCCGGACCCCATGACCGGCGGCCTGCGCCTCGGCTACGCGCCGGTGGAGACCACCCGACGGTCATTCGTGTTGGCGGATCGTCTGACTAAGTGCCACTTCCTCTACCGGCAAGCGCTGCCGCAACCGCCCTTTGAGGTGTGGCATGACGCTTGGACTCCGATGCCTTCTCCACTGCCATCGGCCATTCGTGTCGAGATGCAGCCACTGGCCGGCGAGTCCGGGCGTTTGCGCCACTCGCCGGTCACCGTGCCTCTGCATTTCCTCCGCGATTTCGGGGAGCGTTATGAAGACAAATAGGAGGGGGGCGGCTCTGATTTCGGTGCTGTGGCTGACAGCCGTGCTGGTGGCGATCGCTTTCAGCGTTTCGACCACCGTACGCGGCGAAATTGACCGGGCCACCACCTTGAGTGAAGGCATCCGCTGCCAGTTTTTGGCGCGGGGGGCGATGGACCGTTTCCTGCTCGACCATCGCCGCCTGGGCCGTCGCATCTTCGCCTTGGGTCCCGTTTATCGCTACTCCTTTCCGGAAGGCGAGGCGGTGGTGGAACTGGTGCCGGAAACCAGCAAACTCAATTTGAATACGATCCCGCCGGAAGAGTTGCTGCCGCTGGTGGCGGCGTTGGGGGTGATGCCGGAGCAGGCGGAGGCGATTACCGCGGCGATCATTGACTGGCGGACGGCGCCACCGATGGGGCAGATGAGCCCGTTCGATGCCTGGTATCTGGAGCGGGGTCCGTCTTTTCTGCCGCGCCATGCGTCATTTCAGGATGGAGAGGAACTGCTTCTGGTACGCGGAGTGACTCGGGAACTTTATTACGGCAGCCTGCGGCGAAATGCGGTGGGAGAACTGGCGCCGCGTGGCGGCCTGAAGGATTGCCTGTCGGTTTATGGCGCGCCTTCCGGCTTGGATGCCCAAACGGCGCAGCCGGCGGTGATGTTGGCCCTGGGCCTGACGGACGCGGCCGTGGCCCGGGTGATGGAGATGCGCCGGGCAACGCCGCGCTTTCTGCCGGAACAATGGTCGCTGGTGCGAGAGACGCTGGGTCCGGCGGCGGCGCGGCTGGGGCTGGGAGGGCGATCGATGTTTACGATGCGTGCCACGGCTCGCCTGCGCAACGGCGCCACCTTGTCCGACACACGCCGCAGCGTGGCCGCGCTGGTGAAGTTTGAGCCGAAGCCGCAGGTGCAGTATCACCTGTTGCGTTGGGAAGATAACGTGTTGGCGGACCCAATCTGGTGAGCGGCGACCTGAAGCGCTGGCTCAACTTTGGTAGCGGAGTGGGCCTCGAGATTGAGCCGACGCGCTTGCGCGTGTCAGTGGTACGGGTGCGTCCGGCGGGCGCCACGCAGGTTGCTTCGTATCAGATCGAGAGCTACCTGGAGCGGCCCGCGGCGGAATGGGGCGCGGAGTACGCGGCATTCCTGAAGCAGCATGGCGTTAGCCACTCAGCCGCCTATGTGGTGTTGCCTCGAAGCGAAGCGATTGTCCGCGTAATCAATCTGCAGGGTGTTCTAGACCGCGATCTCGCCGCCGCGGTGGGCTACCAGTTGGACGGGCTGCATCCGTATGGCGAAGATGACGTGGCTGCGGACTATGCGCGCCTGGGTGATTCGCCTTGGGTGCTGGCGGCCATTGCGAAACGCGAAACGTTGAGTTTCTACACGACTCTTTTCGCCGAGGCCGGGGTGGCCGTGGCAAACGTGTCGCCGTCGGCGGCGCTGATCTGGGCGGGACTTCGGGCGTTGAACGAGCCGCCTCCGAGCGGGTTGCTGCTGTGGGCGGAACGGGAGACCGCGGACGGACCAGCCGTCGAGGTCTACGGAGAGAGCGAGTCCCGGCCGGCCTACTCGGTCGTCTTTGACCAGACGCGCCTGGAAGACGCGGCGCGTTTGCGGTCGCTGGCCACGTCGGAGCTTCGGCTGGACGCCGCGACGGAACCTCAGCCTTTACCGGACCTAGCCTTTACCGCTGCCATCCTTTCGGCGTTGCCGCGGCGGGCGTTGGCGGTGAACCTGCTCAATGAGGCCGAACGGACCTCGTCCTCGCGGCTCTGGCTGGTGCCGACGGCGATTCTGTTGGCGGTGCTGGCCTTGCTCACTACGGCGTATCTGATGCAGCAGAACTATCAGAATCAGAAGCTGCTGGAGCGGCTCAATCAGGAGATCGCCCGGGTGGAGCGCTACCAAGCGGAGTCGGCGAAACTAGACTCCGAGGTGGTTGCGTTGCGCGAACGTACGAAGCTGCTGGATACGATGCGTCTGCGCACGCCGGAGGACCTGGACACCCTGCTGGACCTGACGCGGATCCTGACGCCGCCGGGTTGGCTGATGTCGCTGGACCTGACGCGGCAGCACATAGCCGTTTCTGGTGAGGCGCCCCAAGCCGATTCGCTTTTGCAGACCCTGGATGCCTCGCCACGGCTCAAGGAGTCGCAGCACCTGATGCCGGTGGCCCGGTCACAGGGGCTGGATCAGTTCCGAGTCCGTGCGATGCGGGAAGGGCTGTCGGCGGGCCCGGCGGAGGTGAAAAAGTGAACCTGAACCAGCGCGATCGCCGCGCCGTGACGATGCTCGCCGTCTTTTTGCTGTTGACCTGCGTCATCTATTGGTGGCCGCAGGAAACGGATGGCGTCAGCGCGCCACCCGTCACCGCCGATGAAATCGACCTGGCGCAGAAGCGTCTGCTCCGGTTGAGACAGATTGGCGCCACTTTGCCCGGAAAGCGGGAAGTGGCAAAACGGGTGTCTGAGGAAGTAAAGAGCCGCGAGCAGGGATTGATCCCCGGTGAGACGGCCGCCCAGGCGCAAGCCCAGCTTTCGCAAGTGTTGCGGAGGGTGGGACGGTTGCAAATGCCGCCTCTGGAAGTGCGCACGGTGGACGTCGGCGTGGTCCGGCCGCTGGGCGAAGACTATGGCGAAGTGGCCGTAACGACGGCGTTCGATGGACAGATTGATTCTTTGGTGAATTTGTTGACTGATTTGACACGACAACCCGAAATCCTCGCCACCAGCGAGATGCGGATCGTCTCGACCAACGAGAAGAAGAAGAGTTTGCGGGTGCAAATTACGGTGTCCGGTGTGGTGTCGCGCAAGTTGGTGCCGGATCTGAAGAAGAGCGGCCGATCATGAAGCGCCGGATCATGTTTCTGAATGTCGTGCTGCTGGGCGTTGCCGTCCTGTTGGCGTACGAGATCCGCAAGAACTGGCTGGAAGCGCAAGCGCGCGAACGGCGGATGCTGGCGGCCCGTCCGGCGAAAGTGGCGTTGGCGGTGCCTCCGGCGGTGCCCGCCCCGCAGGCCGCTCCGGCGGCCGGCTACGCCGATCTTGCCATGCGGACGCTGTTCGCGAAGGACCGCAACCCCAACGTCATTGTGGAGCCGCCCCCGCCTCCGCCGCCGCCCCCTCCGGTGCCGCCGTTTCCCTATTCCTACGGCGTGATGGATTTAGGCGATGGTCCGATGATCGCCATGGCGCCGCGGGGCGGCAGCCAGAAGTTCTACCAAAAGGGCGGCAAGGTGGGCGAGTTCACGCTGGCCGAGATTCGGCAGGACAGCATCGTACTCGAGTGGAACGGGAAGACTTTTGATAAGAAATTGACTGAGTTGGTGGATCGCTCCGGCGGTGTCGATAACGCGCCGCGTACGCCATCTGCGCCCACGCAGGCTCCGGTCTACAATCAGGCGCCGACGCCCCCTCCGATTGCGAAGGGCGACGCCTCGCCGGGTGGGGTGGATATCGGCGGTGGGATTCGAAGTTGCAATGCGGGTGACACGTCGCCCAGCGGTACCGTCGTTGGCGGGCTGCGAAAGATCGTCACCACGACGCCGTTCGGCTCGAACTGCCGCTGGGAACCGGTCCGCTAAAGAAAGAAATCAGGAGATAACGAATATGTTGCACGCAGGAATTTTGTTGATGATGACTTTGGCGGACCTGGGCCAGTCGCGTCCCGTGGCGAAGAAGGCGGCTCCGAAAGCGCCGATGACGGCGGCCAAAAAGGCGCCGGTAATGGCGCCGTTGACACTGCCCACGGCGGCCGTGTCGTCGGGTCCGAATCAGTGGACCCATACCGATGCCCAGGGTAAGGAATGGATTTACCGCCAGGGTCCGTTTGGACTCACGCGGATGGCGAAGACCGCGCCGGTGGTGACGGAATCGCGTCTGCACGAAGGCATCAGCGTGGTGGAGCAAGGCGATCAGGTGCAGTTCAGCCGTCAAGGTCCTTTTGGTCTCACCTCCTGGACCAAGAAGATGGACGACGTGAACGAAGTCGAGCGGATGGCGATTGAAAAGTCGCGCGCCGCCAAGTCGAAGCAGTAGCGGAGAGTTATGAACCGATTTGTCCCGATCTTGCTGGTGGCCGCGGTATTGAGTGCCCAGAATCCGGCGGTACCGAATCCCGCGGCGCAGAATCCGGTGCAGGCGGCACCCGCCGCGCCGCCCATCAGCGCCATTCCTGCCGTCACCCAGACCGCTCCGCAGCAGGCCCCTCCCAGCAACATGGTGCTGAATCTGCCAAACGCTTCCTTGCGCGAAGTGATTGACATGCTGGCACGCCGCCTCAAGATCAACTACATCATTGATAAGCGGGTGAACGGCGAAGTCACCATGCAGACCTACGGCGAGATCAAGGGCGTCGATGTTCGCAGTTTGCTGGAGACGATTCTGCGCATCAACGGTGCGGCCATGGTGCAGGTGGGGGACATTTTCCGCATCGTACCGACGGGCGAAGTAATCCGGCTTCCCATCAATCCTTCGCGGGACACGAAGGATCTGCCGGACGACGATCGCATGGTGATGAACCTCATCTTTCTGAAGTACGTTACGGTGAGCGAAGTTCAGAAGCTACTGGATCAATTTATGGGTGAGGGCTCCAAGTCCATCGCCTACGATCCCGCCAACTTGCTGATCATCCTCGACAATGCGCGCAGCATGCGCCGCACTATGGAGATGTTGACGCTGTTCGACAACGACGCCTTCGCCAATCAGCGAGTGCGTCTTTTCGAAACGAGTAACGGCCGTCCCACGGACATCGTGAAGGAGTTGGAGGCCATCTTTAAGGGCATTTCCCTTGGCGAAAAATCGAACGGCATTCGGTTCATGCCGCTTGATCGCATCAACACCATCATCGCCGTGGCTCCGAATCCAGGCATCTTTGCCGATGTCGAGAACTGGCTGGGGAAGCTTGATATTCCCGTGAAGGCTCCGGTGGGCGCGGTGGACAACTGGGTGTACCGCGTGAAGTATGGCGAAGCCAGCATTCTCTCGCAGGCGGTGATGGCCCTTTACTCAGGCGATCCGTTCATGTTGATGATGCTGTCGCAGATGGGTATGTTCTCGAGCGGCGGCGGATCCTGTGGTTCCGGTGGCGGCGGCGGCTTTGGCGGAGGTGGCTTCGGGGGCAATGTCCAGGGTTTCGGCGGTCAGCAGGGGGGCGTGGGCGCCTTCGGCGGCATGGGCATGATGGGCATGAACCCGATGATGATGGGCGGCGCCGGCATGATGGGCATGGGCATGATGGGCGGCTACGGAATGACCGGCATGGGTGGCTATGGCAGTCCTTACGGCATGTCCGCCTACGGCGGAGTCCAGCAGCAGGGCCGCAACCCGATGGCGACTCCCGGCGCGGCGCCTGGCGCGGCGGGGGCGGTTGACCAAACCGGCGGCTACCTGAATCCCGGGAACTCCGGCGCGCCGGCCCCCAGGTCTCCGCGCGTGGTGCCCAATCCCTTCGACAACTCATTGTTGATTCAGGGCACGCCCCAGGAGTATGAGCAAATCGTTAAACTCCTGCGCCAACTCGATATCGCGCCGCGGCAGGTGCTGATTGAAGCGCGCATCTACGAAGTGACGCTTTCCGGCGCGTTTTCGAGCGGCGTGCAGGCCTTCCTGCAGCGACGCTCGGCCGCCTCCGGCACGCCTTCGGATTCTTCGAGCGCGAGCCGTCAGTTGCTCGCTACCGCTACCGGTACGGGAGCCAATCTCACCGCCGGCCTATTGGTTGGCCAGAGCCGCGAACTTCTGGCTTTCCTGAATGTGCAGGAAACGCAAGGCCGTTCGAAGACGATCGCGAGCCCCAGTATCATCGCCACGGACAACTGCCAGGCGTCGGTCACCGTTGGCACCGACGTGCCGACGCTCACCTCACAGGCCGTTTCCGGCATTCAGCAGCAAGGCACGTCGCTCTTCACGAATCAGATTTCCAATCGCAGCGCGGGCGTCAACTTCAGCATTAAACCGAAAGTTCTGCCCAGCGGCATTGTGACTTTGGAGATTAACCAGGACATTAGCTCGCCCATCCCGCCTTCGCCAGGCGCGGGGATCCAATCTCCGTCGTTCAGCCGCCGCAATGTGGCCACGCGCGTCACGGTGCAGGATGGCGATACGGTGGCCATTGCGGGCATCATCCAGGAGTCCGAATCGAGTTCGTCAGCGGGCATTCCCGGACTGCATAAGCTGCCCGTGGTGGGTGCGCTTTTCGGCAACCGTTCGAGCAACAAGGGCCGCACCGAACTGGTGATCTTCATGACGCCGCGCGTGATTTACGACACCAACGATATTGCGGACGCCAGCGAAGAGGTCCGCTCCCGACTGAAGCGCCTCAACAAGATAATCAAAGAATAGAGCAACTTCGGCGGCCTGCCGCGGGTTACTTTGGAGATTCATGCTTTTGCGCTGCCTCCTCACCTGCGTGCTAGCGACGCTCGCCTACGGCCAGTCCGGCTCGAATATTGCGATCGGCCAAGGTGCGCCAACCGACGCGATCCGGCAGCGGTTCGTGAGTAACTACTACCGTGGGCGCTTTCCCTCCATCACTTCACTCCCGCCCCTGAGCCCGGTGACCTCCTTCGGCGGCACCGGCTATGTCCAGGAGTTTCCGGACATTACCAAGAATGCTGGTTTGCAGCATGCGCTGATCGTCGGCAACGCGATTTTCGATCGTGAGGGCTTCCTGATCGACACGTATCAGGTCTTCGCCCCGATGTACGCCTACTACACCAGTGGAGCGCTGGGCTTCGCCAACCTGGGCTTTCCCATCAGCGATACGGATATCGTCGAAGTGCGCGATGAGCAGGGAATCGTCGTGCGCACTTTCCAGTACCAGTTCTTTCAGAAGAGCTACGCGCTCTTCGTTTGGAGTGCGCCGCCGGATGCCACCTCCACCAATACCAGCTTCTTCCTCCGGGAGCCGTTCTACTCGCGCTGGAGGGCGCTGGGACAACTGGGAGTTATGGGCGCGGTCACCAGTGCGGAGACCAGCGTGACGGTGGATACGGTTACGGCCACGCGCCTCGATTTCCAGTACGGTTATCTCTTCAATACGACGGCCGGCCCTTCCGCCGGGCGCATCGTAGCCGTCAAAGAGCCCATCAATCGTGTATACCGGGCGAACGGCGGACCCACCGGCCGGCTCGGCTTACCCCTGAACGACGAACTGGTGCTGGCCAACGGCCGTCGCCGCCAGACTTTCCAGGGCGGCAGCATCGAGTACGGCGTGGGCGAAACGCCCGTTCTCCGGAATGCTGTTTTCGCAGTAACCCTTACCTCGGCCGGTTCGCTGCGCTTGAACCTGAACGATACCTTTCAGATCCGCACCCAACTGGTGACGACTACCGGCGAAAGCGTCGCCGATCGGGATGTCTCCTGGACCACCTCGAATTCACGCGTGATTCAGATCGCCGTGGCGCCGAATCAAACCGGCGTCGCCACTCTGCGCGCCGTCGGCGGGGGCAGCGCCTTTATCACTGCCACCAGCGAAGGCAAGAGCTCCTCGCCCCTGACGGTGTTTGTCGCCGCGCCTTGCTGCGCCGTGGGCGAAGGCGCGCCGACCGCTGCCCTGCAGCAATCCTTTCTCGATGCCGTCACCCGGAACCGGCTCAATCCGCGCCTGCCGTCTGCTTCTCCCGTGCAACGCTTCGGCGCGGGCTATCTGCAGGAGTTCGTTTCCGCGGACACCGGCCTGCGTTTCGTGTTGGCCAAGCCGGATTCCAGTTCGCTGGCCTACCTCCTCTCCGGCGGACTGTTGACGGCGTTTGAAGCCTTGGGCGGCGCCGGTGGCTCGTTGGGCTACCCGTTTGGCGACCCCAGCCCCAACGGCCGGCAGATCTTTGAGAACCAAGCCGCTTTGGCGGGCGATCCGGTGCGCGCCGTCGAGGGCGTCATCTTGAACCGCTGGGCGCAACTGGGCTATGAGACCGGCGTGCTCGGAAATCCCAGTTCCGCCGTGTCAAGATTTCTGACATTTAGTGCCACCGCCGGTCGAGCACAGTACTTTCGCAACGGCGCGATCCTGATGGCGGAGACCGGTGCACAAGCCAACCGTGCCTACTATGTTGCGGGTGTCATCGCGGCGAAGTATGCGGAAACCGGCGGTCCCGCAGGTACCAGTGGGCTCCCGATTAGCGACGAGTTTCAAGTGGGCGGTAGCCGGCGCCAGGAGTTTGAAGGCGCCACGTTCGAGTATCCGGCGGGCGGCGCCCTGGTGCAGGTAACCCAGAAGAACCGGCGCCCTACCGTGCTCGCGACTCCTTCCATTGTGGTGGCCGGCAATCGGGTGCGGCTCTCGGTTGGCGGCTTCGACCCTGGAACGCAACTGCGAATTTCGGTGACCGGACTGCCTGATTTCCTGGTGACCGCTGAGAGTGGCTCTTATGCCTGGGATGCTTTCGTTCCTGGCAATGCCCGCACGGGGGCAATCCTCGTACGAGCGGTGGCGGTGGGGGTGACCAATCCGCCTGCTGCGGAGACAAGCTACCAGGTTCGGTCTCTTTCCGATGTTCGCTTCAGCCTGACGAAGCTGCGGGGCGATACGCAAACTGGTCCGCCCGGCGCCGTGCTACCGGTGGCTCTGCGCGTCCTTCTGAAGGATGAGTTCGGTTCCCCTGTCGTCAATGCGGTCGTTCGCTTCAATCCTTCTCCGGGCGGCAAGATCCTGCAAGCCGAAGTCTTCACCAATGCACAAGGCGAAGCCGAGACGTTTCTCCGCCTTCCGCCGGGTGAAGGTGTCGCCCTGGCTACCGCCGAAGCCGGCCGGCAAGCCGTCACCTTCAGTTTCCGCGTTGCCGCCCAGGCGCTTGCCAACTTCCCTCGGCTGACCCAGAACAGCGAGGAGAAGCTCGGCAACGGGCAGGAACCGATCTCCCGCAAAGGGGCATTGCTGGCGGCGGCTTCTTCGGTGTTGCGCTACTACCAGGGACGCGGCGAACTTGCGCAACCCAACGGGCCTGCGGATCCGCTGGTGCTCAATCAGTTTCTGCGCGATGCCTGTGTCTTTGACGCAGCGGGCAACCAGATCTGCGATGCGTTCATTGCACCGTTCGATGCTCCCGCTGAGCAAGTGCTCAACCCGTGGCGGGTGGGCCTGTTTACCGGTGGTGGAATTAATGTGTCGGTGGAGACCGCGACGCCCGAAACTGCGCGCGACCTTGTGGCTGCGGGATCACCCGTGATTCTGGCCTTATCGCTGACCTTGAACGGTCAACCGGCAGGTTCGCATTTCGTGGTAGCCATGGGCATTGATGGGAACGGAAGCGCTTTGGTGCACGATCCCAGCCCGGCATTGAACCGGGCCAGTCTGAACGACTATTTAGCTGGATTCACTACGGCGGCCGGTGCCTGGCGCGGAACGTTGACCGGCGCCTTCCGTCTACTGCCCCGCGGTCCGGCGGTCGGACAATTTCTGGTCCGGACGAATGCAAGTCTGGAACTTGGCTCCGTGGCCGGCCCCTGCGGCGTGACGCTGGAGTTCCCGCAATCCGCGGCGGTACCTGCCGGAGCCGCCTCGACGTCAACGGCTTCGATGCTGCGCTTTCGAGCCTGCACCGCCGGTCCGACGGTGACGGATCCCTATCAGCTTGATCTTTCCGGCGGGCCGGCCGGCTTTCGGGCGGTCGTGACGGAACTCGGCCAACCTGCCCAAAGGGTGGAGCTCTCCGCTGCCACCCCGGCCGCGTACCGCATTTCGCGGCCGAACGGCGGTCCGCTTCTTCTGGCGGCACAAACCTTGACGGTTTCGACGGGTCAAGTGGTGAACTCTGCCAGCTTCGGCCGAACAGTGTCGCCGGGGACCCTCGTGACTATTTTCGGCACAGGCCTGTCTGGTACTACCGGAGTGCCCACGGTTGAGATCGACGGCGTGGCGGCGCCGGTCGGCTTCGCGTCGGCGTTTCAGATCAACGCGCAGATCCCTCCGATGGCCACGCCGGGGATGGCAACTCTTCGGATCCGCTCTCCTTACGGATCCGTCGAACAGCCGCTCGAGATTGCCGAGGTGGCCCCAGCCATCTTCACCCTGGCTCCAGGAATGGGCGCGGTAGTGAATCAGGACGGGTCAATCAATACGCCGAATTCGCCCTCGCCACGTGGGCAGGCCATTGTCATCTATGGCACCGGTTTTGGCACGACGCGCGCCCAGGCGCAACTGCAAGTCGCCACCGTACCCATCACTGCGATGCTGAATGGACGGCCCATCACCGTGCTCTTCAGCGGCCTTACCCCCGGAATTGTTGGCCTCTATCAGGCTAACGCTATCATTCCAAGCGATTTACCGCCCGCGCTCGACTACCGTCTGGTGCTCCGCCAGGCCGCAACAGAGAGCAACACCGTCACCGTCGCGGTTCAGTAGGGCAGCTCGGGATGGCCAGGAGCTAATTGATTCTAAAGGTTGACCTTGCGTCCCTTGCTGTGGTTAACTAGCGATAGAGTTTTGGATGGGATAGTCTCTCGCATTCTATCCCCAGTTTGGTGCTGCTATCTATTCAGCTTGACAACCCTGTTCAGGCCATGATAAAAGTACTAAGTCTGCGTCCAAGGACTCAAGCGGCATTCATTATGTTCGTGAATCCCGCGAGCACAGAATAGTAAAGTTCCAAAAGAAGTCACACGATTTGAGCTCAGTAAGTTGCACAGTACAACAAGGTAGTTTTTCGAGGCTCAGGTTGTTTAGAGAACTTCTCATCAATTCAAAACAAATTAAACTCTCTCAAGGAGATGGAAATGTCAGATTTTCGTAAATCTGCTTTGACTG
This sequence comes from Bryobacter sp., assembly GCA_022843605.1. Lineage (GTDB taxonomy): Bacteria > Acidobacteriota > Terriglobia > Bryobacterales > Bryobacteraceae > JALHNI01. The sequence continues at coordinate 25,138 of JALHNI010000031.1, forward strand.
TCGCCATTGGTGCCCTTCTTTCGGCATCCGCGGCGATGGCTCAGCTCGGTGGCGTCGGCAATGTGCCGCTCGCCGCCAATAATTTCACTACCGCTCCGAACGTTCCGGTTCAAAACCTGAACTGTTCGGTTTCCGCGGTACCTTTGACCGTTCGGACCGAAGGTTACACCGAGTTGCTCGGCGACGTCCGGCTCACCTGCAACGGTGCGCTGCAGTTGAATAGCCGTAACTTCATCCCTGGCGCCACGCCGGCTCTGCCGTATGTGGTTCCCCAGTTGGTGAACATTTCGGTTACCCTCTCCACGCCGGTTACCACCCGCATCACGGGCGGCACCAGCATGACGGAAGCCTTGTTGTTCATCGGCGGCGCCAATGGCGAAGAGCCGATCAACCCGGCGACCGGCACTGCCGTAACCAACCAGAACCCCTGCCTCGCTCCGAACTCCAATGGTGTTTGCAGCAACCTTGTTGCCCTTGACGGTACCGCTGGTACCACCGTGGCCGGCTCTGCGACCCCCGGCAATAGCCGTCCGACGGCCGTTGGCGTGGCTCCGGCGGCTGCCACTGGTCAGACTGAAACCGCTGTTCCGGTGAACGTCCTCCAGGGTCAGCTTCAGAACTCCAACACTGTTGTGTTCCTCGGTGTACCGATCAGCCAGGTTGACTCCTCGCAGAACCCCAACATTGCCAATCAGTTGACGCTGATGGTTTTGGCGTTGAGCCCGGGCCAAAACCCGAACAACGCGCTCTACACGGGTCAGGCGATCGTGGTTCCGTTCCAGAAGACCTTCCGCATCAAGAATCTTCGCGGTGCGATCCCCGGCGCGGCTGCTCCGAATGGACAGGTCTTCGCGTTCCTTTCGATTCAGAATCCTCCTGCTAACCTGCAGCTGAACTCGGCCTCGGCCGTGGTTGGCTTCGTGCAGCAGGGTCTGGTGTTCGATCGCCGCACGGCCACCAACGGTGGCGGTTCCTCGGGCATCACCTACGCGCAGTGCGACGACATCAACCGTGATCTCGCCACCAGCGCCACCAGTGGTTCCTTCGGCAACTTCGTGACCCCTGGCATGTTGCTCCGCTACACGGAAGGTTATGCGAACTCCTTCAAGATTCGTGGTTTCCTCCCCGGTCAGGCTTCCGGTCTCGATCAGAACAACCCGCAGCTTATCTACAACTCTGAATCCGGTTTCTACAACACCACTTGGGCTGCTCTTCCCAACGGCATTGCCCGCGCGGGCATTGCTGACCACGGCACCCGCCTTCGCGCTGCCTTCGGTACCCTGCCGGCGAACATCCGCCTGTATGTGACCGTCGCCAACGTGAACAGCAGCGCTGTGGCTCGCATGGGCGCCTACGGCGTCGTTGCTGATGCTTCCGGTGGCAATCAGAGCCCCATCACCGTTCCGGTGTTCCCGACGTCGACCGCCTACACCAGCGCAGTCAACACCACCTGGGTCACCTTCGGCGGCGTTCTGACTCCTTTCGACTTCGCCACCAACCCCTTCACCGGTCCGGCTGGTTCGCCCTTCCAGGGCACCACGGCGACCAACGGCTTCATCCAAGTGGCCATCGCTTCCGGCGCTGGTTCCTTCACCTGGGAAGTCTACTCCGCCGATCCGAGCAACACGGAAGCTGCGTTGTTCCAGGTGATCGCTGCCTGGCGCTTCTCGCAGAACCCGGCTCTCGGTAGCTCCACTGTTCAGGGCAGCTTCGCTCCTGTGAACAGCACGGCCACCGCTTCCGGCTTCTTGGTTCCGATCCCGCGCTTCCAGGATACGTCCACGCCTGCCGCTCTCTTCACCTTGCAGAGCTGCGTGACGAACCTGCTCTACCCGTTCGTGACGAACATCGCTCCGTTCGACACGGGCATCGCGATCAGCAACACCTCCTTGTCGAATCCTGGTACCGGTGAGTTGTTCCCCTTCACCGCTCCGGCGACTCAGCAGGGCGCTTGCTCGATCAACTACTTCGGCTTCACCGGCACGGGCCGTGGCGCCGCTCCGGCTCCTGCGACCTCCGGTGTCATCCCGGCCGGCCAGACGTTGGTCTTCACCCTCTCTGCGGGTGGCGGCGCTCCGTTCGGCACGATCCCGGCGACCCCCGGCTTCCAGGGCTACATCATCGCCCAGTGCGCCTTCCGCTACGCCCATGGCTATGCGTTCATCAGCGACTTGGGCGCCACCCAGCTCGCCCAGGGCTACTTGGCCCTCGTGATGGATGACCACATCGGCACCCGCACCGGCAACTTCAGCGAGTCCTTGGGTCAATAACCCAAGGGCCACTCAAGTGGCCTAAGCTAAAAGGCGGGGAGAACTTCGGTTCTCCCCGCCTTTTGCATTTCCCTCTTGTAAATTGTCCCTGGTCTCCCGTAACACCATGGTCTTTTCCTCCGTTGTCCCGCCCTCCTGCCTACGCTCCTGTGTTAGAATCGCTTGTACGCGTCCTGCCTGCGCTTAGACGACTCTCGTCCAGCGCAACTCTCCCTGAAAAGAATTCCTTAGTGTGAGCAGATTACAGATGAACATTTCCTTCCGCCAAACCCTTCTGTTTGCAGCCTTTGCCCTGCCGGCACTCACTCAGACGCGCAACATTGTCGTTCTTCCCGCGGGGCCACCCACTGACCTCGTCAATCGCGCCGCCACCGTGCTCAATCCCGATACGCTGAGCCCGGCCGGAACGCCCAATGTCGGCATCGATGCTTATAATGCCTTCACTCTGCCCAATGGCAGCAAAACCTACGTCGTCGCCAAGGGTGCCAGCAATACCGTCACGGTGCTGAGTAACTCGTCCAGCGGCACCACTTTTCTAAAGAGCATCGACCTCCCAACTGGCTCTACCGACGCCGCTCTCACCCCGGACGGCCGCCGGCTCGTCGTTGTCTCGCTGAATGAATCCGCCGCGACGATCATCGAGACCGTGAATGACAATGTTCTCCTGAAGGTTGCCCTCTCGGCTCCTGCAAACACGGTGGCCATCAATTTTGAATCTACCCGTGCGTTTACCGCCTCGCCCAACGGCGCCGTCGTCACTGCGATTGACCTCACCACCAACGTCGCCATTGGCACCCTCACGGTCCCTAGCGAAATCACCCTGGTAAGCGGCCTGGCCACCGCTCCGAACGGCTTGATCTACTTAAGCGCTGTCAATCGGCTGTTCGAGATCGATCCCCGCACCGTCCAGCTCACTCCCGCCGCGGCCATTGTGATGACCGGTTCGCCTGGACGTCCCCAGTTCACCCCTGACGGCACCAGGGCACTCATGAACAACTTTACGCCCATCAGTGGCGGCTCGGCACTGATTCTGGCCGATCTCACCACTCGCTCTACGCAGTTCACCACTTTGAGCGGACTTACCATTGATCGCTTTCGTGTCGTCTCGAATACCGCTGCTTACGGATACGCGCCCGGAAATCAGACCCTCTACAGCATCAGCCTAAATCCCCTCTCGATCGCGCCAATCAACACGCCCGGCTTGCCAAGTCCCTTGAATTTCCGCGGCTTCGGTGGCAGCAATGAGGCCCCTCAGAACCGCTTCTTCTATGTCAGTGCGGGTAGCAGCATCTACAAGATCGACATCGCCACCAACGCTATCACCGGCACCCAGTCGCTGCCCAACCTCGCTGGCATTCCTGTCTCCCCTTCACTTCCTTCCACCGCTCCATTAGGAAATCTCTTCGCCATCAATCAGCAGCAATTCGTCGCCACTGGCGGTACTACCCAGCCACTCGTCGTACGCGCTCTTGATGCCACCGGTCTGCCGATTGTCGGCGCGACAGTGACCTATACCACCACCGCCAACGGCGTCACTTTTGCCAATCCCACCGTTCTGACCAATAGCGACGGCTACGCTCAAACCTCGGCGGTTGTTCCCAACTTCCAAACCAGCCTAGCCATCGTCGCCTCCGTAGGGACCGCCACCAATCAGGTCTTCACCATTAACGTCGGATTCACCGGTGGTGGTGGAGGTGGCTCCGGCGGAACCGGCAAGATCTCCATTCTCGACGGCAACGGCCAAATCATCTACGCCAATTCACCGCCTCAGAAGCAGATGCGCGTCAAGGTTGTAGACGGCAACGGCAATCCGATCCCGTCAGCCAACGTCACCTGGGCGCTGCTCAGTGGCGGCGGTCAACTGCTGCTCACCGACACGCTCACCGACTCCGAAGGCATCGCCACGAATGGCTCTTATGCCGGACCGCTGGTGTTTGGCAACTTTGCCTCCTTCGTGCGAAGTGCGATCAGCGCAACCACAAGCCTCGGGACCGTCACCTTCTCGCACATCACCATTCCCCGGGTGATCGACGCGACGAGCACTCCTATCCCAGCCCCTGCTCCCGCGATCGCGCTGCTCGCTCCTTTCGGGCAGCCGACCATTACCGGAGCGATCGGCAGCGTCACCAAGGGTGCATTCCAGTTCCGAATCACGAGCCAAACCGGTCTCATCGCCCTCCAAGGAATCTCGGGAATCGGTGTCGAGGCACAGGCTGTCCCAGCCGAAGGCTCGCTCGATACTGTCTCATCCCAGACAGCCCGCTGCGACAATAACCCCCTCAGCGGAGAAGACGGCATCGTCACTTGCGACCTCGTCGTCGGCGGCAAAGTGGGAAGCTCAGTGGTTCGCGTCACGGTCGGTGGCTTCCAGTCGTTCGACTTCCCTCTCACTGTTACCCAGGGCCCGCCCAAGGTCATTACGATTCTCAGCGGCAACAACCAGTCCGGAGTGTCCGGTCAGCCGCTTGGGAGAGCCCTCCTCGCCCGCATCGACGATGGCTTTGGCAACCTGCTCAACGGCGTACCCGTCACCTGGGCGATCCAGTCCGGCAGCGCGACCCTGTTCCAAACGATCAGCACCTCTGGCGTAGGCGTCATCCAGGATCCCAACAACGCCACAGGTTCCATCTCGAGCCCGGGCTTGGTCTCCACCAACCTTCGCTTAGGCAACTCCTCGGGCGACGTCCGCATCCGGGTGAGCGTCACGCCCACCATCTTTGCCGACTTCACCGTCACGAACACTTTGGCCCTCTCGAATCTCACCAAGATTGACGGCGATAACCAGTCCACGCCGGTCAACCTCGCCTTCACCAAGCCCCTGGTGGTCGAAGTGAAGGACTCCACCGGAATCCCAGCGCCCAACACTCCCATCGTCTTTACCTCTCAAGGCGGCGTCATTGTGTCTAGCTCCGTCGTAAACACGGACAGCCAGGGCCGTGCCCAGGTGAATGTCACCGCCGGTCCCACTGTGGGCACCTACTCGGTTACTGCCTCGGCCAGCACCTTCAACGTAACTTTCACCTTGAACGTGACGGTGCTCGGTCCCACAATTACCTCAATCGTCAACGGCGCGAGCTTCGTCCCCGGCCTGTCGCCCTGCGCGGTAGCCCAAATCACCGGCAAGAACTTCGCAACCGGCATCAGCGGCTCGATCTCGGGTCAGTCTCTCGTCGGTCCTCTCCAGACGACGCTGAATGGCATTTCGGTTCAGATCGGTGGCATCAATACGCCGCTCTACAGCGTGAGTAACATCAATGGCGTGGAGAGCCTCTCCTTCCAAGTACCCTGCGAACAGGCGCCCGGAAGTGCCACCCTCGTCCTGCGGTCCGGTTCCACCTCAGTGAGCCAAACCGTTACCATCGCTCCCTACTCGCCCGGCATCTTCCAGACGGTAGATAGCACGGGTCGTTCCACCGCCGTCGCCGTCAAGGCGAACGGTACGTACGTCTCCGCCACGAATCCGGCGGACCGGGGCGAAGACATCCGCGTCTTTGTCACCGGACTCGGTCAAGCGAGCCCCTTCATTTCCACCAACACTCCCGGCAACGGCACCCAACAGGTGAACGGGTCGGTGATCGTTGGCGTGAACAATGAAGGAATCTCGGCCCGTCCGGAGGACACCATCTATGCGCCGACCCTCATCGGCGTTTATATCGTTACCTTCCGCCTGCCCACCAGCACGACGCCCGGCACAGGCCGGCCGTTCGTGGTGGCCGTCCAGGCTCCGGATGGAACCTTCAGCTACAGCCAATCGGCAGTCCTCGATATTCGCTAGTCCCGCAGCACGCACGCACAAAAAAGAGAGGCCGGCGGTGTCCCCGCCGGCCTCTCTTTTTGCAGAACAATTACTTACTGAGGTGGCAAAGCCCGCAGCGATCCGAGGCCGCAAATGCCACAGTCGAGGGAGCTGGCTGCGCCAGCCCGCGAACATCGGCGCGCAAGGGCTGCAACTGTTCCCAACGGCCATCGCAAGCCACTCCCGCGGCACGCAAACCCACCGGCCCCCGAGCCGCCGCCGGCCACAAGAGGAGCAACATGCCGGCCATCGCCAACCCACTGGCCAAGCGTGGCAGCCAAACGGGCTGGGCAACCAAGTCCGGCGCAAAGATCGCCGCGCGCCAGCGATCCACGGCAGCCGGCTCCGGCGACATCCGAGTTGACTGGCGCAACAAATCCTCAAATTTCATCCCGATAGTCTCCTAGCAGATCTTTCAAACGGGCATGCGCCCGGGACAAACGCGACGCTACGGTGCCCATTGAACAACCCAACGCTGACGCTACCTCCTCATAAGACAAGTCTTCGAGATAGCGCAACAGAACGACGGCCCGCAGCTTAGGATCCAACTTCGCGACCGCCGCAAAGACCTTCTCCTCGCGCTCCCGCAGCAGATGCGCCTGCCCAGGATCCAGCCGAGGCGAGCGCCACTGCGCAAACTTCTCAACCGGCAGATACACCAGCCGCTTCAATCTCCGCCGCTCGTCAATCCACTCGTTCACGACGATGCGGTAGAGCCAGGAGGTAAAGCTCGCCTCCGCACGAAACGAACCGATCTCACGCACCATCTTCACCAGCACGCGCTGGGTTATGTCCTCAGCCGCCGTCTGGCTACCGCTCGCCCGAACGGCGAAGTTATAGACGCGCCCTTGTACCCGCTCAACCAATTCCTCCAGCGCGACACGATCCCCTCGCTGGCAATTAGCCAGCAGGCGATCATCAATCGGATTGGATGCAAGGTCATCAAACGGCCGGAAACTCAAGGAATCGACGATATGACGCAAGACACTCCTATTCTCTTCCACTTGTGCGCGATATTCTCGTATCATGCTCTCCCGGCGGCTCTTTCTCACTTTGCCGTTGGCGCCCCTCGCTCTGCGCGCCAGCGACAGCTTCTACCTGCGCGCCCAGGATCGGGTGGTCTTTTACGGCGACAGCATCACGGATCAGCGCCTCTACACCACCTTCGTGGAGACCTTTGTCGTCACCCGCTTCCCGAAGATGCCTGTGCATTTCACCCACTCAGGTTGGGGGGGCGACCGCGTCAGTGGCGGTGGCGGTGGCAGCATCGATCAACGTCTCAAGCGCGACGCCTTCGACCATGGCCCCACCGTCTTCACCTGCATGCTTGGCATGAACGACGGACGGTACCGCGCCTTCGATCCGGCAATCTTCGACGAATTTGCAAAGGGCTCCGCGCACATCGTAGATGAGGTCCGCGCCAAGGCGCCGGATTGCCGCATCACTCTGATTCGCCCTTCCACTTACGACGACATCACCCGCCCGCCGCTCTTTGACGGCGGCTACAACGCCGTCCTGATCCGTTATGGTGACTACCTTGCCAAATTGGCTGAAGGACGCCAATGCGCGATCGCCGACCTGAATTCACTTCTCGTCAGTACCCTTCAAAAGGCAAACACCGAGAATCCCACTCTGGCCCAGCGCTTCCTGCCGGATCGCGTGCACCCCCAGCCGAGCGGACATTTGGTGATGGCGCAGTCGCTGCTGGATGCATGGCGCGCGCCGTCCCTCGTGTCAAACACCATCCTCGACACCAACCCCCGCAATGTCATCGCCACCGAGAACACGAATGTGACGGACCTTGCCGTCGAGGACAAGATCACCTGGAATCAGCTGGACTGGGCTCTACCCATGCCCCTTGACCTTCGTGATCCCGCAATTGCCCTTGCCCACAAGCACAGCGGCTTCATCCCACGCCTCAATCAGCACCTGCTCACTGTCCATGGCCTCGCCGCGGGACCGTGGCAACTCACGATCGATGGCCAACCGATTGCCCGGGTGAGCGCCGCTAGCCTCCAAGCCGGGATCAATCTCTCCGACTACGAGACGCCCATGGCTCGTCAGGCGCGCCGCGTCCACGAACTCACCCTGAAGCGCACGCGAATCAAGAACGCCCGCTGGAGGGAACTGCAGGTCCCGCTGGAGACCGAATCGCTTGATCACCGCCCGGCCACGCTCGCCCAAATGGATGTTCTTGCCGTTGAGTTGGAACGCCAGCAGCGCGCCGCCGCCCAACCACTCGAACACGTCTTCAAACTGGAGAAGGTGAGTTGATATCATGGCAAGCGTGACTCGCCTCGTATCCGCTTCACTCATCGCTCTGCTCGCCGCCGCCTCGGTGAATGCCCAGGCCCCCGCCGCCCCCAAGCGCAAAAAGGTCCTCTGCATTGGACAAACCAAGGGCTTTCAGCACGACGCCACTTCAGAGGCCATGGCCCACATCCTCAGAATGGGCAAAGAGACCGGTCTTTGGGATGCCTATATCAAGACCGACACTCAACTGATCACCAAGAAGAAGCTGACCGGTAATGCCAAGAACCTCGACTATTTCGATGCCGTCTTCTTTTTTACCACCGGTGAACTCGATCTCGATGACGAGCAAAAGGCGGCCCTTATTTCGTTCGTGAAAGACGACGGCAAGGGCTTCGTCGGTGCCCACAGCGCCATCGACACGAACTACCAGTGGCCGGAATACGGTGAGATGGTAGGCGGGTATTTCGACAGCCACCCGTGGAATACCTTTGAGGCTCCAATTATCGTTGAGGATCGCGACCATCCGGCGATGCGTCACCTTCCGGCCACTTTCACGACGCTGGACGAGATCTACCAGGTGAAGAACTTTTCCCGCGATCGCGTCCGAGTCCTCGCCCGCCTCGACGAAACGAAGATCGACCTCAAGCGGCCCAACGTTCGCCGCACTGACGGCGACTTCGCCGTGGCCTGGGTTCGCGATTACGGCAAGGGCCGTGTCTTCTACTCCACCTTCGGGCACCACACCCCAGCCTGGGATCGCCCCGACATGCAAAAGATGTATCTCGAAAGCATGAAGTGGGTGCTGGGCATGACCCAAGGGGATGCCACTCCGCGCCCCCGCAAGTAAGACTCCCTGAGGGTATACACTGCTTTCATGCTTTTCACCGCCCTCGCTCTTCTGCTCGCTGCCGACCCCCTGGTACTGCCGCTGCACAAGATCGATCCGGCATTGCCCGATCAGGAGAAGTCCGTCATCGGGCCGAACGACACCGAGCGCCGGATCAGCAATGTCACGCGACCAACGCTCACCGTCCATCTGGCCGCTCAGCCCAACGGTGCGGCGATCATCGTCGCCCCGGGAGGCGGTTTCCGCCACCTCGCCATCGACAAAGAAGGGCACGACGTGGCGAAGTGGCTCAACGGCCTGGGCATCTCGGCTTTCGTGTTGAAGTACCGCGCGGGGAGCGACCCGCAGCGCGACATCGTATTGAAACGAGCCATGGAAGATTACGCCGCAGCCCTCGCCCTGGTTCGAAGCAAGGCCAACGAATGGCGGATCGATCCTCGCAAGATCGGCCTGATGGGCTTCTCCGCCGGTGGCGCGATCGCGATGCGCGCGGCCACCGGACCGCCTGAACTTCGGCCCAGCTTTGTGGCGCCGATCTACGCGGGTGGCGCTGGCGAATACATCGTTCCCGCCGACGCACCACCGGCCTTCTTTGCCGCCGCCAGCGACGACCCGCTTACCGTCACCGGCAGTGTTCCCGCCTACCTCGCCTGGCTGCAAGTGAAGCGCCCGGCCACGTTCCACGCCTTCGAACGCGGAGGCCACGGCTTCGGGATCCGAAAGATCAATCGCCCGTCGGACGCATGGCCGGAGCGCTTTGCCGAATGGTTCGCCGCTCTGTATCCCAGCCGCTGAAGCCCAGCCGCTGACGCCTATCGAAAAACGTGATCGATCGGCCGGGAAGCATCTGCGATGATGCTATCCATGCGTTACTTGCGCTCGCTTCTGCTCCCGGTTTCTCTCTTCGCGGCCGGCTTAACGCCGCAGGACTACTTGCGCCTGCGCGCCGTCGGCGATGCCGCCCTCTCGCCCGACGGGACACGCATTGCCTATACGGTGATCAATCAGGACGGTCCGCGCCGGCCGTATTCGCAGCTCTTCGTGATGACGCTAGCGGACCGGAAGTCCGTCGCCTTCTCTGTGGGTCAGGAAAGCTCCGGTAGTCCGCGCTGGTCCCCTGACGGTGCACGTATCGCTTACAGCGGACGCTTGGGCGAACAGTCCGGCTTAATCGTGGCGAATCCGGATGCCACAGGCAAGCGCTTCCTGGGGAAACTCGGAACCACGAATAGCCCGCTACCTTCGATGGGCAAGACATTCGACTGGTCCCCGGATGGCAAGCAGATGGTCTTTGTCGATACCGTTCCCGGACCCGAAACGAAAGACCTGGACGGCGACCCCATCGTCATCACCCGTTACCTTTACAAGCCCGAGGCCGGAGAAGGCAACACCCGGCTGAATGACAACAAGCGGCTGCATCTTTTCCTGGTGGATGTGGCTTCCGGCGTCGTCACGCCGCTCACTACCGGCAACCACTATGAGCACTCAGTGGACTGGTCGCCCAAGGGTGACGAGATCCTCTTCGTCTCCAATCGCGAACCCGATGAGGATCAGTTCTTCAACTATGACATCCTGGCGGTGAAAGTCGCCGACAAGTCGATCCGGCGACTCACCAAGACCGAGAACATTGAGTACCGCCCGGTCTGGTCTCCTGACGGCAGCAAGATCGCGTATCAGGGCTGCAAGCGGGGCCTGACGGATCTGGAAACCACGATGGAAGATACGCACGTCTGGACGATGAATCCCGACGGTTCCAGCCGCAACGAATTCGGCAAGCTCGACAATCGCCAGGGTCCTCCCATCTGGTCGCCCGAAGGACGGCTCATCTACTACACCTTGCAGAATACGGGCAACGTCAACCTCTTTTCTCAACCTGCCGAGGGCGGCGCGCCACAACCCGTCGTATCGGGGCAGGGGACAGTGAGCGCCTTCTCCGTCGCCCGCGATGGCCGAATCGCCTACGTCCAGTCCAAAACCAACGACGCCGCACAACTCTACTTCAGAGCCAACCCTTCAGGCGAGGCGATTCAACTCACGAACCTGAACGCCGAGTTACTCCGCAATATCGAAATTGCCCCGGTGGAATCCTTCACTTTTGTCAGCAACGACAATAAGTGGAATATCGAAGCCTTTCTCACCAAGCCGCTTGGCATGACCGCCACGTCGAAGCACCCGATGATCGTCGTGATTCATGGCGGTCCGCATAGCCAGCAGGGGAAGACGTTCAACTTCAAGAATCAGGTCTACGCCGCCAAAGGCTGGGCGACGCTGATGGTGAACTACCGTGGCTCCACTGGATACGGCCAGGCATTCGCGGATGGCGTATTCGGCGACCAAAACGGCAACGAGGGGCAAGATGTCCTTTACGCCGTCAGCGCGGCCATCCGCCGGAATCTGTGGATTGACCGGGATCGCCTTGGTGTCGAGGGAGTTAGCTATGGAGGCCAGCTCAGTTCCTGGCTCATCACCCAATCGCGTATCTTCAAGAGCTCGATTCCTACGGCGGCCATCATCAACCTGGTAAGTTATAACTACACCACTTACTACAACCAATACGAGCAGATGACCTTCGGCATTTTCCCGCATCAAGGTAATCTGATGGATACGCTCTGGGAACGTTCCTCACTCAAGCACGTCGCCAAAGTCGCCACACCCACCATGCTGGTGCACGGCGAAAACGACAACGATGTGCCGCTCTCGGAAGCCGAGCAGTTCTACATCGCGCTGAAGGACGTGGGCGTGAAGACGATCTTTGTCCGGTATCCCCGCGAAGGCCATGGCATCCGCGAATCCCGCCACGTGGTCGATTGGACTGAGCGCTCGATGCGCTGGCACGAGTCCCACTTCCCGAAGTAACTTACTCCGCCGAGCGCACTTTCACCACAAAGTAGTCCAGCGGCCCCTTCACGTCGACGAACTGATGCGGCACCGTATTCGGCACCACGATCACGTCGCCCGGCTTCAGCGTCTGCCGGACTCCGCCACTCACGTTCGTTCCGCGCGTCTCCTCCGGGGACGTGGCCTTTGCGTCCTCAGCTTTTCCCCCGGTCACCGCGGTTCCCGTTCCGCGAACGAAGAGCATGATGTCGCTGTCGCGCGCATGAACTTCGGCGATCCCGTCCTTCTCGCGGTGGCTGGCGCTCGCTTTGTAGCCGTCGCCCGCGCCCAGCGCGCCGCCTTTGGAGAACGGCGTCACCTTCGCGGGCTTGCCCTCATCGTTGGTGCGCACCTTCACCAGGAAGTAGCGGCAGGAGGTCTGCACGGTGAACTGATGCGGCGTGCCGTTGGGGATGGTGATGACGTCACCGGCTTGCAGCCGATGTTGCTCACCGCCGGCGATTGCCTTGCCGCGAATCTCGTCCGGCGCGATCGTCTTGCCATTGAGCACCGCGCCGCCCGTCGTGAGCGTTGCGGATCCCTCGACGAAGTAGACGATGTCTGTCGACTTGCCGTGCACTTCAGCCTCGCCGCTCTTTTCGCGCCCGATCGCCATCACGCGATAGCCGCCCTGGTCGACGACGACGCTGTGCTTCGGATAGGCAGCGTCCATCTCTTTGCTGCTGACGTAGGTGGCGTGCTTCGCCTGGCTTAGCAGGACGCAGGCCGTCGCGAAAAGGCTCAACAAGGTTTTCATCATCGTGAACCTGGGATGTTATCAGAAACTTAACACCCGACGCGCGTAGGATCCCGGTCTGCAGCGCGGCTGTGGGCGCGATATTATCAAGGGCGTCTGATTGTGGAGGCCATGTGTTTCGAATCATCCTGCTAACTGCCACCGGTTCGCTCCTGATGGCGCAACCCGTGAAGGTGGAGATCTTTGAGAAGTTGAATGCCGGGCAGTTGCTTGCGCCTCCCGCGGATGCCGTTCCCGTGGAAACCTATCAGGAGCCGGCCTTCGCCTTCGTCCGCACGCCGGTGAAGTTCTCCGGCAACGCCTTGCCGATGGATCGCTCGTCGCCCTTTGGACTGCGTGCCACCTACGAGCGCGTGCTCACGGCTGGCGACTACCGCTTCCGCCTGCGGGCCCGCGGCGCGGCGCGTCTGGAGATCGATGGCCAGGTAGTGGCTGCGACCCAGCCGCAGTTGCCCAACAAGACCGGCGACGATCCGGTGCCACCGCCGCCCGTGCGCGAAGAGTCGCCCTTGCGGCCCGCGCATTACCCGCACCAGGACGTCGTCTACCGGGTGAAGTTGGCCGCCGGGACGCATCGCTTCGTTTTGACCGCCGTGATCGGCGGTAGCGGTCTCTATCCCACCCCCGGCGAACTCGCCGTGAGCTTCGCTGCGGGTACGCAGTTGGAGCGGCTCCTGGGGCCGGCCACTGCGCCCTACCTCACAGACGAAGCCTGGGAGCGTTACGTCGCCGCCGTCAATCAGCGCCATGATGCGGCCGACGTTGTCCGCCGGCGGCTGGCGAGCGTCGCGGTAGCGGCCGAATGGAAGGCGCGCCACGGCAAGATTCGCGCCAGCCTCGCGAGCCAGCCAAAACCCGCCTTACCGGTGCTGAAGGCGCTGCCGGTACAGAACGACATTGACCGCTTCGTCGGCGCGAAGCTGGAAGCCGAGTCGATGCCGCCCACCGCGCTCACCTCCGACCTGGAGTTCCTCAGACGGCTCTCGCTGGATGCGACTGGCGTGATTCCCACGCCCGCCGAGATTCGCACCTATCTGGCCGATGCGCCCCGGGCCCGTCGCGCCAAGGCCATCGAGCGGGTGCTCGCCTCCAACGGCTGGGCCGACCATTGGGTGGCCTACTGGCAGGATGTGCTGGCCGAGAATCCCGGCATCCTGAAGCCGGACTTGAACAACACCGGACCCTTCCGCTGGTGGATTCATCAGTCCTTCGCCGACGGCATCCCCTTCGATCGATTTGTCGCGGAACTGCTGAGCATGGAGGGTAGCGCCTATCAGGGCGGCCCGGCCGGCTTCGCCCAAGCCACACTGAACGATGCCCCGATGGCGGCCAAAGCGGAGATCGTCGCGCAAGCCTTCCTCGGCCAGCGGATGGGTTGTGCCCGCTGCCACGATGCACCATTTCATCCCTTCAAGCAAAAGGATCTCTTCAGCTTGGCGGCCATGATGCAGGGCAAGGAGCTGAAACTGCCCAGGACCTCCACCGTGCCGATGATCGAAGGCGGGCGCAAGCCGGCCGTCGTCGTCGCGCTGAAACCCGGCCAGGCGATTGGGCCCGAATGGCCTTTCGCCGCTTTGGTCAACCATTCCGAGACGGGCCAGTTACCGAATCAGGCGAGTGTTCCGTCTCGCAACGAAGTCGCGGCGCTGATCATCTCGCCGGAGAATCCGCGTTTCCCACAGGTGATCGTGAACCGCATTTGGAAACGCTACATGGGCCTGGGCATAGTGGAGCCCGCCGACGACTGGTCTCGTGGCAAAGCTTCTCACCCCGAACTGCTTGCTTACCTTTCGCGCGAGTTCGTGATGAGCGGCTACGACACCAAGCACGTTGCCCGGCTGATCTTTTCTTCGCACGCCTATCAACGCAAACCGGTGCCCGATCCGGCCACGGCCACCGGCGCCAAAGGGCGCCTCTTTTCGGGACCCATTCGCCGCAACATGACGGCCGAGCAACTCGTCGATTCTCTGCATCGCAGCACGGGCCGGGCCTATGAGTGCGAAGACATGAACCTGAATCCGTCCGGCGACCGGTCGCCAAGCCAGTTTCTCAACCTCGGCAAGCCGCAACGCGCCTGGCAAATGACGGCCCTCTCGAACGAACGGGACCGTCCTGCGTTGGCTCTGCCGATCGCGCAATCGATTGTCGATGTGATGACCGCCTACGGTTGGCGGCAATCGCGGCAGAACGCGGCCACTTCCCGCGATGACGCTCCGTCGCCCATGCAGACGCTGATTCTGGCCAACGGGATCCTCGGTACCCGCATGGTTCGGCTCTCCGACGATAGCGAACTCACCGAATTGGCCCTTGCCGATCTGCCGCTCCCCAAGATGGTGTCTGAGATGTTTCTGCGCGTGCTTTCGCGGCCGCCGGCGGCCGAGGAATTGCGGGTGATGTCGAACTTGCTTGGTGATCTCTATGCCCAGCGCAAGGTAAAGGGTGCCCAGAAGGTGGATGCCCGCATCAACAGCGACAATCGCGTCAGTTGGTCGAATCACCTGAGCGCGGAGGCCACGGTCATTCGCATGGAAGAGGAGCGTGCTTTGCGTCTCGGCGCCAAACCGACCGCACGCCTGGAGCCGCGTTTTCGCGAGCGGCTGGAGGACGCCCTGTGGGCGATGGTGAATTCACCGGAATTTGTGATGGTGCCTTAGCCATGAAACTCTCCCGTCGAGAACTACTCACCACTGCCGCTCTCAGCCCGGCCTTTGCCGCGGGCGGCAAGTTCCCTAAAGGCAAGGCGGATGCCTGCATTTTGCTTTGGCTCGGTGGCGGCGCCGCCCACATCGATACTTTCGATCCAAAACGTAAGGGCGATGGCAAGAAGGTCGCCGGCTCTTACTACGACGCCATCGATACCGCGGTGAAGGACGTGCAAGTTTGCGAGCATCTGAAGCGGACGGCGCCCCTGCTGGACCGTTGCGCCCTCATCCGCACCTTGGGCCACGACATCGTCAGCGAGCACGGCGCGGCCTCCAATCTGGTGCACACGGGCCGCATGCCCAGCGGCACGATTCAGTACCCGTCGATCGGATCGATTGTTTCGAAGGAACTCGGCACGAAGGACCCGGCGGTGCCGGCCTACGTCGTCATGGGCTATCCGAACATCACACGCGATCCGGGCTTTCTCGGCGCAAAGTATGGCTACATCTACCTCACCCAGACGGAGACCGGCCCCAACGGTTTTGTGCGCCCGCCCGACGTCGACAACCCAAGGCAGGACCGGCGCGAGACTTTACTTGCCCAGCTGCGGCAGAACTTCGAGAATCGCCACCCCGAAGACCAGGTGATTCGGGCGCAGTCGGCGATTACGGGGCAGGGCTTTAAGATGGCCGGGCCGAAGTTCATGAACGTCTTTGACCTGGCCAAAGAGTCGAAGTCCGTGCGCGAGTCCTACGGCGGGGAGTTTGGTCAGCGCTGTTTGTTGGCTCGGCGCTTGGTGCAGTCCGGCGTACGTTTTGTTGAGGTCTCGTTCAATCTGAATTTCCTGAACGGCTCCGGCTGGGACACCCACAACGACGGCCAAACCAAGCAGCACCTGCTCATCCAGGATCTGGATCAGGCTTTTGCGATGCTGCTTACCGATCTGGAGAAGAGCAAGTTACTCGACACCACCCTGGTGGTGATCGCCACCGAGTTTGGACGTCCTCCGGAGTTCGATTCCGGCGGTGGCCGTGGCCATCACTCGAAGGTGTTTAGTGCCGTGCTGGCCGGCGGTGGTTTGAAAACCGCGCAGGCCGTGGGGGTGTCAGATGAGCTGGGCGTGAACCCGGTTGGCAAGTCAGTGAGTGTGCCCGACTTCCACGCGACCATCCATTGCGCGCTGGGCATCAATCCAGCCAAGAACCTCTTTGCCGGCGACCGGCCTGTTCCAATTACTGACAAGGGTGAGCCGCTGCGGGAGCTATTTAGCTAGTCGACTGGCCGATCCGGAATTCCTCAGCCTCACCCCGGAATCTGGTTACTTCGGTATGATGCGGAATTTTCGATGGGGCGGGGTTCAGTCATTTCTTCCGGTACATCAAAAACAATCCCGCGCGCGCAGAGCTGGCGAGACGGACGGAGGCTGGCGAGGTACGGGGGCGGCTAAGGAAGACTCACACCGCCCCGCGTTGGTCGACGCCGGATACTACTTGGCCGCTTCCCAAATGCAGTCCGGTGAACACCGCAAGACGCTAGTCCTTCCGGTAATCGTGTCCAGCTTGATCGCCAGCCGGTAAGGGGACTGGCCCTGCAGAGGGACAACCTGGTACCGGCTGAAGGGCTGAACCGGGGGCGGCAGGGGCGCCACTGGAACCCCATTCACTTGCGGCTTCAGCAGGATCGCGGCAGCGCCGCCAAGAACAATGGTGAGGAGGACGTTTCGAACATTCATTTCCAGGTCCCTTTCCTGATTCGTCTTTGTTGGAATTGCAATTTGGTGATCGTTTCAAGCGGACGTCACCCTCCGCCTGTGATGTGGAATCCCTGGTCAGAGACCGCTCAGAGCCCGGGGCGTGCGCTGTCGGAGATCGTTCAGGGCAGGGAGCGCTTGAATGGAAACCGCGTAGCGCCGCCCGTCCAGCGTTCCCAGGTGGATTCCGACCACTTGGCGTTGCGCATTCACCAGCGCTCCACCGCTGCTGCCACCAGCCGACGGCGCGGTATGAAAAACGATCGAACTGCCCGCTCGACCCTCCCCGGCTTCGAGGAATCGTCCCCGGGTCTGTGCATCAAGCACGGCCTGCGGACTCGCCACCAGAAACAACCGCTCGCCCTGCCGCAGCGCTTCCGGGTTCCCGATCACGAAGGGGGTCAGCCCCTCGCAAGTTGTCTGGAGCACAGCCCAATCCTGAGCGGCATCGAAAGCCAGCGTCGCCACCGCTGCGCAAGGGTCCCCGCTCTCGGACTCGACTGTCACATCGTGCGCACCCGTGATGACGTGGTACGCCGTCACCAGAATGTAGGGATCGATGAAGAACCCACTTCCGGTGCCGAGCATCTCCCGATGGCGAAACACTTGGAGCACGACTGTAGCGGCCGGTTCCGAGGCGGCCGCTTCCGGGCTGGACACCTCGGGGCGCCCTCCCGATTCTTCAGTCACGATCCGCTCTTTGGACTTCCGGCAAGCCGACGCGAGTGCCAGTAGTGCGATCAAGAGTAGCCAAGTAAGCCGGCGGCGCATCTTCATGGCCGTTGCCTACTTCAACTCGAAACTCGCCGCTACGAGAGCCGCGAGCACCAGGCCGGCTTCTTTGTTGCCCTCCGCCAGCGCGATCTCTGCGAGCACCGCCCCCCGGCGCGTCGGAATGCCAACGTAGATGATGGTGCGTGCTCCTTCACGCATCTCCCACAAATGAGCTGTCAGATCACTGGGGAGTTTCACGGTGTCCTCAAACACAAGTTGGGCCGTCGGGTGGAGTTCTTTGGCGATGTCAGGCAGCAGGAGCGTCATCACCGTGCTCATCTCAGGCTGCCAGTGAAAGCCCTCGTCGACGGAGACACAAAGCAACCGCAGGCCTCCGTCAAGCAGGTCGAGCGTTGTTCCCGATTGCGATCCGCCTGGCCGGAAATTGATCATTTCCAAGTGACCCTCCAATCCTTTCGCCTCGATAGGCATAGCGGCTCTCGAGTTGGGCCACCCGCGTGGGACCAGCACGGAAAACTGCGGGGCGTCATAGCGCCTCAAAACCTGAAGAATCTCTTCGCTCTCACACTGGGCACACTTCGCGACGACGGGCGGTTCCTTTGGAGGGTCCGGCCGGCGACAACAACTCGGTTTGCGCGGCTCCGCCGGAGGATCGACTGCCTTCGCCACCTTGTCTTCTTTCTTCGGTACCGGCAGGGCAATCATCCGCCCACTGACGGTCGCGGACGCGTCGCGCAGCGTCTTCGCGACGATCAGCTCGCCATCATGCGACACCATGCCCACCAGCGCCCCGGCAGAGTCGTAAACCGGCATGCCCGGCTGAGCGGCGCTCGCGATCTCCTTGGAAACGCCAAGGCCGGTGTCGGTCCGCGTCACCTTGCCGGACAACGACGCTTTGCCGGCCCGAACGAAGATGCGCTTGCCCGGCGCCGTCGCAGCCAGGGCGGGAGCTACTGACTCGTTCTCCACGCGGACAAAGGCATACCCGTCCAATTCACAGGGCGACTTTCCTGTCGCCTGACGGTTGTCCACCTCCACGCGCTCCGCATCGCGCAGGGCGGCTGTGCACGCCGTGGCCAGCGTTCCCGGCACTATGGGGAAAGCCGACTGGACCACGATCCCTGATGGCGTCCCGATGCTGATCTCGATTGGTTTGGGCAGGTTCGGGGCCTTGGTGTGGCAGCCAGAGAAGGTGAGGATCATAGCCCCCAGAAGCGTGGCGAGTTTGGTATTGCAGTAGGTCATGATTGGCTCCTGCAAGTAGAAAGAGGATCACGAGCCCGTTATTACAGCAATCTGCCGCGGGGACGAGATTAATTGTCAGAATCCAGCGCCCCCGTACCACTCAGCACAAATCCCGCCCAATAGTGCGGATGCGGAAATCTCTTCTTAGTTATCTCCTGCGCCCGCTTCAGCGATGCCACCGGGTTCAAAGCCTTCCTCGCCAGCCGAAACTCTCGGACGAATATCTCCGCGACATCTTGTCTCACGCTCCACATGGGCGCTAGTAAGAATCTCGCGCCGATGACGGTAGCGACCTGCCTCATGTCACCCAGAATCGCCGGGTTCACCTCGCCGCCCCAGCAAGTAATCGCGATCAGCTCTGTCCCTTCTGCCTTCAGCACTATCTTCGCTAATTCACTTGTACCCAGATATCCCCAACGGCCCGGACCAAATGCGGAAATGGCCAACGCAAATTCCTTCCGCTTGGTGTCCTGACAACCATGAAGAAAGAGTCCAATTGTCGACGGCGCATCGTTGTTTTTCAACTGCTGAACGAGGTCCTCCTTCGAGGCTCGCTTCCCGATCAAGGCCCGCTCGGCGTCATCGGAGACAAATTCCTTCGCCATCTTCTCGGCTAAAGTAAGACTCTCGAAGCCGCCGGCATCCATCGGACAAGTCGCATCCTGCGCACCCAGATGGCCCGCTGCGGCGGTTGATTTTGCGTAAGTATTAAGGCCGATTGCGAGCGGAGGCCCAGTCGCCGTTCTTCGATCAGCGTGCCATAGCAAATCTCGGCC
This sequence comes from Bryobacter sp., assembly GCA_022843605.1. Lineage (GTDB taxonomy): Bacteria > Acidobacteriota > Terriglobia > Bryobacterales > Bryobacteraceae > JALHNI01. The sequence continues at coordinate 45,087 of JALHNI010000031.1, forward strand.
CGAGTTTACGTAAACGATATCGAAGGTTTCTGCCCAACTCTTCGCTCCCGGCTCCGTTGTCGCTTTGAGAAGGTCAAAAGGCAGTCTCGCAACGTCTCCATCTGCCGCCACGAATAGCTGGGTGACTCCAGTCAACTTCGTCAGAAGGGGCAGGAACTCCTTCGTTAGCAATTGTGCATGCTGCGGATCGAGCGGATTCTGTTCTGGATCGAGCCAACCCCGCCTTCTCTTCTTGTCTCCCTTCGTCTCGGTCGGTGCCTTAGTCGCCAGACCAAGAAGAATATTTAGCTTGTTTACAGCTTCCGCTTTGATCTCAACGCATTCAGAACTTCCGTTGCCTCTGAAGATGCAAGCTGCGTAACTCCAAGTTCCAGCCGCATGGCCATCCTTGTCTAAGCCACTTTTGAAATCGATATGGAAGAACTCACCAATCTCCACTAACGCTCGGTCTTGATTTCGCTTCAATACTCCTTGCAGTGCCTGCATGGAAATGTCTGGTCCGACTTTGCGCTCCAAGGAACGGGCCTTTCCGGTCCACAAACGAATTGCCGCAGCCTCGGTTGCCAGACGACGGACGGCCTCATTCTTAGACGTCACTGCGGCAGTCAGCGCGAGATCACGGCCCCCACTGAAATGCCTGATCATCTCATAGTTCTCCCTGATCTTTTCCTTCTCCACGATCTCTAGACTGGGAACTTCACGGGAAATTACGCGAGCTCGAACATTCGCTGCGACCAATAGCAATCTCGCGCTTTCCAGCGATACTTCTTTGTCCTTCATGGAAATACAGTAGGCTAGATTCTCGTTCACTGTAGCAAGACTTTCGTCCTGTGAATTTGCGGTTTTCTCTATGATGCGCTGAGCCTCGCGCACAATTGGCTCGGCTTCGCCGAACCTACCCTGAGCCACAAGTAGCGAACCAAAGGCATTAAGCAGGTATCCAACGTCATGGTGCTCGGGGCCTTTGGCTCTCTTTTCCGATTCCAGAATCAATCGGACACTTTCTTCGCCGTCCGTATTGTTGGCCTTGATCATTGAGAAAACGAGTATCGCCCCTACCGAACTAAGGTTTATGTATTCAAGAGAGGCCGGCGTATCCATAACAACTTCTATTAGTTCGCTCATCAACGAGGTCGACTTCTCAGGTTCGCCGTGTGAGAGGTAAAACGAAGCCAACTTGAAACTCGCAAAAACCGTGAGCGGATGCGCCTTCCCTAGATACAGCTTGCTGATCTCCGATGCTTTTTGGAGCGATACACTTTGCTCCCCATACTTACCCTGTCCTCCGTAAAGCGCGGATTGGAAGAGTAGGGTCGAAGTTAGCCGTAGATGTTCGGGGCCGATGGCTTGCAGCTTCGCCAAGATCGCAAGCGCCTCCTCCACGTAAGGTTCTGAATCCTGATATCTGCCTTCCTCCAATAGGGCCTTCGATATTGATGCTGCCAGCTCCCACGCTTCCTGAAGAATCGAGGTGCCTTTGCTGCTTTTCGAATCTTGGGCGAGGTACAGTTGAGCAAGAGCGCGAAGAACCTTCAATCTAATGCCAGGCTCTGGACTCTCTTTCGCGCGAGTGAGCGCCTCAATGGCCAATGACGAGTACTCTTTCCAAGTGAAACGGGCAGTCGCCTCTGCAAGCTCCAAGGCAAAGGCGGCGCAAACCGGGGAATCAAACTTTGCGCATACTACGTTCATCGTGGAACGAATTTTGGCTAAAGCGGATAACAATTGTAAAGATTCTACACTGGCCGTATTGTCGGTGGCCTGGCAGAAGATCGTACTCAACACTACTGTGCCGACGAAAGCTGTCATCGGAGTCCACTCTTAATCTTTCTTGATCATTTCCCAGATGCTCCAAGGGCGACTTCGCTGCCTTCTCGTCGTTCCAAGGCCCCCGGCCCGCTCAGCACGAATCCTGCCCAATAGTGAGGATGAGGAAATTTCTCCTTGATCGCGGCCTGCGCTTGCCTCAATGATGCTAGCGGACTCAGGGTCTTCCTCGCCAGTTGAAATTGGGCGACGAACTTTTCCGCGACATCCTGCCTTACGCTCCACATGGGTGCCAAGAGGAACTTAGCGCCAATGACGGTGGCGACCTGCCTCATGTCTCCCAGAATCTCCGGACTCACACTTCCACCCCAACAGGCAATCACGACCATTTCTGTACCAGCCGAATGACTCAATATCTTCGCTAGCTCGCCGGTTCCAAGATAAGCCCAACTGACCTGACCGGAAAATCCGTCCACCTAAACTAGAAATTCCAGCTTAACCTTCAAGCCTGTCCTTCGCCCTATATCTCAGCTGGGGTGCGCGGAACGGTCGGCGGGTCAAGGCCGAG
>JALHNI010000032.1 GCA_022843605.1 Bryobacter sp.
TCATCGCTCCGGTCGACGATGACAAACGGCACGGCGGCTCGCGTGAGTTCCTCAGCGGCGCCGCGCCCGACGCGCCCCAAGCCACAAACGATAAAGTGTCCATCAAGGGATTCGATCATCTTACGTACCTTTCGCTTGCCCAGCAGGTCCCCGAGTTGGACTTCCACGAGCGTGAGCGTGAAGACGCCAATCGAGGCGAAGAGAAGACTGGCGCTAATGATGAGATAGAAGGAATTGAAAACACGGCCCCAATGGCCCAGTTGGACGGTTTCGGCGTAGCCCACCGTGGTCATGGTGATGAGGGCCATGTAGAAGGCATCGAAGGGCGCCGCGTCTTCGATCCACATGAAGCCAATGGTACCGACGGCCAAAGTCGCTGCCAAAGCGGCTACCAGACAGAAGGCCCGCCGGATCAGCAACGGCATTTAGAGCAGCTTGAGTACGTCAGCTTCCACCTTGGCGAGGTCGGCTTCGCCGATGATGACGCGCACTTTTTTGCCGGTGCGGTCATAGAGCGCCAGCGCCGGAAGCGCGCCACTCCACTTGGGATCTAGCGAGGCAATGAACTTGTCGTCGTTCTTCACCTGCTTGAGATACGAAGGCCCTTTGATGCCAGCCTGACGCACGAATTCGCGCGCCGTGGCTTCGTCTTCAGGTTCGTCAGCCGAAATCGTGGCCAGAACCAGGCCCTTGCCCTGCAGGCGGGCCGCCATCTTCGCCAATGCCGGCATCTCCTTGCGGCAAGGTTGGCACCATGTCGCCCAGAAATTCACCAACAGCACTTTGCCTTTTTGCGAAGCCACCAACTTGGCGTAGGCCGCCTCATCGACGGGAATCAACTTGTCAGGCTGGAAGCCCCAGGCGGGCAGCGCGGCCAATAACGCTCGACGGGTCATGAACTCTTTCGCACCCGCTTGATGGTGCAACCGAAAGCGCGAGTTTCCGCGGTGCCCACCGTCGCGCCGGACATTACGGCGTCCAAAGCCGTCCTCAAAGCCTTTGAGGTGACCCGCACTGGATTTCGCGCATCGTCGATCGCACCGTGGTAGCGCATGTTTCCGGTCTTGTCGATGACGTAGGCCTCAGGAGTGACCTGGGCTCCGAAGCGATCGGCCACTACGTTGCCCGCATCGCGGTAGACAGGAAACGCAAAGCCCACCTGCTTGGCGTGGTCCATAATCTGAGTGGGACTTTCGGTCACATTGGCATTCAGGAAGACGAATTTCACGCCCTTCGCCGAATAGTCATTGTAAAGAGCGATCATCCGCTCGTTGTAGTCGTTCGAGATCGGGCATTGCACCGAAACGAACATCACCACGGTGACGTCACCGCGCAGAGCGGAAAACTTGACGGGCCGCCCGACGGGATCGTTGACGTTGAAGTCGGCGACTTTGCCGCCAACTTTGAACTCCTGACCGAACAGGCTTACGGCCGCAAGCAGAACGAGCAAACAACGATGACGCATCTTTACTTCTCGCTTTTCTTGGGTTCAACTTTCAGGTTGATAACGGCGAGTTTGCGCGAGTCAAACACGCTGAGGGTGCGCATGTCGCTGGATTTGCCCTGATGATCCGCCCACACTTCGTAATCGGCATTCGTGGAGAGGCCGGCAAACAGGTAGGAGCCGTCGGTACGAGTGATAAACGAACGGACCTGCAACGTCTTGACGTTCTTGATCTTCACGACGGCTCCCTCAAGCGGGGTGTCGTCGGCAGTCTTGACGGTACCTTGCAGGCCGCGCATGGTGCCGTCGTCTTTTTTCTTATCACCCTTAAAGAAGGGCGGTGGCTTGTTGGAGTCGTACTTTGCCTGACCCAGCACCAGACCCGAAAGGAGGCCCAGCGACGCCAGCAAAGTCAAGATAGCAAACGGGTTGATCTTCATGGGTTATTGTCCAGGCTCCAGCATGAGTGATACGTCCTGGCGCTCATCGCCCGCCACCTGCACCGTCTTCATCAGCGGCTTGTAACCAGATGAACGAACACTCAAAGTATATCGCATGGGTTTGGCGGGAACCCGGAAAGTAAACTCTCCACGAAAGTTAGACGTTTGCTTCTGGGGCTTGGGTTTCTTGGCCTTTGGCTCTTCCAATTCAGCCGTCAGCACCACTTCCGCGGCAGGCATGGACGTACCGTTCGGACGAAAGACACTGCCAGCAATCAGCGCGTAGGGCTCTTCGGCCGCCGCCAAACCGGCAACCATTAACCCCGCGAGGAAGAACCGGCGGCCAGTTACCACTCTTCTTCCTCGTCCTCTTCCTCTTCGGCTTCCTCGTCTTCGTCGTCTAGCTCGTCGAAGTCGTCGTCCTCGTCATCGTCGTCTTCAGCATCGGAAAGTTCGAGCTCCAAAGGATCGGTATCCGTGACGGCGATGTTCGCACCGCACTCCTCGCAGGTAAACTCGTCACCGATATCGATTTCATCTTCCTCGAAGTCGAGCGCGCTATTGCACTTGGGACACAGCATGAATCATGGCTCCTGAAAATGAGTTCCAACACCCTTGTACAAAAAGTGTTGGGGGAAATGCAAACCGCTAGATTAACGCAAAGTCACGGGCTTGCCGCCGGCGGCCCGGGAGCGCTGAGCGGCATCCATGAAAGCGAAGATCTCCAGGGTCTCAGAATTGTCCACCGGCACCTGTCCGCTCTTGAAAAACGCGATGATTTCCTTCACCAGCGGCACGTAGCTGAACTTGGCTTTCTCGGGCGATTGGCCGAGCCCCTTCTCATAGAAAGCCACTGCGCCGAAGTCGCCGTAGGGCTTCAGCGTCCGCACCGTCCCGATACGCCCATCAGACCACTTGCCGGTGATCACTTCAGAATTCTCGGCAAACGTGCGCGACACCTCGACGCAGCCCTTGCCCATCAAGGTGTACAGCATCTCGACGGCGTGAATGCCGTACCAGCTCAGATCAAGCTGATGCGTCGCGTCCAGCGGACCGGGACCCCACACCATCGCGCCGGTCACCGGCGCTTTCTTCTTCAGGTCGATGACAAAGTCGGCATAACGCAGCGACGACGAACTGAACCACTTCACGTTCTTGGCCGCAGCCAACCTGGCGATTTCCTTGGCATCGGCATAGGTCGATGACAGCGGTTTGTCGATGAACAAGGGCTTGCCGCCTTCGATCACCTGTTTGGCCTGCGCCAGATGCGGACGTCCATCGACGCTCTCGAGCAGCACCGCGTCCACCTTCGTCAACAACGTGGGAATGTCCGGCACGATCTCCACGCCATATTTCGTATGGATTTCCTCGGCGTACTTGTCAACGCGCTCGTAGCTCGACTTCAAGTCCTTGCTGCCGCCCTTGTAGGCCGCGACCACGCGCGCGCCGGGAATATGGTTCGGGTTCGCCGGATCGTTGAGGATCGACGTAAACGCGCCGACGTGCGACGTGTCCGTGCCGATAATGCCGATCCGCAGATCGGCGCCCATCAGTCCAGCCAGAGAAAACAAAGTAGCAAACAGAGTGCGAGGCATCAGCCGCATTGTACGATGACTTTAGGTGGACCTCACAACTTCCCTCATGTATGTGAAGGGCGTGGGGCCGGCCCGCGCCGGACAGCTCGAGAATAAAGGGCTCCGGGTTGTCGAGGATCTGCTCACCTACGCCCCCTTCCGTTACGAAGACCGCTCCAACCTCAAGACCATCGCGCAACTCGCCCCCGGCGAGATGGCCACCGTGATGGCCGAGGTCCGCTCGACGCGCATGGTGGGCCTGAAGCGGCGCGACCTGGCTCTCTTCGAGGCCACCTTCATCGACGGCTCGCAAGGCCGCCTGGTGGGCAAGTGGTTCAAGGGCGGCTACCTCAATGAGATCCTCACCCCGGGCCGCCGCGTCGCACTCTTCGGCAAGATCGAGTTCGACAGCTACACCGGCCAGCTCTCCATCATGCATCCGGACTACGAGATCATGTACGCCGATGACGACGAGGACAACGCCCTCCATACCGGCCGCATCGTGCCCATCTACGAGGCCGCCGGCAAAGTCACCGCGCGGCTCTTCCGGCGCATCATGCGCAATATTCTCGACTCGCTGCCCGCCGTCCCGGATCCCCTGCCATTCCATCTGCTAACGAAACTGAAGCTGCCGGACCAATGGACCAGCCTCCGCGCCCTTCACTTCCCGGAGCCCGACACCGACCTGCGCCTGCTGAATGCGGCCCGCTCGCCCGCGCACTTCCGCCTGATCTTCGAGGAGTTCTTCTGGCTCGAATGCGGCCTTCAGTTGAAGAAGCGCAACGCCCGTAAGGCGAATGGCATCGCCTTCGCGCTGAATGAGCAGGTCCGCGAGCGCATCAAGCAGATGCTCCCTTTCCGGCCCACTGGCGCCCAGAAACGCGTGCTGGGCGAGATCGCCGCCGACATGTCCGCCCCCTATCCGATGTCGCGCCTGCTACAGGGAGACGTCGGCAGCGGCAAGACGCTGGTCGCCGCCGAAGCCGCCATCATCGCCATCGAAAATGGCTATCAGGTCTGCATGGTCGCGCCGACCGAAATCCTCGCCACGCAGCATCATCTTTACCTGAAGCGCCTGCTCGATCCGCTCGGCTACGTTGTCGCGCCGCTCACCGGCAGCATGACCGCGCGCGAGAAAAAGAAGATCAAAGAGATGCTGGCGATGGGCCTGATACATGTCGCGGTCGGCACCCATGCCTTGATGGAAGAGGACGTCGACTTCCATAAGCTGGGCCTCGTCATCATCGACGAGCAGCACCGCTTCGGTGTGATGCAGCGCCTGAAGCTCATGAAAAAGGGAAACCATCCCGACGTGCTCGTGATGACCGCCACGCCGATTCCCCGCACCCTGGCCCTCACCATCTACGGCGACCTCGATACGTCGGTGATCGATGAACTGCCCCCCGGACGCCAGCCGATCATCACGCGCCACGTGAAGGAAGAGGCGCTCGAACTCGTCTGGAGCTTCGTCCTCAAGGAGATTCAGGCCGGGCGTCAGGCCTACGTCGTCTATCCGGTGATCGAAGAATCGGAGACGGCGGCGATGAAGGCCGCGCAGAAGATGCACGAACATTTGTCGACCATCGTGTTTCCGCAGTTAAAGGTCGGATTGCTTCACGGCAAACTGCCGCCGGCCGAAAAGCAGGACGTGATGGACTCGTTCAAGCGCGGCGAAACGCACATCCTGGTCTCCACCACGGTGATCGAAGTCGGCGTGGACGTGCCCAACGCCACCGTCATGGTGATTGAGCAGGCCGAGCGCTTCGGCCTGGCCCAGTTGCACCAGCTTCGGGGCCGCGTCGGCCGGGGCGGTAATCAAAGCCATTGCGTCCTGGTCACCTCCAAGCTCAACGACATCGGCCGCGAGCGCATCCGGACCATGGTCGATTCGAACGACGGCTTCCACATCGCCGAAGTGGACCTGAAGCTACGCGGCCCCGGCGAGTTCTTCGGCACCAAACAGAGCGGCCTGCCGGAACTCCGCTTCGGCAACGTCATTCGCGACCAGGACATCCTCGAGGTCGCCCGCAACGAAGCCATCGGCTTTATCGAGCATCCGCCGTCGGAGGACGAGCTTAAGCGCGCCATCGCCTACATTCGCGATAACTGGCAGCGGCGGTATGGGCTGATAACGGTCGGATAAGCTATGCGCGTCATTGCCGGAGAATTCAAGTCGCGCCGTTTGCTCGCCCCCGAGGGCGATCAGACTCGCCCCACGCCGGACCGGCTGAAGGAATCCCTCTTCTCCGCTCTCGGCGATCGCGTCGAAGGCTGCACCTTCCTGGACGCCTACGCCGGCTCCGGCGCCGTCGGCATCGAAGCCCTCTCCCGCGGTGCGAGTCGCGCCATCTTCGTCGAGAAGCACCCCAAGGCCCTCGACGCCCTCCGCAAGAATCTCGCCTCCCTCGAACTTATTGCCCGCGCGGTCGTCATTGCCGGCAGCGTCAGCAAAGCCCTCCGCACCCAACTCGCCGACATCGTCTTCCTCGACCCGCCCTACGACCGCCCCAACGAGTACACCACGGCCCTTGAAGCCGTCAGCGACTGCCGTTTACTGCTGGTGCAACACTCCATCCGCCAGAGCCTGCCCGAGGTCTGCGGCGAACTCAGCCGGGTCCGCCAGATGCGGCAGGGGGACAATGTCGTGTCGTTTTATGAGTAGCTACTTTGGTGTATTTCCAAAGCACAGAGCCTGCGACAACGTCTCCGCGAAGAAGCTTCTGGTCCAACTCAAGGTACGGACATTACTCAACTGGTCCCTCCGATACAGCAGCAGGCAGCAAACTCATAACATCAAGGTGGCGAGAATTGCTTAACTGGAACCATTCAAGATCCAAACAACAATCAACTTTGCCCACACAGAATTTACTAATCCAAGAACGAAGGAGCCCAGAGCTTTTACCAACGAACGACTATTGCGACTTTTTGCCTGCTCGATCTCTTTTCGATCTCCGACTGTCAGATTAATGAAGGACAATTCTATCCAGCTATCAAGATATCGCTCAGCAGCCTTTCCCAGAAAATGCGACAGTTGATAGGCCCCTGCGATACCGACGCTGGTGCACAGCCCAAACCTCGCGAGATCTTCGAGCGTCGACTTGTTTCCTACAAACTTTGGGAGATAGTCATACGCGATCCATGCAACAAACCCGGCGACGATTAGACGACAAATTACTGGTAGCCAACCACTGTGTCTACGCACAAACACAAACATTTTCGATTCTTCGGCTTTATTCAGTGTGCCAAACCACTCCTCCACGGCATTGAGCAACGTCCGGGCAACGACATAGTCAACATATTTTACGGTAACCACCGCTGTGCGTCCTCCCATGAGCTTCAAGATTCGCGGAAGCTCAAACATCATCTCACGCTGCATCTTCTTTTCAATCGCGATCCTGGACGCAAGCCTTATCGTAAGGGTGTAGGGTTGGGGGCTTTTCACCTTGGGAAGAATTAGAAGGAAATCAAAAGTAATTAAAACACTCTCCACTGCACTCGTGGAGCTACCAGTGAACGTCTTGAATCTGTCAACAGAACTCCAAGATTCCTGGCGGTCATCGACGTAGAATATCTTGTAGCTGCAATTATTGGCGCAAATCTCGTACTGCTCCAGGGTTTGTTGGAGTCGCAAATGCAATTGCTCAAAATCGCCCAACTCAACTTGGAAAGGATCCGAGTAAGACTTTGATACATCCTCACTCTTCCCAGTTATCTCATGATAGATTTGCTGCAAAAGCTGGATGGGAACTTCACTTCGCCCACCCGTGCCTTCTCCAACTACCGCAACGTTTCCGGTACCACCCTGTGGTGGATTCGTCTGATCATTCGCCGACATGGCCGATGCTTTTCCTCCGATATTCTGGAATTATCGCAGAAATTAATGGAACTTGCGACCGCGTGGTGCAGCTTCACCGAGAACCGGCCGGACACGTGCTGAACCAAACCCAACCGGGTTTGGTTAGAAGGGGACTAAGCATCGATCGAGACACTCATCGTGAGTCCTTGGCTTCTTCGAGTGCTCTGAGCGCTGCGTCTCGCGAAACACTCGGAAAGCCTTTCAGGAAACGCTCAACGCTGTGGCCGGCTTCGAGGTAGTCGAACAGGGTGCAAACCAGCACCCGGGTCCCGCGAAAGGTGGGCTCACCGGACATGATTTCGGGATCGCGGACCACCACCGATTCCATCACTACAGTTTGCCACCTTCGTTGGCCCGCCGCTTGCCGCCACTTACCGGCTCCAACGGCGGTTCGAACTGAACTCGTACGACGAACGCGGCACGGGGCCAACGTCGCGCCGCTCCTGAGTGAGCGTCTATCGTAGCGGTAAGGCTCGAATCCGAATCGAAGTCGCATCAACCGTTACAGCCGAGCCGGCTTCAATCGCCGGAGTACAAAAAGCCCAGACTCGCCCGATCAGTTCAGCCTGCTGCGGACCAAGCAATCCTTCGGCGCGAACGAAGACCACCGAAGGGCCCATCGATTGAGCCAGGGCGAGGTGGGTGTGAAAATCGTGATCGAGCGTGATGCATGTTCGAGACTCGCGAAGCCCAAGATCTCTAGATCCTCGGCAAAATCCAGTCCGACCTCAACAACGTGGACTGCGTCCCAACCTTCAGTCCTCAGTAACTCCGTCGCTTTCGGCGAAAGTCCCTGATCGAGCAAGATCCGCCTCATGCCACCCGGTGGAAGTGATAGACATCGTCGTCGACCGCCGCCGCGGCGTAGCCGAGCGCCTGGCGTAGGTCCTCTTCTTGCAAGAAGGGATACTCGCGAAAAACTTCATCCCGATCCGGGTAAGTTGCGAGAATCTCCAACACGCGACGCACGGTGATCCGCATGCCGCGGATGCAGGGTTTACCCCCACACTTGCCAGGTTCAACCGTGATCCGCTCGAAAGCAGGAATCTGTGCCATCACCTTACTTTAGCGGACTACGCCAGAATCTTCGTGATCACCTTGCCGGACACATCCGTCAGGCGGAAGTTGCGGCCCTGGAACTGGTAGGTGAGCTTCGTGTGGTCGAGCCCCAACTGATTCAGCACCGTGGCCTGGATGTCGTGCATGCTGATGTGGTCCTCGACGGCGTTGAAGCCGAAGTCGTCGGTCTGGCCGAAGTGGACGCCGGGTTTGGTGCCACCGCCGGCCATCCACATCGTGTAAGCGTCAATGTGGTGGTTGCGGCCCGTCTTGCCGTCGCGGATCTCGCCCATGGGCGTCCGGCCGAATTCCCCGCCCCAGATGACCAGCGTCGTATCGAGCAGGCCCAGCGCCTTCAGATCCTTAATCAAGGCCGCGCACGGCTGATCGATCTGGCGGCAAACATCTTCAAGCGGCTTGGTGAGATCGTCGTGGTGATCCCAGTCGGTGTGCCAGAGCTGGATATAGCGCACGCCGCGTTCCACCAGACGGCGCGCCAGCAGGCAGTTGGCGGCAAAGCTCGGCTTGCCGGGCTCGACGCCGTACATCGCCAGCGTCTCTTTGCTTTCCTTCTGGAAGTCGATCAACTCGGGCCCCGAGGTCTGCATCCGGTAGGCCATCTCGTAGGCGGCAATGCGGGTGCTGATCTCCGGATCGGCCGTGGTCTCATGGCGCATCGCGTTGACGTCCCGGATGGCGTCGATCACCTGATTCTGCATACGCGGGGTGACGCCCTTGGGCGTCGACAGGTTCAGAATCGGATCGCCGGAGCCGCGGAAGAGCACGCCCTGTTCGGTGGTGGGAAGAAAGCCGCTGCCCCACAGCGGCGCACCGCCACGGGGACCGCGCGGACCGCTCTGCAAGACGACGAAACCCGGCAGATCCTTACTTTCGGTGCCCAGCCCGTACGTGACCCAGGCGCCCATGCTCGGGCGGCCAAAACGCGTGAAGCCCGTGTTGGCAAAACACTTCGCCGGCGCATGGTTAAAGTTCTCAGTAGAGACCGTATGCAGGAAGGTGAGATCGTCAGCAATCGCCGCCGTGTGCGGCACCAGGTTCGACCCCCAACTGCCGGTCTGCCCGTATTGCTTAAACTCCCGTTTCGTTGCGAGGAGCTTGGGCTTTTCCTTGGTAAAGGTATCCATGAAGGCGAACCGTTTGCCCTCAAGGAACGAATCCGGAACCGCCTGGCCGTGCAGCTTCTGCAATTGGGGCTTGGGGGTCCACATCTCGAACTGGCTGGGGCCGCCAGCCATAAAGAGATAGATCACCGACTTGGCTTTTGCCGGGAAATGCGGCTGCTTCGCCAACGCATCGCCCGCCAACATGGTGGCCAGCGCTGTTTTACCGACGCCGACGCCGCAGCGCTCAAAGAAATGCCGGCGAGTGAGTTCCTGGTCAGTCATCTTGTTATTCCCGCGTCATGAATTCATCTAGGTTCAGAAGTACGCGCGCCAGGCCCGCGTAGGCCGCTTTGTCGGAGCCGCCCGCTTCTTCCTTTTGCCCGGCGACAAAGCGACGCAAGCGGTCTCGTTCCGCCGCGCTCGGCGGGCGAGACATGGTCAACTCAAAGGCGTAGCCCAGCGGATCCTTCTCGCCCAAAGCTCGCGTAGCCAAGGCATCGGCGAACTCCTTCACGGATTCGTCATTCAAAAGCGTTAAGGCCTGCAAGGGCGAGTTCGAGCGATTGCGTCGCGTGCACGCCGCCGACGCATCGGGGCCATCGAACAGCGCCATCAAAGGATGCGGCGTTGCTCGCCAAATGAAGGTATACATGCCTCGCCGGTAACGGTCCGGGCCGGTGCTGGTCACCCACTCACGCGCGTTCTGGCCGGAGTTCATCACGCCGGAAGGGATCGGCGGATAGACACTCGGCCCACCCACCTTAGACGCGAACAGGCCGCTGGCCACCAACCCGGCATCGCGAATGATCTCGCCTTCCAGGCGAATCCGGTTCTGCCGGGAAAGCAGCAGATTGCGAGGGTCCTTTTCGAGCGCCAGGCGGTTGTCGGCTGCGGACGCCTGCCGGTAAGCCGCCGAGGTGACAATCAGCCGGTGCATCGCCTTCTGGCTCCAGCCCTTCTCCATGAATTCGACGGCCAGCCAATCGAGCAACTCCGGATGCGTGGGCAAGGATCCCTGGCGGCCAAAGTCATCCTCGGTCTCGACGATGCCGCGACCGAAATACCGCATCCACATGCGATTCACGGTCACACGAGCGGTGAGCGGATTTTCTTTCGACGTCAGCCAGCGAGCCAGATCGACGCGCGTGGCCGGCCCCTGATTGCCTAAGGGCGGCAGAATCGACGGCGTACCGGCCGAGACGTTCTCGCCCTTGCGCAGGAAGTCGCCGCCCTGGTGAATGTAGGCTTGGCGGGGCTGCGGAAGGTCCTTCATGATCAGCGACGTCACGATCTTCGGTGACAGTTTCTCTACCGCCCGCATCGTCGCGCGACGCTCCCGCCAGCCCTCGTCGGTATTGGCGAAAGTCTCAAAAACCAGTGCGGCCTGTTCATCGTTCCGGCGGCCAACGTGCAACCCGAGGGCGGCCTGGACGCTGAACTTGAATTTCTTGATGTCGGCCTCAGTGAGTTTCTCTTCCCACGCCGCCTGCTTAGGCTCAACCTCTTTGCGGTAAGCGTTCAGTTCCACTTGTAGCGCCTTGAGTTGCGCCTTAATCACGTTCTTCTTGCGAATTTCGGCTGGCGTCCCCAACTCAAGCACTGGCTTCTGGACATCGGCCCGATCCTTCTCTTCAACCGCCTCGTCCACGTTGTTGAAAAACGAGAAGAACTGGTAGAACTCCTTCTGCGGGAGCGGATCGAACTTATGGTCATGGCAACGCGCACAGCCTAGCGTTAAACCGAGGTAGACACTGCCAGTCGTCGCCACGCGGTCCACGACGTGGTCCACGCGATACTGCTCAAAATCGATCCCGCCTTCGAAGTTGATGGGCGTGTTGCGATGGAAGCCCGTAGCGATCAGTTGCTCGTTGGTCGGCTTCGGCAGTTGGTCACCGGCGAACTGTTCGAGCGTGAACTGATCGAACGGCATGTCGTCGTTAAAGGCATTAATCACCCAGTCGCGGAACTTCCAGATTTCACGCGGCGCGTCGATGGAGTAGCCATTCGAGTCGGCATAGCGCGCCTGATCCAGCCAATGGCGGCCCCAGCGCTCGCCGTAGTGCGGCGAAGAGAGCAGGCGGTCTACTTCGCGTTCATAGGCATCCGGGCGAGTGTCGGCCAGGAACGCGGCGATCTCGGACGGCGTGGGCGGCAGTCCGGTCAAGTCAAAGCGGAGGCGGCGCAACAGCGTGCGGCGATCCGCGGGCTTCGACATGGCGAGGCCATTCTCTTTCAGCTTCGCTTGAATGAAGTGGTCCACTGGATGCGTCCCCGCCGGCAGCGGGGCTTTCCGTGGTGGCTTGAAGCTCCAGTGCACCGGCGCCGCGACGGCCTTCGCGGCCATCGGCATGCCGTCCGCCACCCACTTCTCCAGCACCGCGATCTGCGCGTCTTTCAGCTTGCCGCCCGGCGGCATCTTGATGTCGCCCGTGTGTCGCACAACATCCAGCAGCAGGCTGGAGCCACCGGCCGCCACCGCTGGGCCGTGCTTGCCACCCTTCAGGATGCCTTCCTTTGAGTCGAGCGACAACCCGCTCATCGCCGTTTTCGAGTTATGGCAGCCGAGGCACTGGCCGAGAATCGCCCGCGCTTCCGAACCATCCTGGCCTTGAGCGGCGAAGGACAACGCAATCAGTAAGAGTATGGTGGATCGCATGGTGCGCTGAACAAGAGATTATCACCAAAACGCGGAGAAAACTTATAGCGCGGTCGGCCGGGCAGGCACCAGGCGGAACCGGCGCTTCGCAGCGATCTTCGCCATTTCCTTGGCAAGCTGGTATTCGATCTCATCGCCCTCCCACTCGCGGAAGACCGATTCGGAGACGATCAAATGGGAAGGCTCGTTCCTCCGGCAGCGTCGAGCGATCCGCGGCTTGGGAAGCTGGGTGACGCAAATGATCGGCATTGCGGTGCGCAAGCGGCGCGCCAAGCGGCGAATCAAGAAGTCGAGTTCCGGCTCCTCATGAGCGGTGACGATACGGTGAGCGAGTGCGCTGGACATGAACAGTAGGCAGATCAGCGAAACGTTGGCCCCTGCTTCTAAGGAGTCTAAGGACTTTTGTTAAAAATTGCGCCCACAAAATTTTGTCAAGGTCGATCCAGTTTTTTTATCAATCCCAGCGCTGCCAGGGTGAATCGCGCCGCCTCCACGCCGCAATATTGCGCTTCTTCAAAGAGAGGTAAACCCGAGACATCGGAGTTCGCCACGCGAAATCTCGGCTTTTCCGTGGCTTTTTGCCAATTCTGACTCTCGGCCAGAAAGCCCTTGCCTGGCCTGCGCATCGCGTGCCCCTGCCGGAAGATATCGATCCTGGACACATTCTTCCGTAGCCCCGGATGAGCCCGTTCGAGATCGCGCAGAATAAAGTCTTTCCAATGATTAAAATCTTGTGACTGTAACCGCCGGCGCTGGGTGAGCGGATCCCCCACCAGCGGCAGATAGTAAGTCCACACCGCACGATCATGGCGCGAAGCTAGCGTCTGGTGGGTGGCGTCCACATACCCAAGCGATGGTGAGTCATAAATCACGTTATCCCACGCCGTCTCCATCGGCTGTTCAATCACCAGGTTCGCGGTTAGCCACGGCGAGTACTCGAATCTCGGCTTGGGTAACCCCTCCATCAGATACGGCAGCACGAAGGAAGGTGCGGCATAAATCACCGCTTCGGTCTCCACGTTGAAGCCCGTGGTGCGCAGGTGCCAACGCGTCCCCACCTGCTCCACGCGCCGGATCCACACTCCCGGCACCGTCTGCGCCTTCACCTGCTCGGCCAAGCGACGCGCAATCCAACCGTTGCCTTCCGGCCACGTGAACGGACCCTTCTCGGAATGCTGCCGTGCGGCGTGATAGTGCAAACCTGCCCAAGCCGACGTCTCTGACGACGACGCACCATAGTCATCGCGGCAGCCATAGTCCACTTCCCAGGCCAGATACGGCGACGTGAGTTTCTGTGCCGTCAGCCAATCGCGCATCGTCTGCTGGTCCAGTCGCGCATCGGGCGCTCGGCCCAGTGCCATCGGCAACTTGAACTGTCCGGTGGCGGCCAGGTCCGCAACTCGTTCATGGAAGATGCGCCGCTGCTCACGGTCGGTCTTGGTCGTGCCGGCATCAGGATCCAGCCCCCATTGCCAGCGCCCATGAAGATACAGGCGCTCCTGCGGCGAATGGCAGAGCCAGCGTTCGTTGAGCGCTCCCGCCGCGTCGATTAGACCGAGTTCGGTGAACAACTCGCGCACCAACGTAGACTCGGGATTCGGCGCCGGAACATAATGCGCCGCCCAGGGATAGGCGCAGATTTCGTTTTGGCCCCAGCGCGCATTGCCGCCGATGTCGCTTTCGCCTTCCAGCAGGAGAAAGTCAGTGAAACCTTGTTTGCGCAGCCACCACGCCGCAGAGAGTCCGGCGATCCCGCCGCCGATGATCACCACTTTCGCCCGGCGGGTGCCAGCCGGAGGGCGATACACCGCGCCATCCCGAATCTTGTGGCCTTCGTTCTGGCTTTCGAAAACGAAGCCGCCCTGGATATTCCCCTCGGACTTCGCCGTCAAACCAATCAACGCCGGAAAGAGATGCCGCCTCCTCATCGGGAGATGTTTTGCCATTCCGCTTCATAGTAGCGGACCAGCACTTGGTCATTCAGCCGGTTCGGTTCCACGGCCACGGCCTGCATGTCCCGGGGGAACTCGAACAGACCGCGGACGTTGGCCGTGGTGAGAAAGCGCAGCCCTTGGGGCAGCGTCAACGGCGGATCATAGGGTTGCTGACCGGCCAACACAAAGCCCCACTCCCCAAACGACGGCACATAGGCGTGATATGGGCTCGGGCGAAAACCCGCCAGCCGCATGGTCTCCACAATGCACCAGTAGGACTGCCGCGCAAACAGCGGTGAGGTGCTCTGCACCACCACCAGCCCATGTTCGGCAACGTGCTTCTTCAGCAAACGATAGAAGGCCGTGGTGTAGAGCTTGCCCAACGAGAAATTCGTCGGATCGGGAAAGTCGATGATCACGGCGTCGTAAACGTCGCGACTCTGCTCGAGCCAGGGAAAGGCGTCGGCATTCTCGACCTTGAGCCGCGACGAGTTCAAGGAGTCCGAATTCAATTTGCGAAGCATCGGATGGCTCTTGAACAGCGCGGTCATTTCAGGGTCCAGGTCGACCAGCGTAATGCTCTCCACGGTGGGGTAGCGCAGGACTTCGCGCGCGGCTAAGCCATCACCGCCGCCCAGAATCAGCACCCGGCGCGCTCCGGGTAGTGCGGCCAGGGCCGGATGGACGAGGGCTTCGTGGTAGCGATACTCATCGCGGGAACTGAACTGTAAGTGGGAACTGAGGAACAGCCGAATATCGTCCTTCCAACGTGTCAGCACAATGCGCTGGTAGCGTGTCTGCTTCGACAGAATCACATCGTCCGCATAGAGACTATTGTCGGCGGCGTTACTGATCTCATCGGCCCAGAACAAACCACCGCTCAACAGCAGGAACGCAAGACCCGCCATGACTCTGAGCCGCCAGGGACGCCCGATCTGATCCTGAAAAAACCACGTCGACCAAAGCGCCACGCCGACATTCAGCAGGCCAAAGACAATCGCCGATCTGACGAGGCCTAGCTTCGGCACCAGGATTAGCGGAAATAGCAGGGACGCGCCGAGAGCTCCCAGATAGTCGAGCGTAAGTACATTGGCGACTAAGTCAGAAAACTGGAAGCGCTCTTTCAGAATCCGCATCAGCAGCGGAATCTCGAGCCCGACTAAAACACCCACCACCATCACTACGCCGTAGAGCAAGGGCCGGAAGCCCTGCCCATAGGCAAAGCCCAGAAACAAAATGGACGACGAAAAACCACCCACCACGCCCACCATCACCTCGATGGTGATGAAGCGCGCCACCAGTCCGCGAGTCAGAAACTTCGAGAGCCAACTACCGACGCCCATCGCGAAGAGGTACGTGCCAATCACGGTGGAGAACTGCAACACGCTATCGCCCAGCAGGTAGCTGGCGAGCGTCCCCGCGATCAACTCGTAGATGAGTCCGCACGCGGCGATCAGAAAAACCGAAATGAAGAGGACAATGGCCATTAATGGACAGCGGACGCGATAATGATGCCCATCGCC
The DNA here is from genome assembly GCA_022843605.1 of Bryobacter sp. GTDB lineage: Bacteria > Acidobacteriota > Terriglobia > Bryobacterales > Bryobacteraceae > JALHNI01. Next base: position 15,611 of record JALHNI010000032.1, read on the forward strand.
AACGCCATAAAGCCCACAATGATGGCCAAGGCGATATTTTTCTCTTCGATAATCTCCTTCCAGAGGTCGTGGGGCGTGCACTTGTCGATGGTGATGAACGACAAGGCAAAGATCACGATCCCCAGCAGAGCATAAACGATCGCGTTTACGAACGCTTCAATATGGAAACCAGTCATTTCATTTTCCTCCGGAATAGCGGGAATAAGTGGAATAGTGGGAGCGGTAGGCGCCCGGATTGTCGCGGACGGACTTGGGCGCTACTTTGTGCTCGTTGATCGAGGCAAACGAGTAGCCCCGCCACTCCGCGACGCCCACGCCGCCAAGCAGTGTCAGCCCATAGAGCCAGTATTTGAGATTGCTTGCAAATAAATTAGTCATCGTCACTCGAAGAAGAGCTGGAAACGTAGTCGCTTTCCGCCCATCGTTGCGTTTCAAAACTGCCCCGGGCGATGGTACGCCAGATCGCTGGAATCATAAGCAAGGGTAGGGCCAGCCACATCAACCAATAGGTAGGTACGTCGCGGGTCACCTTCAGACTGTAAGAAGCGGCATGGGGGCCGTTGTCGTTGCTCATATCCGGATCGACGCGCAGATAGTATTTCCCCGAAGGCACACTCGGAATGATTACGCTATCCTTGGCATCGCCTTCCGTCCAGTTCCCGTCGCTATCGCGGCCGAAATAGTAGCTGACCTCACGGCCGAAATCCCAGGCCTGTCCCGTCTCCGTATTGATCAGCGACATGTCCAGATACATCCAGTCGTTCGCGAGATTGGTTTCCGCGGCAATCTCAACGTTCGAGGTGCGGCCCTTCAGTTCGAAGACGTCGGTTACCTTCGCCGATTCGGGGTCCGAGGAACTGTAATGGAAGCGCTGATCAAAGACGACTTCGTTGCGCGACATCGCCCCAATTACAGTGATGAGAAACATCAGGGCGCCCACCAGGAGGCCACAAGTCACCCACACGGACTTCAGGTTCGTCGCCGGAGCCGGCTGATTGGCGAAGATGCCCTGCGCTGGCGGAAGCGGCGTCGAAAGTGAGAACGCTTTCGCGATTTCCTCGCCGGTCTGGTAGGTGCCCACGGAGTAAGTCACCTCATCGGGCGTGATCTCTTCGGAGAGTAACCGCGGCGGCGCAATATAGTCCTTCACGGTCACGCGCTGCCCGACCTCCAGGCGCCAGGGGAATTCACCCATGGCAAAAGACGTCTCCGCCTCCGCCGTCTGAAAGTGCGCGAACCGTTCCCCCAGGTACATCAGGCCCGGGTTCACCAGTTTCATCGCCGGTTCCGGATAACCTTTGGCGGGTTCGATGAAATTCCAATGCCCCCGGTAGACGCTCAGGTAGCGAAACCCGGAATAAGGATTGAAGAGTAAGTACTCCTGCCAACTATACGCTGTACCGTCAACGACGATTCGGCGCTCCTGCATGCCCAGGATCTCGTAGAGCTTGCCGCCGAATCGTCCCCGGGATCCTAGATTGATCAAAGGCCGGACGCGATCTTGCTCCTGAAATTTCTTCAGAATCGTGAGTTCTGGCTGGCTGGTATCGATCACCGAAAGACACTGAATGCAGACCGCGGAAAGCGAATGCGAGTAACCGCGCAACTCCACCGAGGCGCCGCAATTCGGGCACTCAATCGCCCGTACCTTCATTGCCAGCCCTCGAAGATCTTTACGTTGCGCAGCTTCAAGTCGTCATAATCCACCAACAAGCCGGCAAACACCAGGGGCGGCTGTTCGGAGTAATCGATCGTGGCGAAGCGCCGATTGGCACCCCGCAAATCGGCGAACGAGCTCTCTGACTTATCCCAGGTGGTGAAAGGCATCTCCCCCTCCACGCCGACATAGCGCGCGCGAGTGTGACTGGTGACGGTAAACGTCTCATTGCCCAGATTCAGCCGTTCGCCCCGCGCAACCTCAGACGGTACCGCGGCATTCATAGGAAACGATATCGCGTACTCGAGCTGTGCATCCGATAGCCAGCCGTTCGCCCCGCCGTTAAACGCCAGATACCACTCATTCCAACGTCCGCCCCAGTACTCGTAGACGATCCGGCCAACGACCACAAATGGCTGGCCCCCATGCTGGCCCTCCGTCGCGATCTGGATTGGTGAGGCGTCGATCAGCGGATCGGCTACCTTACCGACTAACTGTAGGTCAACTCCATGCCGCACGACGACCGACTTACAAAAGCCGCAAACCGTCTGCACCGCTTGCTTGAACGTAAACTTGACGGGCGCCCCGCAGTTCGGGCAGTTCCCCTCGAAACGGTCACTTCCGGCCACCGGAATCATATGCCGGCCTCCCCGTAGGGGCGCTCCAGGAAGCGAACTTCCACCTCAGTGGCGGCAAGCAGCGTCCGCAGGCGCGCTTCAAAGTCCCAGCGTGCGCGCGGACGGCAACAGAAAAGATTTAGGCACAGCGAGCCATGTTCCGGGAACGTGTGAATGGTCAGATGCGACTCCGACAACAGCACCATGCCGGTAATGCCGCCCGGGTCCGGAAACTGATGCCAGACGGGCGGCATGACGGGATGTAACTCGAGTTCGGCGATCAGGTGTTCGAAAAGCGAGGCCAGTACCGCCGTATCGCGAAGGCGGTCCGGCTCACAACCGGCCGCCTCCACCACCCATTCAGAACCTGACATGCGAACTAGCTCTGAGCCGCGCCGCACTCCGGGCAGAACTTGGCCCGGCCCGGAATCGACTTTCCGCACTCCATGCAGAAGCGGTTACCCGCCACCGGAGCCGTTGGCACTTCCGCGGCCGGAGCAGCCGGAGCCGCGGGACCTGGCACCGGCACCCCGCCAACCGGCGGAGGCTGCGGAGGGCCGCCAAGCGGATTCAAGGCTCCGGCCATTTGCTGCGCCATCGTGAAGCCCGCGCCCAATCCGGCGCCAATCCCCGCCATGCCGCCTTCGTTGGCCGCCGCAATCGGCATCGACTGCGCCACCTGGAACTGCGTGTAGCGCCGCATGTCGCCGATCATGTTCATGCCAATTGACTCGTCCAAACGCTTCTGCAGTTCCTCCGGTAGAGAAAGGTTCTCCACCACGAAGGTATCCAACGCGATCCCCATCTCGAGCAACGCCGGGCGGACCTTCTCGCCCACCAGCAGCGCCAGTTCATCCTGATTCGCCGCCAAGTCGAGGAACGGAATCTTCGATTCGGCGAACGTATCCGTCATCCGTCCAATAATCGTGTTCCGCAGTTGGGCTTCAATGTCCGCCACCCGGTAGATCTCTCGCGTTCCGGAGATCTTGGTATGAAACGTCCGCGGATCATGCAGATGCCACGAATAGATGCCGTAGCCGCGCAAACGCACCGCGCCGAAATCCTTGTCGCGCACCGTGATCGGCTGCGCCGTGCCCCAGCGTTGGCTGATCTGGTGACGCGTGGAAAAGAAGTAGATGTCGCTCTTGAAGGGCGACTCGAACATCTTGTCCCAGTTCATCAGGTTGGTGAGCAGGGGCAAGTTCTGGGTGTTGAGCGTGTAGAGCCCTGGACCAAAAACGTCAGCGACCCGCCCCTCGTTTACGAACGCGGCCATCTGGCTTTCGCGCACCGTCAGCTTGGCGCCGTTCTGGATTTCCATGTCCGCCATCGGATACCGGGCAGCCAAAATACCGTCCTCCGGTTCGGTGTACTGGATGACGTCAATAAACTGTTTCTTCAGGAAGTCCTTGATCGACATGATCTTGGCGGAAGCTCCTTTCAAGCTTCAAGCAGTATAACGGACATGCTTGCCATTTGTTCCCAAAATCGGACGCCGCCCGCCCTAGGCTACCAGGAACTTCCGTTCGTCCTTAGCCAGATTGAGAGAGCGGAGCCGTCAGGCTTGGTGGTGTCCGGTTTCGGGAATCGGGAGACGGCGCTAACCCCTTTGCTCGTCTGGCGTCGAACCGTCATGCTCGACAGCATTCGTCAGGATCTCGCGTACGCCTTTCGCCAACTCCGGCTCACTCCCGGCTTCACCGTGGTCGCCACACTTTCGCTCGCCCTGGGCATTGGCGCCAACACGGCGATCTTCCAACTCGTCGACGCCATCCGCCTGCGCATGCTGCCCGTCGAAAATCCGTCAGAACTCGTCTATGTTGACTTTGCGCCGGACTCGGCCCGCGCCGGCAGCTGGTCCTCGCGCAGCGCACGACTGACCTCTTTTCAGGTTGACTACCTCCGCCAGCAACAGCGCGTCTTCAGTGGCGTCTTGGTTTGGAGCGCCACCCGCTTCAACATGGCCGATGCCGGAGAACCTCGCTATGCCGAGGGACTGTTTACGAGCAGCGAGTTCTTCCGGGTGCTTGGCGTCCAGGCCATCCGTGGCCGCACGTTTACCGCGGACGACGATACGGCAACCTGCGGCAACCCCGGCGCGGTGATCAGCCATGACTTCTGGCAACGGAACTTCGGTGGCGATGCCGAAGTGCTCAGCAAGACCTTGCGTCTCAACGGCCGCAACTTCCCGGTCATCGGGATCACACCGCCCGGCTTCTACGGTGTAGAAGTCGGCCGGAGCTACGATGTCGCGATCCCCCTCTGTGCCGACAAACTGCTGTCCGAAAACGGCGAGGGCCGAGCCGCCGCCAAAGATTCCTGGTGGCTATCCATGCTGGCCCGCCTCAAGCCCGGAGTGAGCATCGCCCAAGCGACCGCCCATTTAGAGGCCATTTCGCCCGGCCTGATGAGAGCCGCCCTGCCGTCTACTTACAAAACGGACTTGGCGAACCGTTTCCTCAAGAACAAGATTCGCGCGCAAGATGGAGGCACAGGCGTCTCCGGCTTACGACGGCAGTATGAACGTCCGCTGCTGATTCTGATGGCCACCACTGCGCTCGTACTTTTGATCGCCTGCGCCAACCTGGCCAACTTACTTCTCGCCCGCGCCAGTATCCGCGAACGCGAAATGGCGGTGCGTCTCGCCATCGGCGCCTCCCGCGGACGCCTCACCCGGCAGTTACTCGCCGAGAGCCTGTTACTCGCCCTGGGTGGAGCGGCGCTCGGCATCTTCCTCGCGCAAGTCCTCACTCGCAGCCTCGTCACATTCCTCACCACACAGAACAATCCGCTCTATCTGGAGATCGGCATGGACTGGCGTCTGATCGGCTTCACCGCCGGCCTCGCGATCGCCACCTGCCTGCTCTTCGGCCTGGTTCCCGCATTGCGGGCGACGCGGGTCGCGCCGGCCTCCGCTATCCGTTCCGGTGGCCGCAGTGTCACCGCCGGCCGGGAGCGCTTTGGCCTCCGCCGCAGTCTTGTGGTCACGCAGGTTGCCCTTTCGCTGGTGTTGCTCGTCGGCGCGCTGCTGTTCGTGCGGAGCCTGCGGAACCTGATGACCACCGACGCCGGCTTCCAAAGCGAGGGCGTGATGATGCTGAGCCTCGACTATCAGAAAGCCGCCATCCCGAACCCGCGCCGCCTCCTCTTGAACCGCGAGTTGGCGGAGAAGATCGCCGCAGTACCCGGAATTGTCTCCGTTGCGGAAACGATGATGACTCCCATGAGCGGCAGCGGTTGGAATCAGGACGTCGGCCCGGACGGCACGGTCGCCGCCGGCAGCGGTAAGGAAAGCTGGTTTAATCGAGTAAGTCCGGGCTACTTTAACACCATGGGTACGAAGTTACTGTCAGGCCGGGAATTTACTGTCCAAGATACGCTGACTTCGCCCAAAGTCGCGATCGTCAACGAAGCCTTCGCCCGTAAGTTCTATAACGGCAAGGTGGACATCGTCGGCCGTACCTTCCGCCGCGAAGCGGAGGCAGGCGAGCCAGAGAGCCTCTACGAAATCGTCGGCGTCGTCAAAAGCTCGAAGTACTACGAACTTCGCGAAGAACCGCGCCCCGTGGCCGTCTTCCCCACCGCCCAGAATGAGGACCCTGGCCCCGGCACCAACTTCGCCTTGCGCGTCGCCGGATCGCCTTCCGCAGCCATGGCCGCCGTGCGTTCCAGCGTGCTCGCCGTCAATCCCATCATGGGCGTCGAATTCCGCGCGTTCTCCACCCAGATCCAGGAAACGCTGTTGCGGGAACAGCTCATGGCAATCCTTTCCGGCGCCTTCGCCGTACTGGCCGTCTTCCTCGCGACCCTTGGACTCTACGGGGTCATCGCCTACATGGTGGCCCGCCGACGCAATGAAATCGGCGTCCGCATGGCGCTCGGTGCTGACCGCTCGAAGGTCGTCGGCCTCGTCCTACGGGAAACGCTCATCCTGATGGCCGCCGGACTCGCCGTGGGCGGCACTCTCGCCTACTGGGCCGGCCAAGGCGCCGCCAGCCTGCTTTACGGTCTGAAGCCCAACGACACCGTTTCGCTCGTCGGCGCCGCCGCCCTGCTGGGCCTGGCGGGCTTGCTCGCTAGCTACGCGCCAGCTCGCCGCGCGGCGAGCCTCGATCCCATGCAAGCGCTTCGTGAAGAATAGGCCGCGCGGCTAAAGCTCCGGCACCGGCCATTCGCCAGAACCGTTCGGCTTCACGCCTCGCCGCTGAGTGTCCTCCCAAGCCTGCAGAACCCGCGACGGCAAGGACGGCAGCTGCTGCCGCACCTGTTCCTCGATCCGGGCCACGATTTCCGGGTGTTCGCCCGCCAAATCGTAGGCCTCGCTCGGGTCCTCATCGATCTTGTAAAGTTCAGGGTTCAGCAAACGCAGGTTCATTCGCCCTACCGCGGGCATCGCCGTAAAGGCCGCTGAATTGTATCGCGCAAAGTGCAGCTTCCAAGGACCCAGGCGCGCGCATTGCAGATTCCACGAATCGAAATACAAGAAAGCCGGACGCTCGACGGACTCCGCCTCGCCCGTAAGCATAGGCCAAATGTTCACCCCATCCAACGGATTCGCCGGCACTGGCGCGGCGGTCAAGGCCGCCAGCGTGGGAAGCAGGTCCAACGCGGACGCGAAGCCTTCCACCACACGCCCTGCCGGGATGCGCCCTGGAAAGCGCGCCAGGAATGGCTCCCGCATTCCGCCGTCAAACGTATCGCCTTTGCGTCCGCGTAGCCGGCCCGCACTACCCTGAAACCAAGGGCCGTTGTCACTGGTGAAGATCACGAGCGTATTCTGGTCAAGCCCCTTCGCCTCCAGCGCTTCCAGCACCTGGCCGACACTCCAATCCATCTCCATCACGACATCGCCGTAAGGGCCCAAGCCGGACTTACCCCTAAACGGCGGCGACGGCACCACCGGCACGTGCGGGGCCAAATGGGGCATATACAGGAAAAACGGCCGCTCCGCCGAACGCTGGATGAACTGCACCGCCTGTTGCGTGTACCGGGCCGTCAGCGTTTCGTGATCCACCTGGGCCTCAATCACCTCGGTGTTGTGCATCAACACTGGTAATTGATCGTTGCTACCCAACAGGCCGTAATACTCGTCGAAGCCGCGCCGCGTGGGCAGGTACTGTTCTGTCAGGCCCAAGTGCCACTTGCCGACGCACATTGTCGCGTAGCCGGCTGCTCTGAGCGTATCGGCCATCGTCGTCTCGGACACACTCAGCCCACCGGTGGAACTGGGATACAGCACCCCGGGAACGCCGCAACGAACCGGATAGCGGCCCGTTAACAGCGCGGCGCGCGCCGGAGAACATACGGGGCTCGCCGAATAGAAGTGCCGAAAGAGCGCCCCCTGGCTCGCCATCCGATCCAAGTTGGGAGTGCGAATCCTCGAGCCATAGCAGCCCAGATCGCCGTAGCCCAGATCGTCGGCATAAATCAGCACGACGTTAGGCATTGAGGTCTGGGCTCGCGCCGGCGCAAGGCCTGCGGCGGACGCGATCTGCAGGAATGTACGACGTTTCACCCGCGGAACTCCCCGTTCGTTCCGCGGGCCTGGAAATCACTCGGCGTGGTAAAGATCAGGCAAACGGAACGTTCTGTAAATTAACCGATCAGCTTGCCAAGAGTATACAGGAACGCCGGCGCGGTTCACTTCGAGCGTGTACGCCGACCGCCGGGGGCCGTTGAACACGTAGCCGGCATGGAAGTGGTAGTTCCCATTCGCCAGCGCTTGTGCCGACCCCACCGCCAGCGCGTACACGCCAAGATCGGCATTGACCACGGGCTTGGCCGCCATCGTCGATTCGTCCAGCTTCCAAACTTGGCCCCGGCTGTTCACCGGCCCCGACTGCGCAACGCGCGTATTGCCGTTGTCGAAGACGATAATCCGCGAAGGGTCCGCCATCTCCGCGTTACCGTCGTGCTGATGCGAGAACCAGGCGCTCGGCTCGACGCCGTCCAACTGGAAATCGCCGTCCTTGCCCAAACGCCAGAGGACATGACCATCGCCCTGACCATCGGCGAAATCCACCTTCACCAGCCAATCCAGGTGGCGCACCGAAATCAGCAGACCTCCATCCGGGGTCAGTTGCAACGAATTGGCGTGCGTCCAGTCATTGGCGGTCGGCGTTTTGTAGAAGGGCGGACAGCCGCCGGCGGTCGGCGTACAAATCTCGTTCAGCACGGCTGCCTTTGAGACATCCAGCCAGTCGAAGGCGTCCCACGTCCAGAGCACGTTCATCTCCTGGTCGAGCACGATGATCATGTCACCGAGGACATTCACCGGTCCGGCTCCCTGCACGTCCTCGAGGATTTGCTCGACGGCGCCCAGCGTCATCACGCGGCCGCCGCCGATTGGCCGCACCTCATGATGAAACGATGTGATGGGGCGCTTGCCGAGCGCCACGAGCTGCTCATTCACCCGGGCCGCGTTGGTCTCCAGGATCGTTTGCCCCAGCAGGTCGACTTTGCGAAGGATCTGGTAGGAAGGGTCGGCGACCGGGTCCTGCACATAGCCCCAGAAGTAGCCGCCCGCCTCAGTCCGCGTAATGTTGCCCAAAGGATTCGGGTTGAACCAAATCTGACGCCCGGAAAGGTCAGTAGCCGACCCATCGCTCGTGAGCAGCACCGGATTCGCCGTCGGCAGCGCTGTCGCCTGCACCGAAGGCGGCACCTGAAGGTCCGGGACCATGCCCGTGGCGAAAGCTACCGCATTGCCATACGGCTGGCCCGTTTCGCTCAACAGGATCGCCTGCGCCGCATACTCCGTCTCCGAGCGCAATCCAGCTAGCAGGAAGTTCATCGTCCGTGCGCCATCGCAGGCCTTGGCCGGGGTCGTCACAGCAGGCTCGGTTCCGGTGCGATAAGTGACGGCCATTGCCGAGCCCTCAGGGCAAGCCGGAAGGCTGAAGAGAGCCACCAGCGGATGGGCGGTGGCATTGACGGTCGGTTCACTGATCGTCCGGGGCAGAAACTCAAAGGAACCTACCGACGAACTGGACTCGCCGGTCTCGAGGTTCCGGGCGGTAACCTCCATCTCATACACGCCCTCGTGATCGATGGCCGCAAAGTCCACGAGCGGATTAGGACTGAAGTCGCGGACGAGCTTGAATTCGCCGAATGGATCGCGCGCCCGAAAGCGATACCAGATGGTGCCCGGCGCGGTGTCGCTCACCGTCGCGATCCAGGTCATCAGATTGCCCACCGCACCAGGGCTCTCGTAAGAAGGAGCCAAACTCACTTCCATCCCGGACAAAGACGAAACCATCAAAAATGTGAAAGAAATCGCGGAAATACGCAAAATGCACCTCCCAGTGCCAAGCCTTCGAAGTTGCGTGTCACCGCGCCTAAGACCCCATGCGGAGAAGACGCGTTCTCTCCCTCAAAGGTGACGGTGCAATTGAAAACTTACGTGAAGAAAGAGACCTCCATCCACGAACCAACCTGGTGGAATTCGATCGGCGATCTTGAATCGGCGTGGGGCCCTGCCTTGGAATGCCATTCACGGCAGAGCGAAATAAAGTACCCTCCGTTGAACCCATTCAAGACAAGGGGCTTAGTGACGGTCCCCTTGTCCGGCACATCCGGAAACCGGCAGTCTCCCGGTATGCTGAGACGAAGTGACAACCCCAGCTTCCAACTGGCCGGTATCGTGATCAAGCGAAAAGCGAAGTCGAAATCGGCTTTGTTTCGTAGCGGAGGTTGCCGACCCACAGGAAGAATCGCCCGTCGACCGGTCAGAGCCGTCAGCGCGGCGACTTAGCGGCGAACTGCGGCCGCGACTAGCGCGCTTCGCTGCTAGTTTGCTATATTAAGAGGGTTCGCGGAGTCGTGTGTCTCGACCCCGATCCTGAGCGTTCGTGGCGCGAACCCCAAACCCCAGGCAGGCCGGCGAATAGCTGGGCCGGGAAAACCAGAGGATTTTGTTATGTACGCAGTAGTTGAAACCGGCGGAAAGCAATTTCGCGTCGAAGCTGGCCAGACGTTGAATGTCGAGACGCTCGATGGAGCCACCGGCAGCCAAGTGGAATTGGGACGCGTTCTCGCCATCGGCGACAACGGCGGTATCCGCGCTGGCGCTGACGTGAAGGATGCCAAAGTCACGGCGACCATCCAGGCCAACGGCCGCGCCGACAAAATCATTGTTTTCAAATTTAAGCGCAAGAAGCAGTACAAGCGGACGATCGGCCATCGTCAGAACTTCACCACGGTGAAGGTTGACGCGATCGTCGGTTAAGCGAGTAAAAGGAATCCACCATGGCAAGTAAAAAAGGTGCAGGTAGTTCTCGAAACGGGCGCGACTCTCAGGGTCAGCGTCTCGGCGTGAAGCGTTTTGGTGGCGAACTCGTCACCGGCGGCACGATCATCGTCCGGCAGCGCGGTACGAAGATCAAGGCCGGCGAAAATGTCGGTGTCGGCTCCGATGACACCCTCTATGCCCGCGTCAGTGGCGTCGTGGAGTTCCGCGATCGTGGCCGCATGGGCAAGTTCGTCGGTATCGTTGTTCCCGCCTAAGTTTTTCAAGTTTGGTCTGTCAATTCAGAAGGGCCGCTGACCCCCAGCGGCCTTTTTCTTTTTTATGTTCATTGATGAAGTCAAGATTTACGTAAAGGCCGGCGACGGCGGCAATGGCTGCATGGCGTTCCGCCGCGAGAAGTTCGTGCCCCGCGGCGGTCCCAGCGGTGGCGACGGCGGCAAGGGTGGTGACATCACCATGGTCGCCTCTCCTCACCACAATACCCTGCTCCATTTCCGCTTCAATCCGGAACACAAGGCGGAGCGAGGCGTGCACGGCGAAGGTTCGCAGCGTACCGGCCGGGAAGGCAAGTCGATTGTCCTGCCGGTGCCGGTCGGTACGGTGGTCTATGACTACGAAACCGGAGAACCGCTGCACGACTTCTCTTTCCTTGGCGACACCTTTCTGGTCGCCAAGGGCGGCCGCGGCGGCCGCGGCAATCAACACTTCGCCACGCCTACCCATCAGGCTCCCACCGAGCACGAACAAGGCTTCGCAGGCGAAGAGCGCCGCTTGCGGCTCGAGCTCAAACTGCTGGCTGACGTCGGCTTGGTCGGCTTTCCGAACGCCGGTAAGTCGACGCTGATTTCGCGGCTTTCGGCCGCTCGGCCTAAGATTGCCGATTATCCCTTCACCACGCTCGAACCGAACCTTGGCGTCGTCCGTCTCCGGGACGACGATACCCGCACCTTGGTGATCGCCGACATTCCCGGCATCATTGAGGGCGCGCACGAAGGCAAAGGCCTCGGTCTACGCTTTCTCAAGCACGTCGAACGCACTAAGCTGATCTTGCACCTGGTGGATATCTCCGAAGGCAGTCATCGTGATCCGGTCTCCGACTTTCGCGCCATTCTCGCCGAACTGGATACCTTCAGCGAAGAGATGCTGAAGAAACCGATGATTGTCGTCGCTACGAAAATCGACGCGGCTCAGGACCCGGAGCGGCTGAACAGTCTGCGCGCAGAGGCCGAAGGCCAGGGCATGGAACTGTTCACGATTTCGAGCGTGACGGGGCAGGGCCTGCAGGAGTTGAAGTACGCTCTCTTCGAGCGTATCCGCGCGGAAGAGCCTACTCTGTCCCCGGAATCCGGCTCAGCATTTCGGCCGTGGGAGTAAACGGCGCCAAGGGCGCGCGAGAGAAGTAGTGCGCTTTGGAGAGGTTCTTGTAAACCTCGCCCGCCACACCGGAAGCCACTGGACCGTTGATCGGCCTGCCGCCAGTCAACAGGACCACCACCACAAGCTTGCGCCCTTCCACTTCGTTGAAAGATCCGAACCAGCCCAGGTGCGTCTGGTTGTCGGCGTGGGTACAGGTTCCAGTCTTGCCGAAAACCGGCTCCGCCGGATCGTAGAAAGCTCGGCGAGCGGTGCCATACTCTACCGCGCCTGCTAAGCCGGGGCGAATGTCATCAAGCACCGGCTGCACGTTAATCGACCGCTTGACGCGGGGACGCATGGAATCCACTTCCACCTGAGTGCGCGGATACTGCAGCCAATAGAGCGTGCCCCCGTTCGCGATCGCCGAGAGCGCGCTTGCCAGTTGCAGCGGCGTCAGGTTGATCCCCGAGCCGAAACTGGTCATCATGCCCAAGCCTTCACGCGGAATGCCAGACGGGAGAGTGCCTGGATGCTCTTCTTCGAGTCCGTAGACCGCCTTCTCCCCTAAGCCGAACATGCGGGCATAGTGCGTGACTTTCTCGAAGCCCAGCTCGGTTCCGAGCTTGGCGAAGTACGGGTTATTGGAGCGGGCAATCGCCGTCGTCAGATTCAGGTTGTAGCGTTTCGAATCTTTGTCCACATTGCCTTCCATCAGGCTGCCCATTGCGGCCACCACTTTGATGGTGGAACAGGGCGTAAAGCCATCTTTGTAGGCAAGTTTCTGATTGACGACGGTCAGCAGTCGGCCGGTCGACGGATCAGCGACCACCACGGTGCCATTGTACTGTCCCAGAGCCTCGACGGCAGCTTGACGAACGATCGGGTCATCTCCGTTTGACTCATCACCAACGGTGGGCTCACCGAAGGTCGGCGCGGACCAGGTTTGTTGCCAGACTCGCCCGCGGCGCGAACGCTTCTGCACCACGCGGGCGCGTGTCTTCTTGGATTTGCTGATCGTCGAGTGCTTGGCGGTCTTAGACTTCGAGACGGGGCGGCTGTAACGCGCACCAAAGGCGGGGAAAACGAGTAGAAAAATAATGATGGCGGAAATGGGGAGGCGCATTCCTGAGCTTTTACTCCTTAGCCCACTCTTGTGAGGAGGCGACACTCTCTAACAAGGTTCTGATCGGCCTGTGAGTCAGGGATCTACAGTGCCGTTTTTCTATTCTACCCGTTCGGAGCCTCAGGTCAAGGGCTAACCCTATGATTTTTCAAGTTTTGTTGTTTTTAGAAAACCAACTTAATCGCCCAGCAACCGGCCATAAACTTCCAGGCCGGATACATTGTCGAAGACCGCTTTCATGCCCGCGGTAATGGGAATCGCCAGCACCAGGCCGGCGCCGCCCCACAACAGGCCCCAAAACATCAGGGCGACGGTCACCGCCAGCGGATTCAGATGGACGCGGCTCCCCACCATCTTGGGGTAGAGCAGGTTGAGTCCCACTAGATGGAGGAACCCCACAGTGGAGGCGATGATCAGGTAAGCCCCCAGATTGTTGAATTTGGGAAGCGCCGCCAGCAACGGAGGCACCAGCGCCATGGGTAAGCCTAGATAGGGAACGATGCTGAGAAAGCCGCTCAACGGCCCGATCAGGAAAGGATACGGCAATTCTACCAGGATGAAAAAAAGCGTACTGAATAGCGCGAGGACCAGACCCAGCATGAAATTGCCAGCCATGTAGGCGCGGGCCATGCCGGCGATCGCGTGCCAACTGCGGGTCGCCACCTCTTTTGACTCGCCGTGAAACAACCCAAGGAAGGCCCGGCGCATGTGTTCCCGCCAGCTCAGCATGAAGTACACGAGAAAGGGCACGAAAGAGAACATCAGGAGCGGGTTGTAGTAGCTCGAGATGGAGCTATAGAGCACCAAAAGGATGTTCGGGCGCGGTTGGTAGAGCCGGACTTCCTGCATGCCGGGCGGCGGCGCGGGAGTCGGGTCGGTCGTGCGGCGCCGGCGGACACTGTTCGCCGGCTGCGGTGGCGGAGCGGGCGTCGCGCCGGCTGAACTCGCGCTCGGCTCCTGCAAGCGGCGCGGCATGATTTGCGCAATCGAACGCTCGAAGCCCTCCATGCGATCGCTCACCCGATCCACCAGCAGGTTCATGCGCTGGCTGTATTGGGGGAGATCCTCCACGAGTTGGGAGACCTGGGTGAAAACGGCGAGCGCCAGCAAATACACCCCCAGGAGGGCCACGCTACAAGCGAGGAAGCTGGCAAAGCCGCGCCCAATTCTTGCCTTCATGATCAGAATGACGAAGGGCTCGAGAATGAAAGCGATGATGACCGAGCTGATCATCGTGATCAGAAAGAGCTGCCCGTAATAGATGAGCGCGATCAGCATCGCGAGCGCGATAATCCGCAAGCTCACGCTCCGCGAGCCCCCACTTTTGGGTTCGCGGATTACAGGCTCAACTGGGCTGAGGATTTCCAAGTGTCTCCACCGATTTGTCTCTACGCTAACACGCGGAACTCTATAATGAAATCAGTTTCCTTCGGAGTGGGTATTCGCGGCGATGAATAGTCGAATTTTAGCCCTGGACCTCGGCAAACGGCGGATCGGCTTCGCCGTCAGTGACCCGTTGGGAATCACAGCACAAGGCCTTCCCACTTACACGCGAGGCAACATCCGCGAGGATCGCGCATACATGCAGCAGCTGGCCAAAGAATGGGAGGTAACCCTGTTTTTGCTGGGTAATCCACTGCATATGAGCGGCAACGAGAGCCGCGGCTCCAAACATGCGCGCGAGTTTGGCGCGCGGCTGACGGAGTGGACAGGCGTCCCTGTTGAATATTGGGACGAGCGCTGGACGTCAAAGGTCGCCGGACGAGTGCTAAGAGAAAGCGGCATGGGAATCGACAAGCGCGCCGCTCAGGTGGACATGCTTTCGGCGGTGCTAATTCTCGAAAGCTATTTGGATGCGCGCGCCTACGCGGAGCAGGAGCGGGAGGCGCTGACTTGAAGCGGTTGCTGCTAGCTGGGATACTCCTACTGGCCGGCGGGGCCGGTCTCGTGTGGTGGCAACTGGGGCTGCAGGTCGTGCCGCCGCAGGGGGCGAGGGTAGAGATCGCCCGGGGAACCGGCGCGCGGCAAATCGCCAAACAGCTGGTGCAAGCGGGCGCGATTCGAGACGCCAACCTTTTCCTCGCCGCCCTCACGCTAAAGCAGGCAAAACTACAGGCCGGAGAATATGTCTTCGAGAAACCGGCGACGGCATGGGACGTGCTGGATCGGCTGCGACGCGGCGATATCTTCCAGCTTGAAGCGACCATCCCGGAAGGGAGCAACCGGTACGACATCGCACGTATCCTCGCCGCCGCGGGCGTGATCGACGCGCAGAGCTTCATCGCCGAATCGGCAGAGAGCGAGTTAATCAAGGACCTGGCTCCCGGTGCGCCGACGCTCGAGGGCTTTCTCTTTCCGGCGACGTATCGCTTTCCGCGGCGGACGAGTGCGCAATCGATCTGCAAAGAGATGGTGACTCGCTTTCGGCGGGCCTGGAAAGAGGCCGGCGGCACGAAGGACGTCTTACGCTACGTGACGATGGCCTCGCTGGTCGAGAAGGAAACCGGCGTCCCGGCCGAGCGTGGATTGGTCTCTTCGGTTTTCTGGAACCGGATCGGACTGAAGATGAAGCTGGAATGCGATCCTACGGTTGTCTATGCGGCGTTGATCGAAGGCCGCTGGCGAGGCAAAATTCATCGCTCAGACCTGGACCGGGAGCATCCTTACAACACCTACCGGACCGTAGGTTTGCCGCCGGGGCCGATTGCCAATCCCGGCTTGAAATCCATGGAAGCGGCATTGCGACCGGAGCAAACCAAGTTTCTGTTTTTCGTCGCCCGCGCCGACGGCAGCGGTGGGCACAACTTCTCCAGCGACATCGCTGGACACCAGCGAGCGGTGGAAAGCTATCGCCGTGCAATCAAGAAAAGCTCGACTGACTGAACTGCTGGCCGGAGTGCCCCAGGTGGATGGGGAAGAATGGCAGCGACTGCGGGCGGCCCTCGCGCCGATTTCCGAGAGCTACCTGAGGCGATTGCTGCGGCAATCCGGAGTCCAACTGACATCCGAGGTAGAGGGCGTGCGGCAGGAAGACTTTGAGCAGTTGGAGCGCACGCTGCTGGCCGCTACTCACCCGGCAGCGGTGCGGGAGGCGAAGCGGCACGCCGAACTGGCGCGGCGCTCACCAAAGGCCAACCGGGCCGTCAAAACGGAGATGATCGAGTGGATGCGGGTTTGGCTGGAGACCCCCGAGTTGTTTCCGCTCTGGGTGAAGCTGCGCAAGGCGACTCCGGCCTGGAGGGCGCTTACTGAAGTTCGATCGTCTGAACCTTGAGGGAGTCGCCGGAGAGGACGCCGCTGACTTTGGCTTTCAGGTCCTTTTCTTTGGTGGCGGCCTTGAGAACTTTCAGAGTCCGGGCGTTGCCGGCTTCATCAAACTTAATGAATTTGCCGTCCGAAAGTACAAGACCGAAACCGCTTTTGGCGCATTTTAGAGAACAGTCCCGGGTGTGCCCGGCAAGGTCGTTGCCTTTGCACATGACGTCGACCACCGTGCCGGTGAAGGTTTCGGAGGCAGTTAGGGCCATGGAGAAGAGAAAAAGGGTGAGCGAGCGCATAAGGAACTTTCCTCGTCGAACCGATAATACCTGCAAAACGGTGGGTGCCGCCAGGAGGCGAAGACTTTGGTTACAAAGTTGCCTCTTGCCGAAATCAGCCTCCGCTATTTATACTACGGTTTTTCAGGGCCCTTCCCCATGGCTATGATGCTCCAGGACGACTTTGACCCGCAGGCGCCGATGCGCGAGGCGGCGCTCTTCTATGGGCTCTTCCTGCGCGGCCAGTCCGTTGACTCCATCCGGCGGGATATTGATATTCCCAAGGCCGTGGTGAAGAAGGTGCTGAGGACTCAGGCGTACGAGGCCAACCTGCGCAAGGCCATGCGTCGCACCTACGTTTATCGTCAGGAAGTTTTGCGCATCTTTAATGAACTGGTACTGAACGAAAAGAACCGCAGTCGTCTGCAATAGCCCGCTAGACTGGGTGAATGCGGATCCCGATCTACCAGGTCGACGCTTTCACTTCAAGATTGTTCGGTGGCAACCCGGCCGCCGTTTGCCCGCTTGAGCGCTGGCCGGAGGATGCCGTGATGCAGGCCATCGCCGCGGAGAACAATCTGGCCGAAACGTCGTTCATCGTTCCGATTGAGCCGGGAAACTATCAGCTGCGCTGGTTCACGCCGGCGGTGGAAGTCCCTTTGTGCGGCCACGCGACGCTGGCGGCGGCCCTGGTGATCGCGGATCGGCTGGAGCCCACGGTCAGCCGGATTCGTTTCCAATCGCTCAGCGGCGAGTTGACCGTGACGCGAACTGGCGACCTTTTCACGCTCGACTTTCCCGTACGTCCGGCGACGGTTTCCCCGCCCCGGGCTGATTTCGCGGCAGCGCTGGGAACGACGCCGGAGGCGCACTTCACCGGCACCTTCGAGATGGCGGTGTTCGGCACAGAGGCCGAGGTAGCTGCCTTGAAGCCGGACTTCCGGGCGTTGGGCGCCATCGAGCATTTCGGTCTGATCGTGACCGCGCCCGGGGAACAGTCGGATTTCGTCTCCCGCTTCTTCGCGCCCCGCGCGGGCATTGATGAGGACCCGGTGACCGGCAGCGCGCACTGCATGTTGACCCCCTACTGGGCGGAACGGCTGGGCAAAGCGCATCTGCACGCCAAACAGATCAGTGCCCGGGGCGGCGACCTTTGGTGCGAGCCGCACGGCGATCGCGTGCTGATTTCGGGACGCGGGGTGCTGTATCTCGAAGGCTTCATTGAGGTGCGGGAAACGCTTTGATCCATGCACGCGGCGAGCGAATCATCGTTCCCGAACTACTCGACAACGCTCCCGATGAAGAGGCGGAACGCAACCTGCAGGAACTGCGGTTCATCAACCGTTGGTTTGGGGGACATCGGGTTTTGCGGAGCTCATTACGGCGGCTGTACCAACCCGGGGACGTGTTTACGATGCTGGACGTCGGCGCGGCGACAGGTGACGTGGCGCGCACGGTGTCGAGCGCATTTCCGCAGTCGCGGGTAACTTGCCTGGATTGGCAGGAGAGGAATCTGCGATCGGCACCACACCCCAAGGTGGCGGGGGATGCGTTTGCACTTCCCTTCCCTGACCTGGCGTTCGACGTTGTCCACTGCGCTCTGTTCCTGCACCATTTCACAAATGACCAGGTGGTGCAGCTCCTGAAGAACATGGCGCGCTGCGCTCGCCGGGCGGTAGTGTTGCAGGATCTGGAGCGCCATCCGATGGCTTATTACTTTCTACCCTCCACCGCTTGGCTGCTGCGCTGGAGCGCGCTGGTGCTCCACGACGGGCCAGTGTCGGTAGAGGCGGCCTTCCACGCCGACGAGTTGCAGGCCCTGGCGCGAAGGGCCGGACTGACGGACGGAGACGTGGAGCAGCACCGGCCCTGGTTCCGGCTGTCCCTCGTCTCCAGAACTACGGTTTGAACTCGAAGATTTCGCGGGGAGAGCGGTAGAGCCACATTTCGCGGTCGGGGTGAATCTCAAGCTCGTCCGGGGGGCCTTTGAGGATGTAGAGGCGGCCGCGGGGCGTCTTCCAGCCAAGGGTCTCCGCCGTCAAAAACTTCTTGTTGGCCACGGCGATGCGGCGGTAGTGCTCCTCCTTGGCTTCGTTTTCGGGGGTGGCGGGATTCGAGTCCCGGCGAGACCAGAACTGTTCGATGAACTTTTCGCGGTCGGGATCGGACTTGAGTTCGCGGAAGCGCTTCAATTCGTCCGCGGTGATGATGTACACCACATCCTCGTTCAGCCAACGTTCATAGGGCGAGGGGCGTTCGGCTTGGCTGACGGCTTGCATAGCGGCACGAAGCTGGGCGAGACGGGCGAGGCGGACGGGATGCTCCGGCTGGTAGATGTCAGACGCTTGGCGAAGCTGGGTTTGGGCCTCACTGAGGCGGTCCAGAGCCTGCTGCGCCTCGGTGCGGGTGAGGCGCTCGGAGGCCTGGGGGGAGAGTTGGCCAGCTCCAGCCTGTTGCTGGAGACGGGCGGCCGTGTCGGAGCGAAGGGTATCGACCTCCCGATTGAGGCGGGCGATCTCCTGCTGCAGGGCGGTGGTGTCCGGCTGCGCCTCTTGCGGGGCAGCCAGCGCAGTGGGGACGGCGGCCGATTGCTTGCGGAAAGACCGCCGAACGGCGCGGACCGCTTCGCGGTGCCAGCGATCGACGAGGCGCACGAGAGATTCGCTCTCTGCCGGCGCTGCCGACACGGCCGAGGTCCGTGGCGCGGGCGGATCGAAGACGGGAAACAGGAAGGCTCCCGCAAGCAGGAGAGCGACGACTACCGCGGAAAGCCTGACTTTGAGGGGGCGGTGGGGGTGCCCCAACAGCCTGGCGATCCGGTCACGCAGGTCACCGCCGGTGGCGGCGTTGACCAGGGTGAAGCTACCGGCGGAGACCTGCTCCAGCGCGAGGAGCGCTTCAGCGTATTCTCGGGGATTGCCGGTAGCCTGGGCGGCCAATTCGTCACAGCAGAGCTCACGCTCGGCCCGAATTATGCGGGAGACCCACCAGACGGCGGGGTGGTAAAAGAGCAGGGTCTCGACGACGGATTGGAAGAGGTTCACCAGATAGTCGTGACGGCGGATGTGGGCCAGTTCATGGGCGATGATGGCTTCCAGTTGCGCAGCCGGGAGTTGAGTAAGAAGGCTGGCTGGCAGCAGGATGACGGGCTTGAGGAAGCCGGCCTGGACAGGCCCGGGGAGACGATGGGAGCTGAGGAAGGTGACCGCGCGCGCGATGCCGAGGCGTTGACGGAGATGAGGCCAGGCGTCAGGAAGCGGGGCGGCGCCGGAGTGAGTCAGACGGTGCACAGCCCAGGCGGCGAAGACGAGCCGGGCTGCGAGAATCGTCACGCCGATGAACCAGAAGATGGGCAGCAAGGCGATCCAATTCGTTGGTTCAGATCCGGCGAAGGCGCGAGAAAGGGCATCGCCGGGACCGAGCGGCAGGGCGAGTGGACCGAGTTCGCGAAGGGCCCCAGGGCGGCTGAGGACGGCATAAGTGACCACAGGGGCTAAGGCCATGAGGGCCAGCAGGAAGCAGCCCGCGGCGTAGCGGACGCGGGGCGTGCGCACGACCAGCAGGACCAGCATCATGACGGCGGCGAGGGCAGCGCCCTGCCAGAGGAAGTGAATCAGCGTCCAGCCCAGGGTCATTGGGATTCTCCATTCTCAAGCTCGTAGCGGTCCAGCATCTGGCGGATTTCAGCGATCTCGGCCGGGCTGGCACGTTTGGTGGCGAGCGCTTGCTGCACGAGCAGGGCGGCGGAACCATCAAAGGCTCGTTCGACGAGATCGCGCAGGAGTTGCGTCCGGGTTTGTTGCTGTTGGAGGCGCGGCCGGTAGCGGTGCGCCCGTTCGGATTCGTCACGGTCAAGGAGGCCTTTGGTGGCCATGATCTGCATGAGTTTGAGGACGGTGGTGTAGCCCGTGGTTCGGGACTCACTGAGGGCGGCGTGGACGTCGCGCACGGTAACGGGCTGGGCCAACCGCCACATGACGTCGAGGATTTCGAGTTCGCCGGCCGTGGGTTTGGGAGGCTTCTTTATGCCAAGCAGAGTCATCTGCAACCGATGTTATACGAAGTGTTTCGTAGATGTCAACGAAGATTTTCGTAGATGTGGACAACTCAGCGCGGGCTTCGATCCGTTTTCTGAATGAACGGCTCGCGGGAACAAAAGCAAGCCCCGGGGCGGGTTGGACCCGGCCCGGGGCGGTGGACAGCTTGCGAAGACCAGACTTTGGCGAAGGTTACCAGCGCCGGCGGTGCCAGCCCAGAGCGACAAGACCCGCACCGACGAGAACATACGTGCCTGGCTCCGGAACGCCTGAGTCCGCGCCACCGATCCGCACCTGACTCATATCGCTGCCAAAGATGAAGCTGCCGGAAGGCGTGTTGGCATTGTTGCTGAGGACAAGACTGACGGACCGGATGCGGGTGTCGAGGGTGGTTTCGATCCCGAAGAAGTTCTGCCCGTTGCCGGAGACATCGAAGGCTTGGACAAATGCAGCACCGACCAACGGAGTTACAGTGAACTCCACGGAGCCACTTACATTGACGTCCAGATTGAAAACAAGCGTGGAGAAGGAGCCGCCTGGCAGTTGTGGAGCGAGACTGAGAGTAGTAAATGAACCATCGGTTCCTTCGACGCGAGCCTGTCCGCCATTGCCGGTGAGAGATTCACCAGCGCCGCTGAATTCAATAATGAAACCGGTGTTATTCGTGGCACCTTCGATGACGTTGCCGACGAGAGTAAGCCCCGGGGAGTTAAATAGTAAGTTTTCGTCACCCGCGAAGTTGGTTGGACCTGAACTGATCAGGATAGCGGCGGGGAGCGGAAGCACTACCGCGGCGAGCGTAGCCAATACGTATCTGGAAAGTCCTGACATCGACTTCCTCCTTTTTTTATTTCGGGCAGCCCGATTCAATCCTGAGGGTTACCCTCTTGAAGACTACGTTGAGGGCTAGGAGAAGGGAAGCTTTTGGAGGTGTTCTTCGTACCAGGACCGCGGGAGAACAGTACCGTTACTGGTGGCCGCTTATCTCCGCGTAGCCTTTTATTTGCAGCAGCATAGGACGGCTGCGGGGATTTGGTTTGGCGATCGAAGGTGTGGAGCACGGGCATTAGTTCTGTAGGTCGTCCAGGGTTGGGGTCGAGGTTTGCACCGCTGGCCTGTAAGGCTTCGCATTGCATAAGTGCTGGCGGTGTAACTTGGTTTCGTCACGGCGGTGGAGTTGGCTTGTTCGGCATTTGAGAGAAGGCGTGGGCGGCGGCAGCGGCTTTGTAAGTCGAGTTTCTTTCGGCGATGGCGATTTCGAGGTTTTTGCTTCGGAGGTCCAGGCGCGCGGCTGACGCCACTTACAGAAGACGGCGTCGGTGATGAGGTCGACTTCAGCGGTGTGGTTGGGTGGGTAAGTGCGCGAGTTGCCGGCGAGCATGCCCTCAAAAGCGGAGCGGTCCTCTACGGCGAGGAAGCTATGATGGCGGATGGGGGGTCCGGGGGATTTTGGGCGTTGCGGCCGCTGGCGCTACTTTGGGCGGACGAGGGCAGCGAGATTTCAGTTCACGCGATTTTGGGAGGAGTGCAGGAATGGAGTCCATGAGGCAGGGGGCGACGTCGCGAGGATGGTGGGCCGGATTCGTTCTGGGGATGATTGCTTTGGGGATTTTCTCAAGGGTGGCGCACACGGGATTCGTGCTGTGGGACAAGTACCTCGGCGATGCGCTGTATGCGGCGATGGTGTACGGGATGTGGCGGCTGTGGGTAGGGACGGGAGCGGCGGCTAAGGGAGCGACGGCAACGATGGCGGCGCTTGAGGCCTTTCAACTGACGCTGATTCCCGCACGGCTGCTGGGGAGTGACAGTTGGGTGGTGCGAATGACCGGGCGGCTGATGGGGGTGCAGTTCAGTTGGCTGGATCTGGTGGCGTATGCAGTGGGAATTGGGTGTATCTATGTGGCGGATCGGGCGAGGGCGTGCCGTTAGGAGACCACTTCACTACTTCCGTTGGGCGACGCCGTCGTGGGTGATGGCAAAGCGATGCGTGACGAGGCGCCGCGGGCGCGGCGGCAGATCGCAATGAATTTCAGGAACCGGCGCAAAGGCCGGGGTGCGGAGGCCGACGGAAAACTCACGCCGGGGCCGAATCCAGGTGAGTGGGGTCAAGGTCTGCGTCTGTCCCCAGCAGAGGTTGCTGTCGAAGGTGTGTGCCTCGAGCAGTTCCTGAATTTTGCCTTGCTCGCGCAGGTCGAGGGCGTACAACATATGCCAGCGCCCCATTCCGTTGCTGGAAGCCTCTCGCTCACACAACAGGATTTCGCGCCCGTCCGGCCGGAGCAACTTCTGGCAGGACTTGGCCAATAGCCCGCCTTCGTACCAAAGCGGAATCCAAGTGCCGCCGCGCCGGGTTAAGAGCAGCGTGCCACCGGCCTGGAGGGGAGTCTCCGCAGAAGACTGCCCGGAGACGACCGCGTCGTCAGACGACTGACCCAGGAAATGGCCATAGACGACGCGGGCCGGCCGAAAGGGGGAACCCGGCCATTGCGGCTTTAGGTGGTCGGGTTGCCGCGTCTCGCAGAGGAGGGATCGCCGGTTCTCCCAGGCAATTGACTGGCAGACGCCGTCCAGCAGGCGCTGCGCCTCCGGCAAAGTGAGCGCCTTGGTTTCCGACCGCAGTTTGGGCCGGTAGACGAGCCAATCGGCACCCCATAAGGACATCGCCAGGAAGAGCAGGAGCATGCGCATCTCCTTGGCAGGCTAGCAGCCCCGGGGCGGCAAAGAGTGTAAATTGCGTCGGGATCAAGCGGCGATGCCCGCTCAAATCCCGGACCATACAGGGCTTCCCTTCGGGGCTTTTGGTCCCCGCCGAGAAGGAAACCTTGCACCCACCCGAAACAATGGCGCCCCGAAGGGTGTCTTCAGTGTGACAAGCCCCTCGACGATTGACGCTTGCCATTAGGACAAAGGAGTGAATTAATTATGAATCGCACAATGGTTTTCTTACGGATGACGGTGGCTGTAGCGGCCTTGAGCGTAGCCCAAAGCTACGCACAGATGCCTGCGGACCAGGCTCGAACTGACACCACGACCGCGCAATATCGGACTGACGACGGCACGAATTGGAGTTGGCTGGGACTGATCGGTCTCGTCGGTCTGGCAGGATTGGTTCGCAATCGCCAGAATGATCGACTCGACATTCCCAGTACGAGCCGATCGTAAGACCTGCCGACGCCCCAGACGCCCTTCTAGCGGGGGCGACGGCGGGGGCGGGGGGTGGTCCCGGTGGTGGACGGCTTGGGCTGGTGAACCGGCTCACTGACCGGTACGGGGATCGGAGCCTTGGCCGCCATGCTCTTCGGCGTACCCGTCACCGGCAGTTTGCTGTTCATCTCATCCAGGAACGCCTGCACATCGGGCACGAGGCCGATCGGCCTCGGCAATGGCGGCAACTCGCAATATTGGACCTTCATTCCCAAAGCGCGCTCATAGCTGCGCACGTCGGAGCGTTGGAACGGAGTGACAAAGGTCCACGAGGCGCCCCGTGAGTTGGCCCGACCCGTTCGACCCACGCGGTGGACAAAGTTTTCCGGTTCCTGGGGCAAATCGTAGTTCACAACGTGGGCAATGTCATCCACATGAATCCCACGCGCGGCCACGTCAGTGGCGACCAGGATCCGGTGAACCCCGTCCTTGAAGCCCTGCAGCGCGGCGTTCCGCTGGCTTTGGGAGCGGTCGCCATGGATCGAGGCCACTTGGTGGCCCTCTCTCTCCAGAAATCTGCTCAACCGTTCGGCACCCTCTTTAGTGGCCACGAAGACGAGGAAAGAGCCCTCCTCTTTCTTGAGCAAATACTCGAGGAGATTGAATTTGGAGCCCAGCGGGACTTCGTAGCAGTAGAAATCGATCTGAGAGGCCGTTTGGGCGGACGCTTCCACGGCAATCCTTACCGGATTGCGCACGTAGCTGGCCACGAGACCCGCCACGGATGACTCCATCGTCGCCGAGAAAAGCATGGTGTGCCGTTTCGCCGGAAGCTTTTCGAGGATCAGGCGCAGGTCAGGCAGAAAGCCCATATCGAGCATGCGGTCGGCCTCGTCAAGAACGACGGTGGCAGTGCGGGAAAGGTCGATCAGCCGCCGTTTCAGATAGTCACAGAGACGGCCGGGCGTCGCGATCACCACTTCCGCTCCCGCCTGAATATCGCGCAACTGGTTGGTCTCGCTCATGCCGCCCACCACCACGGCCGTACGGATCCGCATCCCGTGGGCGAGTTGCCGGAAGGCCTCATCGATCTGAATGGCCAGTTCGCGGGTGGGGCTGAGGATGAGGACTTTGATGGTCTTGGTGCGGGGAACGGCGGCAAGCGCTTCAATCACCGGAATCGCAAACGCCAGCGTCTTGCCGGTACCGGTCTGCGCGGTGGCGACTACGTCACGGCCTTCGAGGAGTGGCGGTATCGCCTGGGCCTGAACCGGCGTCGGCGTCACGAATTGGTTCTTTTCAAGATTCTTCCGCAAGGCGGAACAGACATTAAGTTCGGAAAAGTGCTGCATCGACTGGATTCGGTTCTCTTACACCGCGAACCGCAACGACCCTGTCCTTTAGGATAGCAGTGTGAACAAAGGGATTGAGGGGGACTGTATTTGCCCCTTTTCCCCTTGATCCCTTAGCAGGCTACTGAAAAACGCTTTCGGTCTGATATGAGACCGACCGGGAGGTCGGTCCTACCATCGCGGTTTTTGCGGCCCACGAACTCCTGATGGACCTGTTGGTAGGCGGCGAGGGCGGCTTGAAGGGCGTCGGGGAAGTCGCCGATGGCCTGGAGGATGCGGGAGTGAAAGATGGGCCAGATCTCGATGTCGCCGGGGATGTAAAACGGATCGTCGGCTCGAACGAGGTGGATTTCGTAGGAGCCATCGGGATGTTCGCGCCGGGGACGCGCGTAGCGGGAACTGGCGGATTCAGGGCACAAGGGCGGTAGAGCGGTGGGTAGATTGAGCATGTCGGTTTATCCGATTCGACTTTAGCCCACGAAGAGAAGCGGATTGGCGGATGGGCGCGGTAAGAGGTTGAACGGGAGGGAGATTGAGGCGCGCGATTGCAGTGAATGGGGTCCGGCGGCGAATCGCGATCGGGGGGAGGGGTCACCTTTGCGGTTGGGCCGAATGCGTCGGATTTCTGCTTCGTTATGATCGGTTACGGGAATTCGCGTCGGAGATCGGGAGATGAGGGTCTTTGACCCCGAACGCTGACCCCGAACCGCTGGGCGGAATTGCGGGGTTTCGCCGGGTTTTCCTGGGATTTTCTCAGGTTCCGTTGGGGCACTTGTCCTTTTGAATCAAGCAAATGCTCAGGTTCGTTTTCGGAAAAAGCTTTCTCAGGTTGGGCTGCGGATGGGGCGGTCCGGGTAGGCGAGGGAGACGGGATCGGGATTGCTCGAACCGCGATACTCATCGAGGCCGGCGTGGACCGCGGCGATGACCGCGCGATGCGGCTTCCGGGAAGAATTTGAGCGCGCTTTGGATCGCGTGGTTGATGATCGGCCAGAGTTCTTCCTCTTTGGGCGCGTAGGTGGGAGCGACCGGTACGAGAATGACTTGATGGTCCGCCGGGTTGCAGCGCCAGCCGTTCCCGGGCAATGGAGGCCGGAATCGAAGCCGCGTCGAGGAATCAGTCGTAGTCGATATCGCGGTAAGTCTGCACGGAATCCTCCGAGGATGAGAGTAACATCGGCTTCCTCATACTCGGGAGAGATGTGGCAAGTAAGTGGCGTGGAATGTGCGTGGTGGGAAATTTCGATGGGTTGTAATCGGCAGAAGCGGTGCCATGGAGTTTTGGATCCCGAACGCTGACCCCGAACGCTCATCTCTCACCGTTTGTCCCGCACGTAAACGGGGCACATTTTCGCGAACTGGGTTCCGGGATACCAGAGGATGGCAGCAGTTGGGGCGAGTCTTACCGCAGGGGCTGAACGGCCTTGGGGGGCGGAAAGATCGCCAAGCCGTCATCGACGGCGGCCAGTTCGTCGGGCGGCAGTTCGCCGACCCAGCGCCGGACTCGTCGTTTGTCGATGGAACGCAAATGGTCGATCAGAGCGTAGGAAGTTTTGGAAAGTCCACTTCTGCCGGCCGCCAGGGCAGGATACAGCAGACCCTGGCCCGGCGTACCGGTGACGGGCACGACACAAACCAGGGGAAAGCGCTGGTCTTGGATCACGTCCGGATCGCTCACGACGATGCAGGGCCGGACGCCTTGTTGCTCCCGTCCAACGGTGGGATCGAGTTCCACCACGACGAGCGCACCTTGACCGACGGTCATTCGGTTGTCCCTACCCAACCACGGCCTGCCACCCAGCGGACCGGTTGTCCGACGAGCGGGTCGACCAGCAGGCCGGTATCTTTGCCGGGCAGACCTTGCCCAATCCTCGAGGCCCTGGTCCGCAAGTTCGGCGCTCTCGGGGTGCGGATGATCAAGGGATCGGCGGAGGTCGGCGCGCCGGCGGCGGTCGAGCTCATTGCGAACGGCCTCGGCCACGAATTTGCTGCGATTCTTTTCGCGGCGGTCGATGTCTTAGATTAGGTCCGTTGGGAGCGTTATCGTGACGCGTTCGACACTCGTCATTTCATACTCTCAGTCTGATCGTACCTGAGAACCCCCTTAGGGCAACGCTGATTGGAACCGTCATTCCGCCGTACAATCAACCGAACATTCCACCGTACGATCCACCGTACATTCCACCGTACTATGCGACTTTTCCCCGAAAAGCCGAAAGACGGGTAACTTCCATCATTTTTTCGAGGGATCAGTAGACCTTGCTTCGGCGAGTATTTCAGGGTTCACAACCCGGGTATCAAGCTCTTCGGAATCAGGCTCAAGCGCATCCTTGACTTGACTCCATCGAACGTCAACGAGGAGAGCATCAGCATCGAGCCACCGAAATTCTTTACGAAGATTCGCGTACTCGGGATGAGTTTCCCCGATTGGGTATTCCTGGCGACCCCGATCCCCGACTCCGATCCCCCGATGCTTCGCCCGAATCGGAGGCGTTACTTTTCCAGACTCTTGGCCATGACGCTTCCGGCCTCGGCATCATCGAGGACCGGTGTGATTTGAAACTCCAGCAAATCGCCCCAAAACGCCGCGAGTTCCGCCCCGGCTGCGGGAGTTCCCTCATAAACATGCCATCCGTAACTGGACCCCGGCGCGTGCCAGCGCCCGATGGTCTTCACCCCTTCGGGATCCGGCGCGCCCGTGCTCAGAAATCGCTCCACTGCGGCTTTGTAGCAGCCCGGCGCTACCTTCCATGCAACCAAGATTTTCATTCCAGCTCTCCTTTTTCGGTAACCGTGTTCGTGCCAGGCCTACACAAGATCAATGGGCCGCCATCTATCTATTCATGAAAACCTCCGGAGTGCAAGCCCGATGAGCAGAATTCGCACAGCCAGGAGGATTGCGGTTCTGTCTGGGCGTATCCGCACTCTGCTTTTTTCAAGGGCCCGGTTTGGCGTAGCGTAGAGGGGCCGCAAGAAAGGAGTGGAAGGGTAGCCGGTTATCCCGGCGCGGTCGAATCGACATACTTCCTACCAGCTGCGTGTGACCCTACTTCCCGGCCGGCGCTTTGCGTCGCAGTCCGTCGGAGAAGTTCAATCGCGGTGGAAACCGGGCTGCGATGCCCCCGAAGCCCCGAGGAGGAGCAATCCGCGAACGCGGCTGAATTCAGCGGTGTTGCCGGTGACGAGAATGAGAACGCGGGGAAGGGCGGTGGCGGCGGCCATGGCCTTGGTCAGTTACTGGACGGTGAGGCTATCGAGTCCGTGGGTTTCAGGGTTGAGGCGTTTTGAGACCGGGCGGATCGTCGCGGAAGGTGGGGTACAGGGGCGGCGGGCCGGACTA
This sequence comes from Bryobacter sp., assembly GCA_022843605.1. Classification (GTDB taxonomy): domain Bacteria; phylum Acidobacteriota; class Terriglobia; order Bryobacterales; family Bryobacteraceae; genus JALHNI01. Next base: position 44,021 of record JALHNI010000032.1, read on the forward strand.
GGCGCAGCGCTCGATGATCAACATCGAGGCGTCGTCCGCGGGCCCTACGGGAACTGACCATTCCTCGATCGCGTCCATGAGTACGGTCAAGCTCTCCGCGAGAGGTAGCGCTGAGCACTGGCCGAGCGTGGCGAGCATCCGATCCAGGCCATACTCGTCGCCGGACGCGCTTTCCGCCTCCATGATGCCGTCGGTGCCGAGATACAGACGGTCTCCGGGGGACAGCACGATGGTGTGCTCCTCGTACTTGGCCTGGGACAAGAGTCCGGCGGGAATCCCACCCGTTTCACGGATCCTCGGCGCATGCCCGTACGGGAAGTGAATGGGACTTAGGTGACCGGCCGAGACGTAGCGGAACTTGGCGGTCACCTGATCGAGGATGCCGTAGATCATGGTGAAGTACTGCAGAGGGCCGGGGTTTTGGAGAAAGTGTTGGTTCAGTCTGGTGACGACCTCGACCGGGGAAGAGATGCGGTATCCGCCTGGGCAGTCTCCGGAAGCTCGATAGAGGAAGCTGCGATCCGGGATGACGGAGAGCATATGGCTGAGCGTCACCGAAAGGAGCGCGGCGGCGACACCATGACCCGAAACGTCCAGGATGTAGACACCAAGGTGTCGATCATCGAGCCGCAGGATGTTCAGGCAGTCGCCGCCCACATCATGACAGGGACGGAACTTGAAGGCGAAATTCATGCCGGGCACGTGCGGCAATTGGGCCGGCAACAGAGAACGTTGCACGGCTTCGGCCGCTTGCAAATTGAGCCTCATCGCCTCGCTGGCGGCCCGCAGGCGCTCATTGGCCTCTCGCAGGGCGTCGGTCGCCTCGCGTTCCACCGTCACGTCCGATTGGACCCCGATGAAATGAGTCACAACGCCCGTGGCGTCGCTCACCGGAGTAATCGAGAGCCGGTTCCAGAAGGGTGCGCCATTTTTCCGGTAGTTGAGCAGTTGAACGGTGACCGCTCGTCTCTCCCGAACGGCCGACCGCAAGATATCCACGGTTTGGGGATTGCCGCCGGGGCCTTGGAGGAATCGGCAATTCCGGCCAATCACTTCGGCGGCCGAATAACCGGTGAGCCGCTCGAACCCGGCGTTGACATAAATCAGCGGGTTGTCCGGCAGGCTGAGGTCGGCGATCGTGATCCCCTCATCCGTTGCAGCCAGGGCACGGTTCTTGAGCTCCAACTGAGCGCTCAATCGTTGGTTGTCTAAGTTCGGGGACTGGGCGCCGCCGTTCGTGGGGATCGTCATGAAATCGCGCCCCTTAATATACACCTCTGCTCACCCTGGAGCGTCCAGGAGTGCCAGTCACTTTCAGAGAAGTGAGCGCTAAGGCCTGGAAAGGCGGGGGTAAGAAGCAGCGAGAGCGATTGCGCCGAGGCGGCACGGTAAAAGGACGTGGGATGTGGAGGCATGAGCGACGGGAACTGGCGGCCGGGAGTGGGCGACTGGGAGCAGGACGAAGGTCGGCGAGGCAGGAACGTGGTGACGCCGGATCAACTAAGGCGGGCTGGGGCAACTCGCGAGGCCGGTTCAGCCGGGAACCGGTGTGCCCGGAGGAGGAGCAATCCGCGGACGCGGCTGAAGTCCCATCACGGGTGGCGAGTGCGGACTTAGGAGCGGCCTCGGCTACACAAGTGTCGGTGGCGGCGGCCATGGCCTTGGTCAGTTACTGGACGGTGAGGCTATCGAGTCCGTGGACTTCAGGGTTGAGGCGTTTGAGACCGGTTCGGATTGTCGCGGAAATGGGGGCGGCACACCCCCACCTTCTGAATGGGGCTATGGCAATGTGTACTCAAGGGTTAACTGGGATCCGGGGTAGGAGCGTGTTTGACCCCGATCACCTGACCCCGATCACCCGCTTCAATGAGGCCCCGATGGTTAGTCGGGGAAAATGTGGCGGCGAACTTCGCGGCCATCTGGGCCACGCTCAGCTTCAATGAGGCCCCGATGGTTAGTCGGGGAAAATGCCACCGATGGTCACCGGCTCGCACTGGCGACAGCGCTTCAATGAGGCCCCGATGGTTAGTCGGGGAAACTCCGGCTCCGCTGTGGAGCCCGTCCCTACCGTCTCGCGGCTTCAATGAGGCCCCGATGGTTAGTCGGGGAAACTAGAAAGCCACGCCGTCCACACCGCTTCAATGCAAATGCTTCAATGAGGCCCCGATGGTTAGTCGGGGAAAATGGACGGGGTGGTCAAAAACGGTCGCACGCAACCAACGGCTTCAATGAGGCCCCGATGGTTAGTCGGGGAAAATGGGTCCGGGCCCGCGTCCTGATTAGT